>JBEGTZ010000031.1:0-9133 GCA_041179125.1 Pseudomonadota bacterium | reverse complement strand
GCACGTCTAGCAAAAGTTAAAAATTTCGAACAACCAATCAGGTTGCCCTTCATTTTTAACTTTCACTATCCGCACCAATGACTTACACAGCTTTTGGGCGCTCAACTGAGGTTTCTAGGTTGAAATTGGAAACACAGGCGCAATCTCGATAACAGTCCCGTCACTCCGCCTCTGCATGTTAGGCACACCACTCAAAACCGCTCTAAATTCCCCTTCTTTGGAGGGGTGCCCGAAGGGCGGGGTGGTTTTTTCTGCCACCCAAACCACCCGCCCACAAAAAAGCCCCGCCTATTTCCACAGACGGGGCTTTTTAGCTTCAAGAAGCGACGGGTTAAGAATTACTTCTTAAGCGCAGCTTTTTTCTCTTTTTCTTTGGCAATAACCGCATCCGCTACGTTGTTCGGGCATGGAGAGTAGTGTGAGAACTCCATGGAGAACTGGCCGCGACCAGAGGTCATGGTGCGTAGGGTGCTGATGTAGCCGAACATGTCCGCCAAAGGAACGTTGGCTTTGATGCGCACGCCAGTGATGTTGGCTTCTTGGCTGGTGATCATGCCGCGACGGCGGTTTAAGTCACCGATTACGTCACCTACGTGGTCTTCTGGGCTGTACACATCCACTTTCATGATGGGTTCAAGCAGTTGTGGGCCAGCTTTGGGCATAGATTGACGGAAGGCGCCTTTGGCGGCGATTTCAAACGCAATGGCCGAGGAGTCCACGGCGTGGAAGCCACCGTCGAACAGGTCAACTTCAACGTCCAACACGGGGAAGCCAGCCAAGGGGCCGGTATCCATCATGGATTTAAAGCCTTTTTCAATGGCGGGGTAGAATTCTTTCGGAACGCTACCGCCCACCACAGTGGTTTTGAAGGTGAAGCCGGTGTTTGGCTCACCGGGGCGGATGCGGTAGTCGATCTTACCGTACTGGCCCGAACCACCGGATTGCTTTTTGTGGGTGTAGCTGTCTTCGATTTCGCGGGTGATGGTTTCGCGGTAGGCCACTTGTGGTTGGCCCACTACCAGCTCAACGCCGTAGGTACGCTTTAACACGTCCACTTTGATGTCGAGGTGTAATTCACCCATGCCTTTAAGGATGGTTTCACCGGAGTCTTGGTCGGTTTCCACGCGGAAGGTGGGGTCTTCTGCCACCATTTTGCCGATGGCGATACCCATTTTCTCGGTTGAACCTTTGTCTTTTGGCGCCACAGCGATGGAGATTACTGGCTCTGGGAACACCATAGCTTCAAGGGTGCATTCGTGTTTCGGGTCGCACAATGTGTGGCCGGTTTGTACGTTTTTCATGCCTACGATAGCGATGATGTCGCCCGCTTCAGCGTTGCTCAGTTCGTTGCGCTCGTTGGCTTGCATTTCCACCATGCGGCCTACGCGCTCGGTTTTGCCGGTGAAGGAGTTCAGGATGTTGTCACCTTTGGCGAGTTTACCGGAGTAAATACGCACGAAGGTTAGCGCGCCGAAGCGGTCGTCCATGATTTTAAACGCCAGGGCGCGGAAGGGTTCATCGGCGGACACAATGGCGAATTTACCGTTGGCGTTGCCTTCTTCGTCAGTTAAAGGCTGTGGGTTTACTTCGTGTGGTGCGGGCAAGTAGTCCACTACCGCGTCCAACAACAGTTGCATACCTTTGTTTTTAAAGGCAGAACCGCAGTAGGTGGGGAAGAAGGCCAATTCTAAGGTGCCCTTACGGATACAGCGCTTGATGTCTTCAATGGAGGGCTGCTCGCCTTCCATATACGCCATCAATAATTCGTCGTCCATCTCAACGGCGGTTTCCACCATTTGATCGCGGTACATTTCAACGTCGTCGAGCATGTCCGCTGGAATATCGGTGATGTTGTAGTTTTCAGGTTGCCCGGTTTCATCCCAGATGTAGGCTTTACGTGTAAGCAGATCCACCACGCCCACAAAGGTATCTTCGCGGCCAATGGGCAGAGTCATGATCAGCGGCTTGGCGCCGAGAACTTTTTTCACTTGGTCGGTCACGCGCAGGAAGTCGGCGCCGATGCGGTCGAGTTTGTTCACGAAGATCAAACGCGATACTTTGGAGTCGTTGGCGTAGCGCCAGTTGGTTTCGGATTGTGGCTCTACACCGCCGGAACCACAGAATACACCGATGCCGCCGTCTAATACTTTGAGCGAGCGGTACACTTCAACGGTGAAGTCAACGTGGCCTGGGGTGTCGATAACGTTAAAACGGCAGCCTTTCCAGAAGCAGCTAACGGCAGCGGATTGGATGGTAATCCCCCGCTCGGCTTCTTGTGCCATGAAGTCGGTGGTGGATTCACCTTCGTGAACCTCACCGATTTTGTGAATTCTACCGGTCAGCTTAAGGATGCGCTCGGTAGTAGTGGTTTTGCCGGCGTCTACGTGGGCGAAGATACCGATGTTTCTGTACAAGGATAAGTCAGTCATAGCACTCTCTATAAGCTGGGGTGAAAATTGCGCTGCACGATACACGAAATCGTGCCAATTTGCCCGAAAAATACAACAGCAGTGAACCCAAGCTGGGTTTTGCATCAAATTTAGCCATTTCTTTATTCAGTAACGCGCAAAAAAACAGACATGGCTGCTTAACTTAACAGCCCAAAACCTTTCCTGTAGAATCCGCCCGCCATTTTGGCCTGGCTCCTGCTAGGCTTTGGCGATGTAACTGCGGTTTTGCCATCGGTACCGCATTGGCTAATCGACCGATAGTCTCAACAGCCACGATCCTGCTTGCTTGAGTAATATTTCCCTAAAAATGAGGATACACCTGTGCTTGAAGCTTACCGCGCCCACGTCGCTGAACGTGCTGCCTTAGGAATTCCCCCCCAACCGCTCAACGCCGCTCAAGTGGCTTCTTTAGTTGAACTGTTAAAAGCGCCACCTGCGGGTGAAGAAGCCTTTTTGGTTGATTTAATCAGCAACCGTGTGCCGCCTGGGGTGGATGAAGCGGCTTACGTAAAAGCCGGTTTTTTAAGTGCTTTAGTTAAGGGTGAAGCCAAAAGCCCACTTATAAGCCCAGCCTTAGGTGTGTCCTTGTTAGGCAATATGCACGGCGGCTACAACATCGAAAGCCTGATCGAATTATTAGATAACAGCGAATTAGCCGCCCTCGCCGCTGAAGAGTTAAAACACACGCTATTAATGTTCGACCGCTTCCACGACGTAGAAGAAAAAGCCCGTGCAGGGAACACACACGCCAAAGCCGTGCTGCAAAGCTGGGCAGATGCCGAGTGGTTTACCTCCAAACCCGCTGTAGCTGATTCCATCAAGCTCGCGGTATTTAAAGTCACCGGCGAAACCAACACCGATGACCTCTCCCCCGCTCCCGACGCCTGGAGCCGCCCGGATATCCCGCTGCACGCCTTAGCTATGTACAAAATGGCCCGTGAGGGTTTAACCCCCGACGAGCAAGGTGCGAAAGGCCCGTTAACCCAAATCGCCGCGATAAAAGCCAAAGGTATTCCCGTGGCATTCGTAGGCGATGTAGTCGGCACCGGCTCCTCACGTAAATCCGCCACCAACTCCGTGCTTTGGTTCTTCGGTGACGACATGCCTGGCGTACCCAACAAGCGCACTGGCGGCGTGTGTATTGGCAACAACGTGGCGCCTATTTTTTACAACACTATGGAAGACGCTGGCGCCTTAGTTTTTGAAGCACCAGTCAGCAAAATCAACATGGGCGACGTAATTGAAGTGCGCCCCTACGACGGCAAAATCCTCTCTGAAACCGGCGAAGTACTCAGTGAGTTCAGCCTGAAATCCGACGTGTTATTAGACGAAGTACGCGCCGGTGGCCGCATCAACCTGATCATTGGCCGAGGCCTCACCGGCAAAGCCCGCGAATCCTTGGGCCTGCCCGCCTCCACCCTGTTCTGCACCCCAGTAGCTCCAGCAGACAGCGGCAAAGGCTTTACCCTGGCGCAAAAAATGGTGGGCCAGGCCTGCGGCGTAAACGGCATCCGCCCCGGCACCTACTGCGAACCCAAAATGACCACCGTGGGTAGCCAAGACACCACCGGCCCCATGACCCGCGACGAACTCAAAGACTTAGCCTGCCTGGGCTTTTCGGCTGATTTGGTGATGCAGTCCTTCTGCCATACCGCCGCCTACCCCAAACCAGTGGACATCCAAACCCAGCACACATTGCCGGATTTCATCATGACGCGCGGCGGCGTGTCCCTGCGCGCAGGCGACGGCATCATCCACTCCTGGCTCAACCGCATGTTAATGCCGGATACCGTAGGCACCGGCGGCGACTCCCACACGCGTTTCCCTATCGGCATCTCTTTCCCAGCCGGTTCAGGCCTTGTAGCCTTCGCCGCCGCCACCGGCGTGATGCCGCTGGATATGCCCGAATCCGTACTGGTGCGCTTTAAAGGTGAGATGCAGCCGGGCATCACCCTGCGCGATCTGGTCAACGCCATCCCGCTCTACGCCATCAAAGCGGGCCTATTAACCGTGGAGAAAAAGGGCAAGAAGAACATCTTCTCAGGCCGCATCTTAGAAGTAGAAGGCCTGCCGAACCTCAAAGTAGAGCAAGCCTTTGAAATCTCCGACGCCTCCGCCGAGCGCTCCGCCGCCGGGTGCAGCTTGAAGCTCGCCAAAGAACCCATCATCGAATACTTAAAATCCAACATCACCATGCTGCGTTGGATGATTGAGCAAGGCTACGGTGATGTACGCACCATCGAACGCCGCGCCCGCAAAATGGAAGATTGGCTCGCCAACCCGCAATTAATGGAAGCCGACGCCGACGCTGAATACGCCGCCATCATCGACATTGACCTCGCCGACATCAAAGAGCCGATCCTCGCCTGCCCCAACGACCCAGACGATGTGAAAATCCTCAGCGAAGTAGCCGGTGCCAAAATCGACGAAGTGTTTATCGGCTCCTGCATGACCAACATCGGCCACTTCCGCGCCGCCGGTAAATTATTGGCCTCCACCAAAGAGCCACTCTCCACCCGCCTGTGGATCGCCCCGCCCACCAAAATGGATCAACACCAATTGATGGAAGAAGGCTACTACGGCATCTACGGCGCCAAAGGCGCCCGCACCGAAATGCCCGGCTGCTCCCTGTGCATGGGCAACCAAGCCCGTGTGGCCACCAACTCCACCGTGGTATCCACCTCCACCCGCAACTTCCCCAACCGCTTAGGTGAAGGCGCCGACGTGTATTTAGCCTCGGCTGAATTAGCGGCCATTGCAGCGGTTTTGGGCAAACTACCTACGCCAGAAGAATACCTAAGCTATGCCAGCAAAATTAATAGCATGGGCGCGGATATTTACCGGTACTTAAATTTCAATGAAATTGCCAGTTACCAGGCGGCGGCGGATGAAGGCAAACGCATCGCGGCGGTGGAAATAACCACTGTTGCCATGTAAGGTTTGTGCTTTAAATAAAAAACCCGCTTCGGCGGGTTTTTTATTACAACAAAATTATTAATTCAACTCAAAATAATGGGTGATTTATGAAAAAACTGATTGCTGTATTCGCTTTAATTGTTTTGGTTGCCTGCTCTCAAATGCCAAGCACAAAAAATAATTTCAGTAAAACAATCGTTGGAACTTGGTATTTTGATGAACAAAACCCGGATGGCAGCCGATCTTATTTTGAAAAAACCTACAAAGCAGATGGCACCGCCTCGGGTTACATGACCGACACCGTAATTGATGCGCTCGGAGTTAAAAAAGTCTTAAGCCGCACGGAGTTCACCAGCCGCTGGCGCATTGAAGAAAACATGCTCTTTATTACCGATGCCGCGTATTCGGATGGAACGAAAATTGAGAAGATCCTAGATAAAATTCTTGAAATAACCAAAGAAAAATCTGTGCTTCAAAGCGTGGATACGGGGGATATTTTGATCCGTTATCGCAAGAAATAACTGCGGCATACAGGTTGGGCAGTTATTGCCCAGCCCGATAAAACATTGTGAGTGCTCGGCTATGTTAGAAAATAGGTAACTATTCAGCGCAGAGTTAGGATCTTAACCGCTCGTGGGGCGGGTTTCAGCCCGCCCCCTGCCAGCAAGTACTACCGGATCGGGCTTATGCCCGAGGTCGGCTAAAGCCCGACAGACAAAATGTGCTCCCAGGTTAGATCAGCCCAATCAACAAGCACCCCGCCGCCTTTTGCAAACTCTGTCTATACTCAGCCTGTAACCAACTTAAGAGTATTGGCCTATGGCAATACCCCTATTAATTTGCGATGACTCCAGCATGGCCCGCAAGCAGGTGGCGAAGTCTTTGCCGCCCAGTTGGGAGGTGGACATCACGTTTGCTACCAACGGTTTGGAAGCCCTTGCGGCGATCAATGAGGGTAAGGGTGAGATGATGTTCCTGGATTTAACCATGCCTGAAATGGACGGGTTTGAGGTGCTGGAGAACATTCGTAAAAAAGATTTAAAAAGTGTGGTTATTGTGATTTCAGGTGATATTCAACCCCAGGCCAGGGATAGAGTGATGGCGTTGGGCGCGCTGGATTTCATCAAAAAACCCGTCAGCACTGAAAAACTGACGGAAACTTTGGAGAAATTTGGCCTGCTTTAGGGGGAACCTATGACTGTACCGTTTGCTAGTTGGCTTGATGATTCCCATCGCGACCAGTTAAAGGAATTGGTTAATTTGGCTATGGGTGATGGTGCGAAGGCCTTGAGCGCTGTGACGCAGTGCTTTATTCAATTGAGTGTGCCGCAGGTAAACCAGGTTTCAATTCAAGATTTAAATAAACACTGCAAATTTGTTCGCTCGGACGCGTTTTGTTGTTGTGTGCAGGAATATGCCGCGTTGGGGCAGGTGGGCTGGTTGTTTATTGCAATTGACCCCAAAAGCCTGGCTACCTATGCCTCGTTACTGGATCGCGACTGCGTTGACACTGAAGACCATGAAAATATGCTGGTGCAGTTAGCGGGGGTGCTGGTGCCGGTTATATTGCCGCGTATCGCCAAAGAACTGCGTGTATCGCTGAAATTGGGCGAAGTTCAGCCCTTTGTTGGTTTGTCTGAATTGCCCAGCGTTGGGGGCAATGCCAATGCTAATACCAATGTCAATGCAGTTAATTTGGCGTTTTCCTACGCGGTGGAAGCGCCTATAAAAGAAGGTGAGCTGCAAGAAGGGAAATTGCCTGTGCTGATGGCGTTTGACGTTGTGATGCGCGCACCGGCTGACATGGTTAAACAGCTGGCGGAGAAGTTTGCCAGCCGCTTGGATATACTTTTGTAGTGTTATCGGGCTGCACGGCCCTTGATCCACCTCCGTTCAAACGTTCTTTTGTTCCCTGTGAATTACCCCCCGTTTGTTTTTCTTACCCTGTGTTCTTCTGCACCACCTCATATTTTTAGGTGAACGCTTTATTTGGGTTGGTAACTATTCTTTCTATTTGATTCACGTCATCCCCACGCAGGCGGGGATGACGAAAAAATGTGCTGAATAGTTACTTGGGTTTTTTAGTATTGCCTTTAGAGTTGGCGTTAATTTCAGCCTGCTCTTGCGGTGTGGGCATACGTTCGTCTAATTTCGGATCTTCAATAGCGGTCTTGCCTGGGCCAACATCCCCTTCGTAACGCGCCAGTGCGTCGTTGGCAAAAAATACGGTGAAGCGTTTTTCGCCCAATACTTTATCCCCGCGCCGGACGCTATAAAGGTAATCCCAGCGCTCGCTATTAAAGGTGTCAACCAGTAGCGGTGAGCCTAAAAGAAATTGCACTTGGCGTTTGGTCATACCTATTTTGAGTTGATCGAGTTTTTTCTGATCCAAAATGTTGCCCTGTTGCACGTTAATGCGGTACACCAGGGGGAAACTCAGGCGCGAGCAGCCAGCGCTTAGGCTTGTAAGAAGCATGAAAACAAGGCTTAGGGCTAGGCTTCGCGAAACTAAAGGCATGTATTTTTCTCACAGGGATAACAAAAGTGGCGCAGGATACCCGAGTTTACTGCGCAGGCAAACAACTGCTAGTCGGCTCATGCCATCACAGGTAAAATCGGCCCGCGCTCAAGACGCTACATTTTGTCCATAAGTTCCTTACCCGTTCGGGTTAATCCAATGAGAATTCACATGAGTAGCAACCAAGAGCTTCGTAAAGCTGGGCTGAAAGTCACACTCCCACGCATCAAAATTCTTCAGCTGTTAGAGGCGGCGCAAGACCGCCACGTGAGCGCTGAGGACGTTTATAAAGCGCTGTTAGAAGCCGGTGAAGATGTAGGTTTGGCGACGGTTTACCGCGTGCTGACTCAATTTGAGCAGGCCGGTTTGGTGGAGCGGCACAATTTTGATGGTGGCCATGCGGTATTTGAGTTGGACAGCGGCAATCACCACGACCACATGGTGTGTACCGAAACCGGCAAGGTGATTGAGTTTCACAATGAACAAATCGAGCAGTTACAAGAGCAAATTGCGCGTGAATTGGGTTATGAACTCACCGCGCACAGCCTGGTGCTGTATGGCAAACCGGTGGCGGTTTAATGGGGCCGCTCACACCAGCCCAAATTAATGCGCTGCACCAGTGTGTGGAGGAAGAGTGCAGCGTGGTGGAGCTTTTACAGGAAGTGCGTTGCGCAACAGCCGACAGGACTGAAACGCGGGCGCAGCTGCTGGCCGAAATCACCCGCCTGGCGGTTGATGATGAAATTGAATTCTTTTTGGACGAGTTTGCGGCCACCAAAATAAAACCGATTACCCAAGCGGATGCCCTGGAGCGCCTGAATCTTGAGGCCACTTGGGATATGCATCATGCGCAACAACTGCATCTGCGTTGGCGTGGCGAGTGAGCGCCTAAAAATAAAAAAAGTATGAGGTTTTTAGGATTATGCTCTCCAACGATTTAATCATGAATATAAAACCCAACAGAGCCAAGGCGCTTATGCTGGCCCGGCGCGAAATCGGTGTTTTAGTGCATGACTCCGTGTTGTTGGAAGGCATTAATTTCACACTCCCAGAAGTTAATACGTTATTAGACGGTATTACGGTTGGGGGGCATAAGTTAAGTGACCAAAACATTACCATCAACCAAGGCAATGCCTGGCGTTTTTTGTTTGATGCCATAAATAGAGATGAATTTTTCCTGTCGATGGAATTCGTTTTTAAATTGCATGCGCTGGCGGCAAAAGAAGAGGCGTTGGAATGGGGGCGGTTT
>JBEGTZ010000030.1:0-2796 GCA_041179125.1 Pseudomonadota bacterium | reverse complement strand
CGGGCACCAGGGCCATCTGAATGGGGGATTCTTGTGTATTCAGGTAAGTGGATGCACTAACACTGCTGAGACCTGCGGCAACGGCTGCGGCGCTGGTTTTCCGGTTTTGCCCGATGGGCGTGAGCATGTCGCAGGCGTGGAGGTAGAGGGGGGGGTTCACGGCGTAGTCCTTGGTGAATGGCTCAATAGGCGCCGATTGTACTCAACGAGGGGATTAGGTGAAACCTGGCTGGATGCTGCTGGCACCGTTTTTTGGCGCTTTGTGCTTGTAGGTTGGGCAGTAATGCCCAACGCAGCAGGGGCTTCGGTAAAAAATGCTCGGAATGCGGCGCCTTGAAATATCGGCGTGCAGGCGAGGAGTGTGTTGTGTTGGGCATTACTGCCCAACCTACGTTCTACGTTCTACTCAATGCGTTGGGAGTGCTGAATAGTTACCGCGCGATTATTCATTGGTCACTATTGGGCATAATTTCTATTTTCTTGTTTTATCCCTGCGTAGGGGCGCAATTTATTGCGCTCAATTGATGAGTAAGTTTAATTATTAAGCCGGGTGCGATGAATCGTATCGCTATAGGGTGAAATGTTTATTGCGCTGAGCTTTTAATACGCAAAGCTGAGCTTTTAATACGAAAAATAATCACGATGATTTTAGGCGCCCCACTGAGGCTCACCCGCCGCATTTCCACCCAGCGCACCCCACACAAGATACCCGCTTCACAAACCCTTCATTTTTTCCCTAACGGTTAGACCATTTTATTCAGTATCAGCAATTCTAATAAAATTCAGTTATTAAATAAGCTTTCGCTCTTATAAATACCCAGGCTTATTTTTGGCGCGTGAAATTGTTTTGTGTATAAAAAATAGAATTCAGACATAAGCTGAAAATTTCTATAACCGGCTGATATATATCGGCGGTGTATTTTTGACGTTTGAATTAAACATAAAAACTTAAAAATTCAAACGCCAAAATAACAGCAAAAATAAGCCTGCAACCCCCTTAAAAACCCATACTTTTTAATTGAATTTAATTTTGCAGATTAAAAAATGTACGAGTATTATCCAATCACTGAGACCAAATTCACTAATCATTAAGTAGGTTTTCCATGATTACAAAATTTTCCAAAGGTGTGCTGGCTGCGCTGGGTATTATTAGCTCTTCTGCTGCATTGGCTGCCGATCGCTTTGTGTGGGTTGAAGCGGAATCTGGAGCGGAATATAACCCTATAGTGGTTAAATCCGACGCCGGCGCTTCGCAAAAAATATATTTGGCTTCGTGGAAATGGCCTGATTACAGCACGCGCAATGATGGCGCCGGTAAAATTGCTTATAAAATTTATATCCCTGAAGCGGGTGAATATAAATTGTGGGCCAGAATGCGTTCGCCTTCTGATGTGCGCCCTTATGATATTAGTAAAAACAACAGCAATTTAAGCGATAACGCCGCGTGGACACGCTGGCAGGCCACGCCTTCTTTAACCGCTTGGGGTTGGAGTGATTCTGGCTATAAAGCTTCATTTACCGCAGGCAGCCACACCATTTATTTGGCGCAACGCGAAGGCGGCCCCAACGTTCAATTGGATAAACTTTTATTAACCAATAATTCCACGTTTGTGCCCAGCAGTTTAGGTAGCGACGAAGCTATTCCTAATATTGTGAACCCTTATAAATCCAACGCGGTGAGTAAATACGGCCAATTACGCGTCAGCGGCGGTAAATTACTCGATAAAAATAACCAAGCGGTTCAATTGCAAGGTGTTAGTGCGCATGGTTTGCAGTGGTTCCCTTTAGTGGGCAGCCAAACCATTCCGTACAGTGCAGAATTTTTTGGTGCTGAAGCGGTGCGTTTGGCGATGTATATCGAAGATTTTGCCCCTACCGATTCATCGGATTATTGGGGTGGTTATATGGCCGATAGAGCATCCATGATGCAGCGCGTTGATATGGCCATTAATGATGCGGTAAATGCCGGTGTTTATGTGTTGGTGGATTGGCATATTCACAACACTCCGAGCAAATACACCACCGAAGCCACCGCGTTTTTTACCGATATTTCCCGCCGTTATGGCCACTTGCCCAACATTATTTATGAAGTATGTAACGAGCCTGTGAGTGTGAGCTGGTCTTCGGGTATTAAGCCTTACGCCACAACGGTAATTAATGCGATTCGCCAAAATGACCCCGACGGTGTGGTGATTGTAGGTACGCCTAACTGGAGCCAAGACGTTGATGCGGCGGCGCAGGATCCTTTGTCCTTCAGCAATATTATGTATGCGTTCCACTTTTACGCGGCAACCCACGACATCAATACGATGAAAAACAAAGTGCAAACTGCCATGAATGCAGGGCTGGCTATTTTCGTATCTGAGTGGGGTTCATCGGATGTGGGCACTTCGCGCAGTGATATGGCAGTGGCACAACAGTGGATGGATTTTATGAACCAAAAAGGTTTGAGCTGGATTAACTGGTCACTGGGTAACAAAGACGAAGCATCATCTATTTTACTGCCTACTGCGCCTTTATCTGGCCCTTGGGTGGATGCTGACTTAACCGCACCTGGCCGTTGGTTGAAGGGTTATTTTGACCGCCCTGTGGCTAGCACCACTTCTAGTTCAACTTCTTCTTCAAGTTCTTCAAGCTCTAGTTCTTCAAGCTCAAGCTCTAGTTCTTCAAGCTCCAGTTCGTCTAGTTCTGGCCTCTCGTCTAGCTCAAGCTCTTCAAGTTCTAGCTCATCAAGTTCTTCTAGTGCCGGTCTTGCATCAAGCTCTTCAAGTTCAAGCAGTTCAAGCAGTTCAAGCA
>JBEGTZ010000029.1:0-7777 GCA_041179125.1 Pseudomonadota bacterium | reverse complement strand
AAAAGCTGTGTAAGCCATTGGTGTAGATAGTGAAAGTTAAAAATGAAGGGCAACCTTATTGGTTGTTCGAAATTTTTAACTTTTGCTAGATGCGCCAAGGGGTTGCGCAGACTTGGGTGATTCAACTGAGGTTTCTAGGTTAATGGGCACACCCGCATTTAATTTAAAAATTATTCCCCCAAGCCACAAACTGCTGGCTTTGATAATGTGAAATACCTTCCAACCCGCCTTCACGGCCAAAACCGGATTCTTTTACACCGCCAAACGGTGCAAACACATGGCTTAAATGTGCGTCATTAATCCCTAACATGCCAAACTGTAATTGCCGCTGACACCTATTAATGTGCGTTATATTTTGGCTATACACATAAGCGGCTAATCCATATTGGGTTTTATTGGCAAGTTCAATCGCATCTTCATAAGTTGTAAATTCCGTTACAGCTACCACCGGGCCAAAACTTTCTTCCGTAAATAAATACATAGTAGGTGTAACGCCGGTCACTAACGCGGGCACAAAAAAAGAGCCTTGCGAATGTTCGCGTTTATCCACGCCAAACCATTCAACTCTTGCGCCGGCATTCTGCGCGTTGATTATTTTTTCTTGTAATCGCTTGCAGGCTTTCGCATGAATTAATGGACCAAGGTTTACGCCATTACTCATTCCATTACCATAGTGCAGTGTATTTAACCGCGCACGCAGTAAGTTTAAAAATTCCACGGCAATAGATTTTTGCAGCAATAAACGATTTGCACTGATACAGGTTTGTCCGGCATTGCGGAATTTACACGCCATAAAACCTTCCAGCGCCGCGTTTAAATCTGCATCCGCAAAAACAATAAAAGGCGCGTTGCCACCTAATTCCATCGTGCAGGGCTTAACCTCTGCACCTGCCCGCGCTAATAACCATTTGCCCACAGCGGTGGAGCCAGTGAAGGTTATCTTTGCGATTCCCGGTTCACGGCAAAACCATGCGCCCATCGCCTCAGCCTGATCCGTGAGCAGCACGTTCACCAATCCGGCAGGCAGCCCAGCTCGAATGCCCAGTTGCACCATCGCCAAGGCAGAAAAAGGCGTTTCAAGAGCGGGTTTTGCAATTGCCCCATTGCCCGCAGCAACGGCAGCCGCCAGTTTGCGGGCGAGCATGGCGGCAGGGAAGTTCCAAGGTGTTATCGCCGCCACAACCCCCAAGGGCCGTGGCTCTACCCAATACCGCTTGCCATCACCTGCGGGTAAGCTGCGGCCATACGCCCGTTCAGCCTCTCCGGCAAACCAGTGAAAATACGCAGCGGCATAGGCAATTTCGGCACGCGCCTCCACGATCGGTTTGCCTTGTTCATGGGTGAGCAGACAGGCGAGATCTTGCTCATTGGCCCGCATTAAATCGCCCCAGCACCGTAAAATCTGGCCACGCGCCATACCACTTAAACCCGCCCAATCAACTTGAGCCGCCTGGGCACTGACCAACGCCACCTCCCTGCTCACTTCATTAACTAAACGCACCTGGGCAATCACCTGCTCCGTAGCCGGGTTGTGTACCGCCCAGCTTTGCTCCCCTTCACACATCGCATCGCCAATCAAACTCTGCGTGATCAATAACGAGGGATCACTCAAACACAGCATATTTTCCTCCAAAGCTAAATAACAACGGCACAAGCCGCAAAACACCTACACCTATACAGCACAAAATAACCTTGGGATTGGCCTTAAATACTGCTATAACATGCCTGCTGCACCGCAAAACATTAACCGTAGAGGAGCACCCCAATGGCTGGTTTAAATAAAGTTGTCACATCCTATGACGAGGCCTTAGCCGGTCTAACCGATGGCATGACCATCATCGCTGGCGGCTTTGGCCTGTGTGGAATTCCTGAAGGGCTGATTGCCCAAATTAAAAAAATGGGCACCCGGCAATTAACCATTGTCTCCAACAATTGCGGCGTTGATGGCTTTGGCCTGGGTATTTTGTTGGAAGATCATCAAATAAAAAAAATGATCTCCTCTTATGTAGGCGAAAACGCACTATTTGAAAAACAGCTGCTCAACGGCGAGCTAGACGTTGAGCTTACCCCACAAGGCACGCTGGCAGAAAAAATGCGTGCAGGCGGCGCAGGCATTCCGGCTTTTTACACCGCCACCGGCTACGGCACGCCCATTGGCGAAGGCAAAGAAGTGCGCATGTTTAATGGCCGCCCACACATTTTAGAAGAATCCATACGCGGTGACTTTGCCATAGTCAAAGGCTGGAAAGCAGACACCTACGGCAATGTCATCTACCGCCACACCGCCATGAATTTTAATCCCCTAGCCGCCACCGCAGGCAAAATAACCGTGGTGGAAGTTGAGGAAATTGTGGCACCAGGCGAATTACCGATAGACCACATCCACACCCCAGGAATCTATGTCGATCGCGTCATTCTAGGCACCTTCGAAAAACGCATAGAACGCTTAACCACTCAAGCCTAACCCTGAACCAGGAGCTAAATATGACCCTATCACGCGAACAAATTGCTCAACGAGTGGCCCGCGAATTACAAGATGGCTTTTACGTCAACTTGGGGATTGGCATCCCAACCTTGGTGGCCAACTACATTCCCACAGGTATGGAAGTCATGCTGCAATCTGAAAACGGCCTGCTCGGCATGGGGCCGTTCCCCCACCCAAACGAGGTGGATCCCGACATGATTAACGCAGGCAAACAAACCGTCACCGCAGTAACGGGCGCCTCCATTTTTTCCTCAGCAGAATCCTTCGCCATGATTCGAGGCGGGCATGTAGACCTCACGGTATTGGGTGCTTTTGAGGTAGATGTAGAAGGCAATATCGCCTCCTGGATGATCCCCGGCAAGTTAGTCAAAGGCATGGGCGGCGCGATGGATTTAGTGGCTGGCGCCGACAACATTATCGTCACCATGACCCACGCCAGCAAAGACGGTGAATCCAAATTACTCACACGCTGCAACCTGCCCCTCACCGGCGCAGGCTGCATCAAAAAAATCGTAACAGACTTAGCTTATGTAGAAATTCGAGAAGGCAAATTCTGGCTGATTGAACGCGCACCCGGCGTGAGCATTGATACCATCGTAAAACTGACAGAGGGAGCAATGGTGGTGCCTGAAGTAGTTCCCGAAATGGAGTTCTAAAAACCTAAATGCACTCGTAACAAAGGCACGCAAAATAGAAGTATTCGGCAACTACAGCAGAATTCATCTAAGGTTTTTAAGATGACGTTGAAGTTGAACCAAACAGCCCCACATTGGCCTGAGCGATGGGCGCAGCCTAGTGCTCAGGCCATAACCAGGCCAAAAACAAGCCAAAAATTGAAACCCAAGGAACAGCTTTTAGCTGCCCAACTGAAGCATCCAGGACAAATGAAGACAATCGCTCAAATATTGATCAGAAGTAGAGACTATTCAACCTCAGCGTTGTATAGTGCCCCACGCACACACCACTCATTCGGAGCTAACCATGTTGATTAGGCTTGTATTGGCTACAGTAGCTTCGGCTTGGTCAATTACAGCTTCGGCCAATGAAGTAAAACCCGAAGGCTATCAAAAGCTATGTATGCAGGGCGAGACCTGCGCACTGCCAACCGCCAACCTAGTGGCTTTTGGCGGCGCGGGTGCGTTTGTCTATAAAGTTCAAGCGGGCACATTCGTGTGTGACCTACAAGCCTTTGGCCGGGATCCTGCCCCCAGTCAAACCAAAACCTGCTCCATCCCGCCGGTGCGCGCCAAGATCACCAAAGTCACAACCACAGGCTCCTCCAGCAGCTCATCGGGTTTACCGGTTGTTACCGCCACCACCCTCGCGCCAGGCCGCTACGCCATCGTGTCACGCCACTCAGGCAAAGCGCTAGAAATCAACGCCAGTGGGCACATAGTACAAAACCAATTGCACAGCTCCGCCCCACAACTTTGGGACATCACCTCAGTTCCCGGCGGTTATTACGCCGTTAAATCCGTTAAAACCGGCTTAACACTCACTCTGGATGACTGGCACAAGGGCGAAGGCGCTCGTATCAATCAAGGCCCGTGGATTAACGCGCACAGCCAACACTGGAATTTAAGCTCCACCGGCAACAGCAGCTTTAGTATTGTTTCGCGCTTTAGCGGCAAGGCGTTGGATGTAGTTGCCTTAAACACACAAGACCAAGCCCCCGTGCGCCTATGGACCTACTGGGGTGGTGACAACCAACAGTGGCAGTTTGTGAAGGTTGTGAATAACTAGTTTATTTACGTGGCGTATGGTTAACCTAGAAACTTGTTTCTAGGTTTAAGGCTCTATCCCAGTAGAAATCCTCAAACTGCGGTTCATCTGCTCGAATTGGACTTTTTCATAGTCCTGAATCAAACGAAATTGTTTTTCGTTCATCGTTGCCCGAACCTCCTGTAAATACCCATTTTTGTAGGCCTCAAGAGCCTCAGTCAACGCAGCCGCAGATAATTCTGGCCCGGTATGTTTCTCCAGCCAATTAGTAAAATTCTGCTTTTGATGCAGTTTCGACACTAAAAATTGCCGCTGCTGATCCTCCGAGAGCGCGCTGTCCGGCCCCAAAATTCGCGCCATCTGCGTCACTTGATACTGCTCAAAACCAGAATCCTTAAACAACTCGAACTCGCCAAACTCCTTGTCATCCAGGATTAAAGCAATTTGCGCATCGACATCCGCCACCATTGCCTGCTGATGGGCAACCTTAGTGCCTACATCCAAAGAATCAGAAAAATAACCGCTGGTGGCTGCGTTTAACACACGCTCCCGGTCAAGCAGCAGGCGTTTTAATTGCTCTTTTTCCCCCGCAGCCCGCGACAAGCCCGAGAAAAAATGGTGGTATTTTTGCGTAACGATAGCGCTTAAATGATTATCTTCTATGCGCTCCAGCAAGGCCTGTGTCCCGATAATTACCGGTGACTTTTCCGCCCCTACAAACTGCATCAGCTGAATTTGCAAGTTGGCGTTTTCACTTTTCACATCCGCTAATAATTCAGCCGCTTTTTGCAATTGATTTTGCCAAGACTGCTCCGCACTTTTTGCTTCGGTGCCTTTGCGGGTCAGCTGCTCCGTTAACATCTCACTGTTCGCTTGCAGCTGAAGATTTTGCCGCCACATACCCAACAAAAGCACACTTAACACGCACAAACAACCCGCCAACAGTGCAACAAGACTTGGCTTCATAACCAACTCAATCGAAGTTTATCCATTTAAAGCATCCACCAAAACCGGAGCTGTGCCCACTGGAAAATTATTATCGGCACTGTTTATCGGCCCTTATTTATCAGCTCAGATTTATAGACGTTTATCTGTCGATCCTACTTGCACTTTTCAGATACAGGAACAGATACGTATTTAATAGCACCATTGGCCATTGGGAATTCGGAGAAGACTGCCGCCACCATATCGGGAATCACAGCGGATAAAACGCCGCAACCGCCCTCACTGTAGGCATTAATTTCGTAAATGCGCGCGCGTTCCGGCGTGTTGCGCTCAAGCACCACACTGAGCTTGCGCTCAAACCAGGCCGTGTTGCGGGCCCCATCAAGAATCATCACATTGGTGCCGAAACTTCCGCGACCAGCCCCCGCCATAACACCAGTACGCACAGCCAAGTCATTATCGTGGGAAACACGATTAACCGAATAAGACAACAATGCATGTACCTGGGCCGTGCCTACAGGAGCTAAGGTAAAGCCTTTTTTAATCAATGTACGCTCAAGCACATCCCGATAAAGCCCGAACTCTAAAGATTGTTGCTGTGCGCTATCTGCACCCACAACCGCAACGGTGGCCCCCGTCAGCATGGCTTCAGGCGCGCGAAAACTATTAACCCGTGTGCGTACTGTTTGGGCACAGGCTTCCAGCACAACACAGAAAAAAACCAAAAGAATTTTATAAGGACGGCTCATAACGTATTTTAAGCTCTGCGGATATTTTTAGAATTTATTGACGCTCCAGGGCGTCAACCAAGGCTTTGAATTGGCTCTCATTTGATGCGTTTAACTCCATCAAAATTTTATGCGCCTCAATAACCCGTTGGCGCACTTGCTCTTCGTTTAACGCATCACACTCGGTAATATTAAGCACTGTCTGCGCATCAGCCGGCAACTTGCCCTCCGGTACCATATCAAAAATATCGTTAAATCCCATCGTCTCAAGCAGACGATTAATACTCGGGTTATTCGTAAGCACCAGTGGATTTACGTGGCCAGATTTTCGCGAAGTGATGGCGATTTTAGCCATTAGCCCAAGGGTTGTACTGTCGATACAGGTCGCCTCGCGCAGGTCAAAAATAACAGAATGAAAAGGCCGCGACTCAAACATCTGAAGAATAAAATTATCAAACGAAATACATAGAGTCAGGCGAACATCGCCCAGCATACGAATAACGTTATCTCCATTTTGACAGGCAACCAGTATTTGACCGTTTATCATAAGCGTCCCCGCTGTTCCAGGCTAAGTATAGCTATATCATCCGGCCCGGCACGATCCGCGTGAATATTCAATCGAGCAAGAATGCTGCTCATTCCGCCTTCTAACCCCTGCATTAACCCCAGCAAATAGGCCTCGCGCTCAAGCAATCCCTGTTCAGGCAAAGTATCTAAAATCCCGTCAGAAAAAACAGCCAGAGTAAACCCGTCTTCTATCCGCTCATGAAAAACTTGCCACTGATTATCGCTAAAGATACCCACCGGCTTACCACGCCCTGTTAAATACCGCGCCTGTCCGCGCTCCACCAAAATAGGCAAGGGTAAATGACCCGCCGTCACGTAACTTAATATGCGCTCTTGTGTGTCAAATACGCCAACAAAACAAGTTAAATGGCAGCCAAAATGGCTTTGTAATAATTCTTTATTTACATATTTAACCAAAATGCTAGGGTCGCGTAGCAACGCAACTTCATCTTCCCGCTTACGGCACTCTTTAAACAGGCGCCGCACCAAGGGCTTAAGCCAAATAGTTACAAACGCAGAGGAGGCGCCGTGGCCGGAAACATCGGTCAAATAAAATGCCACATAGCGATTTTGAATCCCGCCGTAATCAACAAAGTCTCCACTTAAATAAAGTGATGGGATGACTTTATGCTCAAGCGTAACACCCGCGACTTTAGCAGGCGTAGCAGGGAGAAGGTTGCGCTGAACCTGCCTTGCCGCCTGCTGATCGCATTCTAGGATACGGACATAATCTTTAAGCTCTAGATTGGCCCGCTCAAGATCCCGTTTATAACGTTCATTTTCACGCCGTAGATCACGGCTTAATAGCGCTCGGTTAACCGCGTGAATTAAAAAATCAACGTTTTGGATCGGCTTAATTAGATAATCTGCCGCCCCTTTGCGCAACGCCTCCACAACATCCCGCGCACTGCCCACGGCAGAGGTGACTATAACAGCAACATATTCATCCTGATCCCTCAGCGCCAGCATCAGGTTGATGCCGTCAATATCCGGCATGGTAAGATCAACCAAAACTAAATCCGGTTGATGGGCAATAAACCACTGTAATCCACCCTGACTTGTCGTTTCCAAATGAACGCCAAAATCACTATCTTGCAGCATGGCAACAATAGTGTGGCGAACACTCTCATCGTGGTCGATGATGAGAAGAGTTCTGAGGTTGCTCTGCATTAATCACCTATACGACGGGGATAATGGTATATCTTGAACCTAGAAACCTCAGTTGAATCACCCAAGTCTGCGCAACCCCTTGGCCCATCTAGCAAAAGTTTAAAATTTCGAACAACCAATAAGGTTGCCCTTCATTTTAAACTTTCACTATCTGCACCAA
>JBEGTZ010000028.1:0-22730 GCA_041179125.1 Pseudomonadota bacterium | reverse complement strand
AGGGAAGGCTGATAAGGCTGTCATCCATAAAATTAATTCTTAAGATGTAAAAGAAGTGCGCGCCAAAACTGGCATGTCTCAAAATGAATTTGCATTAGCTTTTGGCATTAGCGTAAGTACATTACGCCAATGGGAAAGAGGCGACCACGTACCTCACTGCCCGGCACTTGTTCTTCTTAATGTTGTAGCAAAAGAACCGCAGGCTGTGCTTAAGGCGTTGAGGGCGTAGTCGGAGGGCGCTGCGCCGATTTCGGTGTGGGTGCCGAGGTGATACCTTGTGAAAATCGTTAATTTGTGCGGTTTACGCGTTAGTAAAACTATTGGTTAATCATAAGGTGCTCAATGTTATATAAGTATTTACCCAGTGATCGGATAGATGTTCTTGAAAGTTTAAAAATCAGATATTCGCCACTGAAGGCTTTAAACGACCCGTATGAAATTTATCTGCCAATAAATGTGGATTCAGAAACCAATGAATCTCTCCAGCAAGGCTTTGATGAAATAGATGCATACTTAAATACCTTGCCTGAAAATGAAGCTGCTGAGTTAAAAAGGCAATCATTTCGAGAAGCTTATAAGGAGGGCTTCAAACCACAATTTAACAATATTATCGCTAGCGAAAATCTTGTCGAAAGTTTGGGAAACTCATTTGGTGTTTTATCATTATCCCGCACCAAGGATAGCCTGCTTATGTGGTCGCACTACGCATCGCAACACTCTGGTTTTGTCATAGGATTCGACGAAACGAAAATTGATCCTCATCAATTTGATCGTAGTGGTGCAAAAGTAATACCTAGTAAAGTCATGTACTCAAAAAATATCCGACATATAACGTTCAGTGGAGACAGCTGGAAAGAAATGTTGAGTCAAAAACCTATTGAGTGGGAATATGAGCAGGAGGAACGTTTTTTTATGACAGATATGGACTTATCGAGATCAATCGGGTTAGATGGGTTTTCCACGGAAATCGTTTTGTCTTCGCTAAATCCAACTTCAATATTGGAGATTTTTATTGGATGTAGAGCCGCAGAGGAAACAAAAATTAGGATTTTTAATTCGGTGAAATTGCATGCGCTAAATTGCGATATTTACAATTGTTCTACTTCTAAAGAAAAATATGGGCTAATATTTCATAAGGTTATTTAGGATGTTGTCCAGTTGAATATAATTTTTCGCGCAGGTAAGGTTTTTGTTGGGTCATTAAGACCGAAAAGGGGTTCAGGTGAGCGGAAAAAATTTTATTGAAAAAATTGTATTTATTTCGTTTGGCATCATTGTCGTGCTCGCTCTAAACGGGTGTGGCGATGAATGTAAAAAGTATTCGAGTTACTCGTGCAAACAGCTAGAGGAGGCAACCTACAACACGTATTTCTACTTTCCCGATGGGAGCAAGCAATACTCGCTTGGAATTGCCGAAGGTCTAAGCCAATGTGGTGCTATGGCACATAGCTACGCAAGTTCCAAGCAACTTAAACGCGATTCTGGGTGGAGCTATATCTGCTGTTTGAAAACAAACGATTCAGAGTGCGCCGAGAAACATCGGTAGCCTTGTAACGTAAAAACATATTCATAACTCAGTTTAAATCCGTAACGCGTAACTCGGACTCATAACTTAAGGGCACCTCCGGAAATCCAAAGCAATCTGCTAAAATAGCCCTGTAACGCGTAACCCGGATTAAATTCGTGGCGCGCCCTACAAAAAACATAAAGCCCTGTAACGCGTAACTCGGACTAAAACCATATTCATAACTCAAGTTAAATCCGTAGGGCGTCACCTTGGTGCGCCGTTCTCGGTGTGGCGCACCAAGGTGACGCCCAACGAAAAAAGGTTAATACATACGGGTTGCGCGTTTTAAAATTGTGTACTTCGAAGTTGAGTCTGCCATTTATAGTTTGAGTGAAAATAGTCGACTAAAATATAGAGATACTATGTAATGGAAATTAAAAAATTTCGTCTGCAACATTTGGGGCGGTTCGCACAGCTAGAGGCTGAACTTGCACCCACGCGGGATATTCATAGCAAAGTGACCGTGTTTATCGGTAATAACGGTGCCGGTAAAACCTCCGTTCTTAAAGCACTAGCCACCAGTTTAAGTTGGTTCGTAGCTAGGCTGCGTAGTGAAAAAGGCAGTGGCAGTCCTATCCCTGAAGGTGTTATTTTAAATAATCAGGTATCGGCATTAATTGATGTAGCGTTGTTTGATGAGCAAGGCCCATCGGGCAATCCTGATGCCGACATTCATGATTATTTATACCATTGGTCGTTGGCAAAAACAGAGCCAGGCAAAAAAGCAACGTTTAGCTCCAATCTCAACGATGCTAGTCGCTTAGCTGATTTTTATAGAGTGGCATTAACAAAAAATGCTCAGGCAAGCCTACCGCTTATTGCTTTTTATCCTGTTGAACGCGTGGTTTTGGATGTACCGTTAAAAATAAAAGAGAAACATAGTTTCCTACAGTTGGATGGTTATGATAATTCATTAAACCAAGGCGTCGATTTTCGTCGTTTTTTTGAGTGGTTCCGTGAACGAGAAGATTCAGAAAATGAATCAGGTCTACCGCAAGATGTTTTAGATAAGTTGTTAGCAACGTTAGGTGATAATCAAGAAATTTGGCAAAAATTGCAGTCGGTAATGGCATCATCAAGAGACAGACAGCTGACAGCAGTGCGCACAGCAATTAGCAATTTTATGCCGGGCTTTACTAACCTGCGCGTTCGTCGTAAGCCGCGTTTACACATGTCAATTGACAAAGATGTTGAAACGCTAAACGTATTACAGCTTTCACAAGGTGAAAAATCGTTAATGGCGTTAGTGGGTGACATTGCTCGACGTTTAGCCATGATGAACCCGGCGTTGGAAAACCCCCTGCATGGCAATGGTATTGTGCTCATTGATGAAGTGGATATGCACCTGCACCCGAAGTGGCAGCGCAGTATTATTGAGCGCCTAACAGCAACTTTTCCCAACTGCCAATTTATCCTCACTACACATTCACCCCTGGTAATCAGCGATTGTAAAGATGTACTGGTTTACTCCTTGAATGACGGTGAAATACATCGAGTACCATCACAATATGGTGAAGACGCCAACAGTGTTTTGCTAAATGTGATGGATACACATATTCGTAACGCCGCAATTACAGAAAAGATAAACGATTTGCTAGATTTAATTCAAGCAGCGGATAACCCACAAAAAATTGAAGGAGCCAAAATCAAACTTGACAACTTGGCAGCTGAGTTACCCAATGATCATTTGGAAGTAGTAAAGGCAAAAATGTTTTTGCGCAAACGGGAGTTAAAATATGCGCAAAATAACTAAAAGCGTAGCACCTGAAAGTTTTGCTAAATGGGTCAGGATAAAACCAAAGGATAAAAATGAAAATCAATGGTTTCAAGAGCTATACAAAGAGCCGGACAAGCAAGAAAAATTGGCGATTATTTCTGCGTTGAGCGACCACAATGCGCAAGAACAATTCTATTTGTGTGCCTATTGTTGTGCAAAAATATCAGGGCAGGTTGGCGACGATGGCGATACGGTAAACGAACATGTTGAAGCTAGGGCTATTGCACCTAGTCGAAGTTTGGATTACAAAAATATTGTTGCCAGTTGTAAAACGACAAACCAATGTGACAGCTCACATAAAAGTCAAAAGTTACCACTAACTCCGTTAATGGATGAATGTGAAACCGAACTTAAATTCAAAATTAGTGGGCGTGTTGAAGGCTTAACGGATAGAGCCAAAGAGTCCATCCGCGTGCTTAACCTTGGAGATAATGAAAAAAACAATAAAGCACTAATAGAAAAGCGCAAACAGTTATCTCATGGCTTAATATGGGCAAATAATATTAATCCTAATGGCGAATTTGAAGATGAAAATTTAATTAAAGAAGTTATTGATGATTTACTTCAACCAAAAAACGGTAAGCTGGAACCCTTTGCACCTGTCGTAGCCAATATTTTAAGATGTTGGATAGCGGTCTAATGCATCAGCACCTCCGGTTTTGGTTCTTGCCCCTAAAATCGCTAAATTTTTAGGCGATTCCCAGAGGCAGACATCAAGCCGAATAGTTCTTACTGAATTTTAGGCTTGTAACGTGTGCCTTCAGACCCGCGCAGTAAATATCAGGCCGCCCTATAAACATTAATTCCAGCAACACCGCCTGCTTTTTAATTCCCAAAAAATATTTTTTATCCAGTTATTTGGCGTAAACAAAAACAACCCCGAGCAATCAACAGCGCCAAACCCCCATTAAGTTGCCGAAACCCCACCCATTCGGCAAAATGCCCCCCACTTAGTGTTTTAACCCGCCCAAACAGCCATTATTTTTAAGAACCCGAGAAACCCCCATGCCTTCAACCCCCGCTGCCCGCAGCAAAGCCCGTCATTACGCCATGCAAGCCCTGTATCAATGGCAGATGACCAAAAACCCTATCAACAGCATTTTGGCGGAGTTCGCCGCTGATAACGACATGAGCGTGGTGGATGTGCCGTATTTCCATGAATTGGTACACGGCGTACCGGCTGAAATCACTTTGCTTGAAACCGATTTTTTACCCTTTGTTAACGACATGACTCTGGCGCAAATTGACCCGATTAGCCTGGCTATTTTGCGTATGTCCTGCTTTGAGCTGCGCCACCGTTTGGATGTGCCTTACCGGGTGGTCATCAACGAATCCTTAAACCTGGCGAAAAAATTCGGCGCCACCGACAGTTTTAAATTTATCAACGGTGTGTTGGATAAAGTGGCCGGGCGTTTGCGCACGGTTGAGGTTCAGGCGGGTAAAAGCGAGTAGGTGAACGCAAAAGACAAAGAAAACATGAGTGAATTTGCGCTCATCCAGCGTTATTTTAAAACGCTCAGCGAACCTGCCGCCTCGGTGTTGCTGGGGATTGGTGATGACTGTGCGCTGCTTACGCCGCCAGTAGGTTGCGCTCTGGCGGTTTCCATCGACACCCAGGTTGAGGGTGTGCATTTCCCACACAACGCTCCGGCGGAGCAGGTGGGCCGCCGTGTGGCGTGCTGCGCCTTAAGCGACTTAGCCGCTATGGGCGCGCAGCCGCTTTGGGCCACGCTGGCATTAACCCTGCCGCAGGTGGATTCCGCCTGGCTTGAGGCCTTTAGCCGGGGCTTAGGTGCAATACTCAAACGCTTTCACACCACCTTGATTGGCGGCGATACCACCCAAGGCCCGCTTGCCATCACGCTACAGGTTCACGGCAGTGTTGCGCCTGATCAAGCCCTGCGCCGCAGTGGCGCGCAAGTGGGGGATGTTATTTATGTGACAGGTTGCCTGGGCGACGGCGCGGCAGCTTTGGCGTATTTACAGGGTAAATTCCAGCCTGAAGACGCTGCTTGCACGTATCTAACAGAACGCTTTTACGCGCCAGAACCGCAAATTAGCGCAGGGCATGCTTTGGCGGGTGTGGCCAGCAGCGCCATCGACATCTCCGACGGCTTGCTTGCGGATCTCACCCATATCAGTGAGGCTTCGGGCCTTGGCGCAACTATTTATATCGAAGCGCTGCCCATCAGCCCGCTGTGGTGCAACCAGGTTGAACCCACACAGGCGCAACACTGGGCGCTCACCGGTGGGGATGATTATCAACTCTGTTTTACCTTAGCGCCGGAGCGCCAACTGCCGCAGAGCCAAGCCTGGCAAGCGTACCCCATTGGTGTTATTACCCAAACGCCAGGCATTATCATCCTTAATCACGGCCAGCCCGTACACATAAACACAGGTGGCTATGAACACTTCCGCTAATTTTCCCATCAAACCCACTTGGGCGTTTATCGCTGCCAAACCCTGGCGCTTTATCGCCTTTGGTTTTGGTTCCGGCCTTCTGCCTAAAGCCCCCGGCACTTGGGGCACAGTGGCGGCGCTGCCTTTTTATCTAGTCCTTAACGGCTTACCCAACTATGCTTATTGGACGGCCCTGGTGCTTGCGTTTATCGCAGGCATTTGGCTGTGTGGAAAAACCGGCGCGGAACTCGGTGAGGACGACCACGGCGGTATTGTGTGGGATGAGTTTGTTGGCCTATGGCTGAGCCTGGCCCTGGTGCCACCGGGTTGGGGTTGGGTATTGGTGGGGTTTGTGCTGTTTCGTCTATTCGATATGCTCAAACCCTGGCCCATCAGCCTTGCGGATAAAAAACTGCACGGCGGGTTTGGTGTAATGTTTGACGATATTCTGGCCGGGCTTGCCGCCTTGGGTAGTCTTAAAATACTGGAGTGGTTATGGGTTTCATACGTTTAATGACAGGAATTTTTTGCAGTCTTTTTTTAATGTTTAATGTGCTGGCCGCAGACGACCCAAGTGTTAATCCGCTGCCCAATGAAAACAAAACAAACAAAAATACCCCGGTCGAAATCATCCCGATGGGTTTGTTTAACAATTCAGCCGTGGTGAAAATAAACGGCCAGGAACGTATATTGCGCGTGGGCAAAACTTCCCCGGAAGGGGTCACGCTCATCTCCGCCAACGCCCGCAGCGCCGAAGTAGACATCAACGGCCAGCGCCAAACGCTGCTGTTGAACCGGGGCGTAGGCACGCGTTTTAGTGCGCCGCCCGTGGCCGAGGTGCGAATCGCAAGCCAGTTGAATGGCCACTATTTCACCCCTGGGCGTATTAACAACCAAAACGTGGATTTTTTAGTCGACACGGGCGCCACCAGTATTTCCATTAGCTCCAAATTAGCCGATAAACTCGGCCTGGAATACAACAAAGATAAAGCCGTAGGCGTGCAAACAGCCCAGGGCACCACCAAGGCTTATCCTGCGGTATTAAATTCCGCCTCGGTGGGTAATGTTACTTTAAATAATGTTGAAGCCTTGGTGTTGGAAGGCGAGTACCCCACGGCCATTTTATTAGGGAATAGTTTTTTAAGCCGGGTGGATTTAAAAGTGGAGCAGGGTGTTATGGTTCTGCAAAGTAAATATTAAAAATTAAAAAGGTATTGTTGTGTCAGTTGAATTTGTCGAATCCTGTAAATTACCCACGCCATTTGGCATGTTTGTTATGCACGGGTTTTTCGATAACACCCATCAAAAAGAACACATTGTTTTAACCCTCGGCGAGATAAAACCCGATCAAACCGTACTGGTGCGCATCCACTCTGAATGCCTCACGGGCGATGGGTTATTCAGCTTGCGCTGCGATTGCGGCGCCCAATTACAATCAGCCTTGTATAAAATTTCCGTGGCGGGCAGCGGTGCAGTTTTTTACTTGCGCCAAGAGGGCAGGGGCATTGGCCTGCTGAATAAAATCCGCGCTTATCACTTACAAGACCAAGGCGCCGACACGGTTGAAGCCAACGAACATTTAGGGTTTGCCGCCGACTTGCGCGATTATTCTATGCTTGGCCCCATGTTCGCCCACCTCAATATCAAACGCGTAAAACTGCTCACCAACAACCCCAAAAAAATAAAAGCGCTTGAAGAATTAGGCATAGAAATAGAAACCCGCCTAGCTCACGAGACGGGCCGCAATTCCCATAACCATCATTATTTGGATACTAAAAAAGATAAATTGGGGCATTTGTTGGTGGGGGAGTAGTTTTAACCTAAAAACCTCAGTTGGATCTTTAAGTTAAATCTAGAAACCTCAGTTGAGCGCCCAAAAGCTGTGTAAGCCATTGGTTCGAATAGTGAAAGTTAAAAATGAGGTTTCTAGGTGAAATCCAAAACCCCAGGCAACAAGGATATTCCCACCCAAGAAGCCGTTTGAGCTTCACTATTCGTTAAACGAAAACTGCGCAAGTGGGAAAAATAAAACCCATCCCCCGGTGCTAACGAATGCGGTGTGTCATCCAGCAGTAACTCCAGCCGCCCGCTTAACACACAGCCTGCCACCACACCCCGGTGGCGGAAAAAATCTCGGCTTTGCACCGCGCCAGGTTGCAGTGTGTGTATGGTCATATAAGTGGGCGCCTGGGCGGCTACCACTTCCATCGAAACCCACTGCACACCCGCATCGCCAGCCTGTGCCCAGTGAGCGGCGGGCACTACACATACAGGCGCTTCCATCGCAAAAAAACTCGCCAGGGGAATGTTTAGCGCATTTAAAAGCTTTTCAAGTGTAAGCACTGAGGGGCTGATTTTGCCCTGCTCAATATGGGATAAATTGCCGTGGGTAAGGCCCGCCAGTTGGGCCAGCGCCCTCTGGCTGAGGCCGTGGGCCTGGCGTAGGGATTTAAGTTTATCCCCCAACGCCTTCTGAGCCGCTTGGCTCATGTGCGGATCCAATCCTCAAACCCTTCGGCGCTGTTAAGCGGCACGGCCTGTTCAAACCCTTTAATTTCGATGCCGCAAGCGCTGAAGGTTAAATCATCATCGGCCAATAACACTTCACCAAAACGGTAAATGGCCTGTAAATCCCCTTTGTCTGCGGCTGCAAAATAGGCATTGCTCGCCTGTTGGGTTTGCGCGCGCTTGGCCTCGTAAGCGGCCAATGTGGCAGGTGTGTGGCGTTTGGTTAAGAGGTTGAGAGCGGCATCCGGCGCTATGACCAAGGCCGAGGCGTTATTGCCGCCGAAGCCTTTAGAATTTAAAAACGCCGCTTGAGGTTTGTTGAGTTTTTTGTCTACCGATGAAATCGCCAATCGCGCTTGGCTTACGTCCTCGGCCACAGCGCTGATGGTTTTAATGCCCGGTAATACCCCTTCAGCAAAAACCCCTAAGGTACAGGCCAACTGGTCTCCGCTGGCAGGGCCTAAGGAGTGCCCCACATAAGCTTTAACCGCCGCCACCGGCCACTGCTCAATACCAAAGTGCGCGGCTACGCGGTCAAAAATACGCGATTCGGTCACGCGATTTTGCGGCGTGCTAGAGCCGTGCGCCTGGATAAAACTGGCGGTTTGAACTGCTTCGCGCCCCAATAATTGCTCCGCTAACCCCACGGCTTTGGCCAGGGTAATGTAATTGCCAGGCCCAGGCGCGGAGATAGATTTTTTATAGCCGTCCGCATGTACAAACACACCCGGCACCGCCCCTAAAATATTCGCGCCCAATTCCAGCGCCAATGCATCGTCCATTAACACAACATACTGGGATGATTCCGCAATGGTAAAACCGCAGTTCTCACCAAACGGCCTGCAAGAGCGGCGGTGATCCACGTTTTGAGTGCCATCCAATTTAGCCAGGTTTGCATCGCTGGCCAAAGCGCTCATGGCGCTATAGCCTTCAATAACTTCCGGGATAATCGGCGCTTCACTACTGCCCACAATGGCCACTCGGCGCTTGCCGGCTTTAATTTCGTCCACTGCCACCCGCAGGTTGTACAAAAATGTGGCACAAGCGCCGGTAACACCGCCGGTGCTGCCCACGCTGCCCAACACATAAGCGTTAATAAAATCCGCAGGCATGGTGTTCAAGCCCAGGGCCAGTTGTTTGGAGGTGGGGCGGCCACCGAGCGTGCGCGCCTGCATCATGCCGCCAAAACCGGTGTTGTCCATCTGGCTCATAACCGAGCTTGAATACACGGCAATTTCATCGGGCCGCACCGCATTCACGATGGTGTCCCAGCCGATACCAACAGAATGCACGGCATCGCTTGCGCCCATAATTGCCAACTGCAAACCGCGTGGATGGTTGAGTGATTTGTAGTGATCCCCCGGATTAAACCCGCTGGGCAACTGACCTGCGGCTTGCACTGCCATAGGGGCCGCAGAAGGCACAAACATATCCAAAGGCTGGCTTAATTGCACCCGGCTGAATTTATCGTCGATGGCCTCAACCACCCAGCCAGCGGGCACAGGCTCCGGCACATTTTTAGTGGCCAGAATAAAAACATCCGCGCCTTCACTAGCTTCCCAGCGGATAGGTTTATTGGCAATAACAGTATCCGGGTCAAAAAAATTCGCCTCAATACGGCGAATTAATGTGCCCTGTAATACCGCCTCGCGACATAACGCAGCGCAAGCAGCGGGGCTTTGAGGTTGCCCGGCGTAGGTCCAAGTATCAGCTTCCCACACGGCTAATTTCATCAAGGCGGCTAAAGACAAAATAGTCTCCTGCTGCGCGCTGTCAGATAGGGACTCAAACACCATACGGTGATAGGCCCGATGCCCAGAACTGCGTCCCGCTGCGTTATAACCGCCAAAGCCCACAATAACCGGTAAATTCGTCATGCCATGCCCACCAAAATTCAAACAGGGGGCTAGTGTATGGGTTGTTAGGAAACATGAGCATAGGCATACTGGCCAATAAGGCGGTGCAATCAGGCCAAATGAGCAGCTTCAAATGACATCTGTTACTTTTTTTCTCTGTGATGAAATGCTTGCTTCCAGTATTACCCTGCCGCTGGAACAGCTCAGTGCGGCGGCGGATTTTGCTAGGGCTAAAAGTGGTAGCAAGGCGGTTGCTCCCTTTGTTATCCAACTCGCCTCCCTCGATGGGCTACCCAAGTGCGCGCACAGCGGTGTAAGTCTCAGCGCACAGGCCACCATCACCGACATTGAACACTCTGACATCACCTATTTGCCCGCACTCTGGCGCAACCCGCAACGATTACTCAAACAAAACCGCGCTTTATTGCCGTGGCTAAAACAACAACATGCGCGCGGCAATATTATTGCTGGGGTTGGAACTGGCTGTTGTTTTATGGCTGAAGCCGGCTTGTTGGATAACCAAGCCGCCACCACCCATTGGCATTATTTTGATGAATTTGCCGGGCGTTACCCGCACGTAAAATTATTGCGTGACTATTTCATCACCCGTGCAGGCAACCTTTACTGCACCGGTAGCGTTAATTCCACCGCCGATTTAACTATTCAATTTATCCGGCAGTACTACTCAATGGCCGCAGCCAACCATGTGGAGCGGCATTTTTTTCATGAAATTCGCAACAGTGGCCTTCATTTAGGGCGCCCGCAGTGGGAGCAGCCCCACCGAGATGAACTGATTGCCCAAGCCCAAGCCTGGCTAGGGGAACACCTGGAAAACACATTGCTCATGGAACAGGTGGCGCAGCATTTTGGTTTGAGCTTGCGCAGTTTTAACCGGCGCTTTCGCGCGGCAACGGAGCAAACACCTTTGCGTTATTTACATGAGCGCCGAATTTTATTGGCTAAGGAATTGCTTAAAACAAGTAATTTATCCATAAGCGAAATATCGCTGCGCTGCGGCTACCAAGATTTTGCTCACTTCACACAGCTGTTCAAGAAAAACCTAGGTACAACACCAAGCCAATACCGCACCACGGTGCGGGCTAAATTATTTGCTGTTGAGTAGCCCCGCAGCGCTAAAAACGGCGGCCATTCAAATGCTTAATTTGTGCCAACAGGTTGCAAAAAGCCTTTGAAATGACTGGTTTTTTTTAAAATCCCAATCTAATACCAAAAAGGAATAACCCTCTGAGAAAATGTTTTTAAAAAATATGAAAAACAGGTTGAATTTTTATTTCAAAAGTCCATGATGAGTATGCGGCCCGCAAAAAAAAATCAATTAAAAACCACCATAACCTGAATGGAGGTAATTCATGAAGTCATCCGCAGATGTTGTTTATCGTGATTTTGATTCGTCCCCTGCTTTGACCAGTATCATCGAAAAACGCCTTGAAAAATTAGAACGTTTTTCCGATTCAATTATGAGTACACGTGTCGTACTCGAAAGCCCGCACAACCACAAACACAAAGGTAAAATGTTTCGAGCATGTATCGAGATGGCCGTTAAAGGCAGCCCGGTTACAGTCACTCACGATGACCCATCTGTACACGTAGCAGTGCGGGATGCCTTCCAGGCTGCTGAACGCAAAATTAAAGAAGTAGAGGAGCGAAGACGCGTAAGTCATTAATAATTTTCTAATCAACTCTTAATTGAGTCCCCTCGGCTGATATCCTCAGCCATAAAAGCCTGCTTCTGCAGGCTTTTTATTTTTATTTAAAAATCCATATTGCGATTTTAATTTCTCCTTATTAATTCTTTTTTTGCTTTTAATTGTTTTTTTCGTCTTCAGGGAATTTTTTATAGTGATAGGCGTAATAAACCACAGGTATAACTACCAGTGTTAACGCGGTTGAAACCATTAAACCAAAAATAAGTGATACCGCAAGGCCGCCGAATATAGGGTCGTCGAGAATAAAAAATCCGCCCATCATGGCCGCTAGGGCGGTGAGGGTGATGGGGCGGGCGCGCACGGATACTGCGTTAATTGTGGCGTTATCAAGGGTTTTGCCGCTGCGGATTTCCTGTTGAATAAAATCCACCAGCAAAATGGAGTTGCGCACAATTATTCCTGCCAGCGCGATCATGCCGATCATGCTGGGGGCGGTAAATTGTTGTTGTAACAGTGCATGGCCGGGCAATATGCCGATAAGCGTAAGTGGAATGGGCGCCATAATAATTAAAGGCACGGAGTAGCTTTTGAACATGCCCACCACTAATAAATAAATCAAAATTAAACCCACTGCATAGGCGATGCCCATATCGCGGAATGTATCTAAGGTAATTTGTAATTCGCCATCCCATTTAAGGCTCCATAAATAAGGGTTGCTGGGTGTGCTGTTTAGGCGTTGCTCTAATGGCTGGCCTTCAATAGGTGTTGAGGTTAGACGCTGATAAATATCGGCAAGGCCGTACAGGGGGCTATCGGTTTCACCGGCCACATCGGCGGTTACATACACCACGGGTAATAAATCTTTGTGGTGAATGGTTTGGTTGAGTTGTGATTCGGATACGTGCGTCACTTGCGATAAAGCAACGAGGCCGCCGTCGCTGGCGCGAACTTTTAAGTCGAGCAGCGTGCTTAGGCGGGTTTTTTCCCCTGCGGGTAAGCTTAGGCGCACGGGTATGGCGATTTTGGCCTGTTCGTTATGGATAAACGAGGCGTCTTCTCCGTTAAGTGCGGTATTGATTGCCTGCACGATGCTGGCTTGTTCAACCCCCAGTTGGGCGGCGCGGGCGCGGTCTACGGTGACGAGCCATTTTGTTTGTGCTGCGTCCTGGGTGTCGTCTATGTCTACTATGTCTGCCGTGGCCTCAAAGGCTTGGCGGACTTCACGGGCAACGGCCAGTTGGCGGGTGTACTCCAGGCCATAAATCTCGGCCACCAAAGGGGCTAGTACCGGTGGGCCAGGGGGTACTTCAACCACTTTTACGTTAGCGCCCACGCGTTTGCCTATCGGTGCCATTAACTCGCGTGCTGCGAGTGCGATGCTGTGGCTCTTGCGTGTTCGCTGGTGTTTATCGGTGAGGTTTACTTGAATGTCCCCCAAGTGCGGGGCTTGGCGCAGGTAATATTGGCGCACGAGGCCATTAAAATTGATGGGCGCAGCTGTGCCCGCGTAGAGTTGGTAGTCGGTGACTTCGGGGATTTTAGCCAGTTCATCGGCCAGTGTTTGTAACACTTGTTGTGTGGTTTCGAGTGGGGTGCCTTCAGGCATGTCCAGCATAATTTGGAATTCGCTTTTGTTGTCGAAGGGCAACATTTTGAGCATGACCGCTTTGGCTACCACCAAACCTATGGACAGCGTGATCAAACCTAAAACAGCGGCTAGAAGCCATAACCGAGCTGCCTTGCCCGCTGATTTGCGTAAAAACGGGGTCATTAAGCGTGTGGTGAGGGAGGTAAAACGGTTGTTTGTAGCCTCTTTATGAGCGGGGGCATTCACATTCAGGGCGAGGTTTTTGGCGAATAACCTGCGGTATAACCAAGGAGTGAAAATAAACGCTACCGCCAGCGAGATCAGCATCCCGGTGGAAGCATTGATAGGGATGGGCAACATATATGGCCCCATCAACCCGCTCACAAAGGCCATCGGCAAAAGGGCGGCTATTACGGTAAAGGTGGCCAAAATAGTCGGCCCTCCCACTTCATCGACCGCTATGGGAATGGCTTCATTGAGTGTTTTCTGGCCATCGTGCATGTGTCGGTGGATGTTTTCTACCACAACAATGGCATCGTCCACCAGGATGCCGATGGAAAATATCAGGGCAAATAAAGACACGCGGTTGAGTGTGAACCCCCAGGCCCAGGAGGCGAATAGGGTAATGGCAAGGGTGACAATCACCGCCGCACCCACTACCAAGGATTGGCGCAGGCCCAAGGCTATCGTCACTAATACAATCACCGAAAGGCTGGCGAATATCAGTTTTTTGATCAACGTTTGCGCTTTATCCGCTGCGGTGCTGCCGTAGTTACGGGTGATGCTCACTTCGATGCCATCTGGCAGATACACGCCGCGCAGTTGCTCCAAATGTTCTATTACTCCTTCGGCGACATCCACCGCGTTTTCGCCAGGTTTTTTGTTGATCGCAAGCGTAATGGCCGGGTAGCGGCTTGTGTCGCTCTTGATGTCTGCTGGCCCTGCGCCGTAGGTAACATAATGCGTGGCGTGATCCGGCACGCGGGTTATCTCCGCTATATCCTGTAAAAACACGGGCGCACGTTGGTAAACGCCCACCACCAAACCCGCTACATCTTCTGGGCTTGCGATGAAACTTCCGGCTTGAACACGCACGGCCTGCCCGTTATTCACCAATGCACCCGCATCACTCACCACATTGGCTGCGGCCAATACGGCACGCACATCACTTAAGGTGAGGTTAAAAGCGGCCAGGCGTTGTGGGTCGAACAATACATTCACCACCGGATTGGCGCCGCCTATGATGTCGATTTCCCGGCTGCCAGGGACGCGCTGCAACTGTGTTTGCACCGTGCGGGCTAGGTTGAGAAGTTCAGTGTTAGTGACCGGCTGTTTGCTCCACAGGGTTGCAGTCAAAATGGGTACATCGTCTATGCCCTTAGGTTTAATTAAAGGGGTGCCCACGGCAGAGTTGGCGGGCTGCCACTTGCTATAAAAAGCGTTATACAGCCGCACAATAGCGTCGGTGCGTGGCGCGCCCACCGCAAAGCGCACGGTTAGCACGGCAAGCCCTGGCGATGAAGTTGAGTACACATGTTCAACCCCTTGAATTTCAGATGCCAGATGTTCGGCGGGGGTTGTCACCTGGGATTCCACCTCTTTGGCAGAAGCACCGGGGTAGGTAATAAACACATTGGCGAAGGTGACATTAATTTGCGGCTCTTCCTCGCGGGGTGTAATGAGCAGCGCAAAAATTCCCAACAATAAACCGCTTAAGGCGAGCAGCGGCGTGATTTCGGTGGTTAAAAACAAACGCGCTATACGCCCTGCAATCCCCAGTGGAGTTGAGGGCTGTGATTGCGGCGGTGGGTTAAAAGGGGAGGGCAGCATGATCCTAAAAACCTCACTTGAGTACCCAAAAGCTATAGAGCTGCGGGCAGTTGAATATGAAGAGCAACCTTATTGACTGGTTGTTCGAAGTTTTAAATTTTTGTTAGAGGGGCATCCAACTAAGGTTTTTAGATTTATTGAACCAAGCGGCTGTGTGCCTTTTTATAGGCCGCCGCTGCCGCCACAGGATCCTGAGCAATACGTTCACCCGCCTGCAAACCCGCAAGAACAGGGTACTTACCCTCCTTCGTGCGGGTTCCCAAACGCACCAGTCTAAAGTCGATGGACTGCTCCGCCAGGGTATAAACACCGTTAACCTCCCCGCGCTGTGCAACCGCCTGCGCATCTATTAAAAGCTGCTCCTCACTGCCGCTTACAAAGTGTACTTTCACCAAGGTGCCCGGCTCTTGGGTGTAATCACCTTGAGGTAAATTGACCAAAATCTTAAACGCATGGCTGAGCGGATCAGCACTGGGGGAAATACGCAGGTCGTGGGTTTTCACCATCAGGCCATTAGCAAGTGTGATACGGGCGGTTTTGAACGTTCGAATGGCGCCGATATGGCGTTGCGGAATGTCCACCTGCACGCGCAAGTGTTCCAGGGAAAGCCCCGTCATTAAAGGCGTGCCCGGCGCCACGGTTTCCCCCACCTTCACCGATCGGCTAACCACAACACCGCCGTAGGGCGCGTAAACAGCCGTATTAGCCGCTATTTCCTCCGCTTCTTTTAAAGCGGCATCGGCAGATTTGTATAGGGCTTCAGCTTTATCAAAGTCTGCCTTGGCAATAAGTTTGCGGGCCAGCATATCCTGCATACGCATGAATTGAGTCTGCGCTTCTACCCATTTAGCGCGAGCACTGGCCGCACGGGCTTTTTGCTCAACGTCAGTGAACTGCACAATCAGCTCGCCTTTTTTCACCACATCACCCACGTCCACAGGCAGCGCCACAACTCTGCCTGCCACCTGGGACGACACCGTAGCCTGGTTAATCGCCTCAACCACCCCATCAAACGGTATTTCCTGTTCAACCGTTGAAAGCATAAGGGGCACAGTTTTTAGATGGCTTAAATCCAGCGGCGTATGAGTAGGAATTACAATTGGTGGTTTTGAGCAGGCCATGAGAAATACACAGCCAACCATTACTAAAGTGAGTTTTTTCATCGGAATATCCGCTGTTATTAAGCTAAAAACCGATCAACGGTTCCAAGGCATTTTGGCAATCAGCATCGCCATCGGGCATATATCTGTAATACCGGCAAAAATAAGCCCACAGCCCACAAAAGCCGATACACCATGAAACCCAGGATGCACCCAAAAACCGAGTAGGGCGCCACCTAAAGCCAGCACACCCGCTGCAATACGCACTTGCCGCTCTAGTGGAAGCACCTTGCGGCCAACAGTTTGCAGAGGAATATGATGTTGTTTACAGGCTTCAATTCCACCCTCAAGAATCACCAACTCCGCAGATGCCTGGCCCGCCAGTTGGTCAATCGCTAACTCTGCCCGCCTGCCGGTTTGGCACACCAAATAAACACGCTCAAATGGCTTACCCCTGCGGCTAATCTCCGTATTTAAGCGTTCAGCGGTGAGCTCATGCAGTGGAATATTCAAACAGTGGGGCAAGCATTCGGCATTGACTTCAGCTGCTGTACGCACATCAACAAAACACAATTCAGTTGTATTTTGACGCAGTAAATCTAAAGGGTGGATGCGGTTGTAGCTCATAAATAATTCCTAAAGGCTGGGGCAATAAATAGAGTGAAGCGTGGCCAGCAACAAACGCGCAGGCGCACTCGCCACCTGATAAAAAACGGTTTGCGCCTCTTTACGCGTACATACCAAACCCGCCGCGCGCAAACTCGCCAGATGCTGAGACAGTGCCGATTGGCTCAAAGGTAATCGCGCATTCAACGTTCCAACACTCATCTCCCCCTCCAACAGCGTGCATAAAATCATCAGCCGATGTTCGTTCGCCAAGGCCTTTAACATAGCCGCCGCAGCCTGGGCATGCTGCTGTAAATCCTGAGTGGGCGTGGTTGTTTTGGGCATAGCTGAAAATTCCAACGGCTATTGGTGAGGGGTGAATTAAATTCAGTATATTTAATTTTGTTAAATTAGCAATACCTAATATATATAAATAATTTAATCTTAAAACCTGAATCACTCACTACGAATTCAACGGATGTTTTTAGGTTCCGGCATGTAAACAAACCGTCATCTGCATAAGGCAGTATCAAAAAGCAGAAGGCAGCTTTTCGCAAATAACACGCGCTAGCCACAAGCAACAAGTTAAGAGGGAATGCACGTTCTCTCGCCCGATTAAAAGAGCGAATCCTATGCAAGACTACATCGAAGAACTACTGGAAACAGCCTGCCCCATTCATGATGAAGAAGATCATTTCGAGTTTGATGATTATTCAGAAGTGTGACCTTCATTAACTTCACGCTCTTCCTTAGCCCATACCGCGCGGGCGAACACTATACTGGGTAAACATTCGCCCCAGAGGCTTAAGTGAGCGCACCGTTTAGGCTATAGTGCTGCTCTGCGCAGCCACTGGTTGCACCCGCCCCCAGATACGGAAGATGCGATCTCCTATGTTGTTGCTCACGACTGAAAAAGCACGCGCGGTATATTTTTTTGATCAGGCCGAAATAGCCGGCCAACTCCTGCTCCCCGAATTCGAATCCATGTTAGACGGCTTCGTGCCCTCCAAAGAATGGGCGCTGCGCACCATGCAGGCTGTTTACGTAGAAATAAATCACCGCCTGCTCATCACCTCTGCCGTATTTTTTAAAGTAGGCTTTGATGATCACGGCTGGATTGACGGCTCGTGGAACATGCCCCTGGCCGAACTCGCCAAACGCGCACAACCCGGCCCAGACTTGGGCGCAGGCCCTATACACATGGCCACATTTACCCAGTGCCCGCAGGAACTCTATAAACATTTATTGTGGGACCCTGAAGTAAAGGGGCGACAAAACCACCTAGGGCAACTTAAAAAAGCCGTATCGCGCAATCGTTTGGGAATATGTTTTGTCTCCGATGCACAAGATGACCCCAGCAAACCCGACAATTTAGTGGCCGCAATGGGCGAGCGTTTACAAACTGTATTAAATCAACATTTAAACGAACGCGATGACTCCGGCATAAAAAACGTTTTAGCCAAAGTGATTGACGAACAGGCGCGCATTCCAACACTGGTACCCAGCACAGAAGATTTAAAAGAACGCGTAGAAATAATCGAACAAACATTACAAGAACGCGATGAACAACTGGCCAATTTAGAAGCTCAATTGGAGCAGTTAAACCAACAATTAGTGCAGGCTAACGAACAAAACGCGGCATTAATTAATAAGGCAGATGGGCTGCGTAATTATTACGAGCACAAACTCATTCGCTTTGAACAACAACAATTAAGCCTGGTGGCTCAAACCCAATTAAGCGCTGTGAGCAACACAGAAATCGCCTCCGCAGTACATGAAGCCACACAAGACTTTGCCGAGTTATTACAGCGCAAAGAAATTGAACTGCTCTATCGCAGTGAGCGTGAAGAACAGTTGTTAAATCAATTGCGCGATCAAAACGAACATCCAGTCGCCCATGAAGGGATTATTGAATATTTACAACTGTTAGCTGATCATGGCATTCGTTTTGTTCACTACCGTGCAGGTCTTACGCCAATACAAATTCCAATGGGTGAATTAGCAGACTTTCTAGCATCACCCTGCGCGTACACAGCACAAAAGCTCGGCGTTAGTGAGCAGCATTATAATGCGTGGTTAAAGCATTTTTTAATGCCCGTCTGCACAGCAAATACACCTGAAGGCACCTGTTCTGCCAATATTTATCGAGTAGAAGAACCCGGACATTTTTTAGTGGGTGTAAGCGACCATTGCGCCGAACATCAAGCACACCCCTAAAAACTTCAGAGGGTTTGCGCCGTTGAATTAAGAAAATCCACCGGTGTGGTGGTTTCTAATTTAAATTGTTGATTCACTGCATAATTCGCGACACCCAAACAAGTGCGTAGATTTTGATGAATATGGCTGGGCTCTAATTCAACACCATTTGCATCCACTTGAAGTGTTTGTGGATTTATTTTTAGCGCCTTATGCAGTTCCGTGGTTTTACCCACTACCCTATTCGCCCAGGGCGCATTTTTTTGCATTAATATCATACTGCCGTAAGACCAATGATCTTTACCTTTGCCGTCATTATAAAAAGGTGTACGCGCAAAATCGCTGGTGATACTCACAACCAGGCGCTCACTAATACCAAGCTGCTCGGCAAAATGCCATAAAACACCCGCTGCATTGGTCAGTTCATCTAGCGCTTTAAGCCCCCGCGTATCATGATTATCATGGGTATCAAATCCACTGATTGTAATATCTGCTGTAGTACCCAGGCCGCTTGTAAACGCAGTGAGTGCAAATTTTAACGCGTCGGTGTAATTATCTTTAACAAACTCCCCCTCATTAAGGCCTGAATAAAGCGCCGAATAATTTTTAAACCCATCGGTATTGGCAAATACCGCATCATAATATTCATTAATTTGTTGTTGCTGCTTAGCCAATTGTTTTTGCCCCCCTTTTAAATTTTGCGCGCGCTCAGCCTGCAAGGCTTTAATTGTTGCTAAATCATCATTGGGTAAACATAAAGCGCTTTGTCCCGGATAGCGAATATTCGGGTCAATTATTTGGAATGTATCCCTTGATAGCTTTGTTGGCGCAATAAGGCTCGCTGTTAACACTTCACCGTAGACCATCAATGGCATCGCCAACCCTTGGTTTTGTGTATGCGCGTGTAAAGCAGATAAGTGAGGCGAACCATTTTTTTGCGAACCGGTATTGTTGTATAAGCGCCCAGCCATATGGGCATTAGTGCGGCTATTAATACCGTTTATTACCAACATTTTGTCAAAATGTTGTTTAAAAAAACGCGCATTGTTTCCTATGGGGGCAAACGAAATGTTTCCGGCTTTTTGCACTTCTGTATCCAATGCCCAATTATTAATTATTTTTTCATTGGGTTGATTTATTTTGGGGTCACAAAAACTGGTTACATCCCAACCACCACCGGCCAACAAGTTTATATAAAAAAATCCCTTATTATTTACACTATCATTAGCTAGCCCTCGGTAAGGAGCCAATGGCAATGCCATGCTCAAACCGGTTAAACCTAAATAACGGAGTAGACTGCGGCGATTCATAGTAATAACTACTCGTAAATGTAATTGTAATCAGCCATCAAGGCCGTAATTAATGAGCGCCAAGCGCTAAGACTAGCCGTTGGGTCGGCAGCCCATTGGCTCCATGACACACCGTTAGCATTGTAATCACATGAGATATTCGTTTCCGTTAATGCATTACCCGTCTTGCGATTAATTTTATTTTGTCGCAACTGAATAAATAAATCGGTATATTGCAAAACCTCATCAGAATCAATTGACAGTGATTTTCCGTGAAAACGCTCAATTAATGAAGCAATTTGCGTGCGGAAATTTTGTGTGTTGGCATCGCTGGCTTGAGCTACCAATACGGTGGGTGCTAGGCTAATTTCAAGCTGATTACCGGCTGTTTGTGCGGTAACATTCAGCTTAATTTGCCATACGCCGCTTTGATTCACGGGAATATCTATGCGCAACGCATTGGATTTTCGAATATTAAATGGTGTGGATTTCCCACCCATAGGGTTGCCGTTTATCCAGTCATATTGATTAAATAAATCCCCCGTGGCGCCGCTTACCAAAACACTACCGTCAGGTTTAATAATATGTAATTTATTTAAAATTACCGTGTCCAGCGCTGCATCAGTCTGTATGTTTTTGGTTTGTGTGGCGATAAAATTCAGCTGTTGTCCTGGTGCGGCCACAACAGGAATAGACCAGGAAATATCATTGGCAGTGGTTTGTTCAAAAACCTGGGTGGTTTGATAAGCGCTACTGGGAATGCTAGTTCGATCAACCAGGGTAAATAACTTACGCTCTTCTTTGGGCTTGTTAAATTCAGTTGCAATAATTGAGCAGCTTTTTGAGAGTGCATGGCGTTCTGCTGCGCGCAGCATCACATGGCTTAAATCACGCTGGCGTTTGGCTGCACCAACAGAATCAATTCCGCCAAAACTAAGTTTAAGCCCTTTTAATAAATTAGTATCTTCAACGTTTGAAAGGCTCAGAGTTTTATTATAAAGCTCTTCGGGGGTTAAAAGGCGTTTTCCACCCGTATACGTGGCGGAGCTTTCTGTTGCCTCAGTCACTGGAGCCTGCCCCCGAAACCAATCACTCATTAAAATCTCAACAATAAGCTGTTTTAAATTGTAATTATTTTTCACAAATGAATTAGAAAAATAATCGAGTGCCGATAATTTGGCATTGTATTGTGTTGCACTTAATCCATCTTCAAACATGGCCTCACCAAAAAATGCAGGCCACCAAAACTTTACTGCGCCCGCAGCAAAGCGTGGGTCTTGTGTGATTAAAACTGCGGCTTGGTTAAGTGAGTTAACCGTATCCGTTGTTAAGGTTTGTTCAAACCCTGCTGAGCGCATATCGGAATACCAAACATCACCCGGTTTATAAAGTTTGGATTTTCTATAGGCATCATCTAATGAATTTAACCCCCAGGCTTGATCACGGAATGTTCCGTGCGCTCCAAAATTCTGAAAAGCACCCGCTAGTGGATCCAACCGGCTATGGCACACAGTGCAGGCTGCATTATTTAATGTGGGGTTGTCTGCATCTGTAAGTGCAGAAGAGTCAATGGTGCGCGCTTCTGAATTTTCTATATCTACACCTAGAAAATGTTGATACGCCCAGCGCGAGCGTGCTCGATTTCGATTGGTTGCGGTACTTTGATATTGCTGTAAAAAAGCAGGTTCCGATAAAACTCCCGCATGAGGAATAGTAATAGCCTTGGATGCCTCCCAATCATTTTTAGGTAGGGTTCTAGGCCCGGTTGAAATATGCTGGCCTCTGTTAATTGCCGGTACAAAACTGCCTGTTGATGGTGGTGTTAAATCGGTTTTAAAAATTTCGGCAGTTTTTTCACTAACCATTGTGTAAGGTGCTGTAAGCACTTCGGTATAGGGTAGGTTATTTTGTATGACATGGGCCATCAACTCTAAAGGAGCTTCGGCCATTTCATTTAATACGGCGGCCCCATACACATCGTCAGATTTTTCCAATTGGGTTTTCGGGTCGATGGATCTATATTTTTGGTTAAATATTGGGTAATAATAAATAAGGTCATCCAAATAAACTTTGGTGGTGTTCAAGCTGCGCACCAATAATTGATCATTCGCGCCACGTTTAATAAATTCTTTAAAATTTGCATCTTCAAGTAAGTTGTTTAAATTTTTACGCAGCATACTTTCATCGGCAGAACGAAGTGATATAAGCATTTGGTTGCTGGGTATTTTTCCTGTCAGTAAAAGAGAAGCGCGGCGATATGTTGTATCGGGCGACTCTAATAATAAAGTTGATTTTACCTGAGTGGTGGCTGTTAAATTTTGCCCGGTAAATTCACTTAGATAGTCT
>JBEGTZ010000027.1:0-12362 GCA_041179125.1 Pseudomonadota bacterium | reverse complement strand
AACCTAGAAACCTCAGTTGGATCACCCAAGTCTGCGCAACCCCTTGGTACGTCTAGCAAAAGTTTAAAATTTCGAACAACCAATAAGGTTGCCCTTCATTTTAAACTTTCACTATCCGCATCAATGGCTTACACAGCTTTTGGGCGCTCAACAGAGGTTTCTAGGTTAAAAACCACGCCGCCTGGTGGGCGTGTGGGATTGGCCTTTTATCGAAGTGCGTGTTGTGGTTTAGGTAGGAATGGTGGGCAAGCACGCTTGCCCACCCTACGTTTGGGCTGGGGCTAGGTTTGGCTTTTTATCGAGTTAAACGCGGTGAGCCTGGCCCAGTTGGCACTGCTGCCTAGGCCGTGGCGAGGGAAGTATTTTTCGTCGGCGAACAATCCTTGTTGGCCGTGTAAGGCCATGTAGTTGAGGATGACGGTTTCTACTAAGAGGTTGACGTTGTTGGCGGCGGAGCTGGAGTTGGTGTCTACATCGCCCGAAGCCGCCATGTAGCCGATTTGGCGGTGGGCGTAGGTGCCGTTTACATCTTGCCTGGCAAGGGTTGGTTTGCCGTTGGGGTTGTACACCAAAAAGAAGGAGGCGGCGCCCTGTTGGTTGTCGCCGGTCCATACCAGCTTGCCGCCTGCGCCGTTGTCTACATCGCCATTGCTGAATACCGAGCCGTCGCTGAAGACATAAATCATCAGGGGGGTGCCTTTTAGGCGGGCGTATTCTAAACAGGCGCCGATGCATTCTCCGGCTTGGAAGTCGCGCATTTCGCCGGTGGTGCGGTCGCCGGTGTGGTAGTCGAAGCCGCCCATAGTGATGGTGCCTGCACCGGCGTAGCCGCTGGTGACGAGCTTCATCACCGAGGCGGTTTTAGCGTATTCGCCGTTGGAGGCAAGTTCAGTGGCGCTGAAGATGGTTTTTAGGTTGTCGTCTAAAAGAGGATCCAGGCTGTTGGGGTCGCCGAATTCGGAGGCTAAATAGGCGCTTTTTAGGTAGCCGCATTCAAGGCCTTTTTTGATTAGGGCGTCGGTGGTGAGATCCAGCTGGGTGGAGCTGCGGCCCAGTTTGGCGAGACTCAAACGGTACATGCTTTCCATCACGGCGACGGTTTCGTCTTTGGCCAGCAGGCCGATTAAATCGCCTACATCCACCAGGCCACGGGCGTCGGAGGGGCGGTCGATTTTGGTGGGGCGCACGGCGTTGTTGATCATCATGGCCGGTGACATGGAGTTGCCGCCGGAATCGGTGGCGCGGGAGCCGACCAGGGCTAAGAGCGAGCCGTTGGCGCCTGCGCGGTTGATGCCGTACATGGGGTTGTGGGGGTTGTTGCCGGTGTCGTTTTCGGAGCGGGCGGCGATGACGCAGCCGTCTACGTTCGGCCAGGTGCCGATGGTGGAGCGTTTCATGATGCCTTTGAGTAGGGCGCTGTCGCTGTGGAAGGCAAGGCCTAGGCGATCATCGTAGAAAAACCCTGTGTTGCTCAACAGGTCAGGGTTATTTTGACCGGGCAGTTGGTCGCCGGGCAAGCCCAGTTTTCGGTAGCCTGCGGTGCTTAAAAAATCTAACTGGCCGCCGCGCCCGCCGACTAATACGTTGGAGCCTGCGATGTTCGCGCCGCCTGCTAGGTCAAAACAGATAAACGGGATGGCACTGGAGCCGCCTGCGTTAACGCCACAACCTTTGATCCTTAATGTTTCAAGTAAATCGGCAGAGAGCTGTGCATGGGCTGGATTCGCACCGAACAAACTCAACACCGAACCGCCCAGCAAAGTCCCCATTCCCATCTGAAACCCCTGGCTGATCAGCTCGCGCCGGGTGCGGGGTTTGGGGTGGTCGGCGAGTTTTAAGGGTTCGTTTAAGCCAATAGGTGTTTTGGATTTCATACAACTTCCCCGATTAATGGATCAGCATCACGGCGCTGCCAAGGCTTGCGGCGCAGACGGCGGTGAGGGTTTTTTTCGCGCAGTCGCTGGTGCAACTGGCCATAGTGGCAAACAGTGGGTCGAGGGCTTTATTCACCTCGTCGGCACTGGGCTGGTTCGGCATGGGGCTGCTATCTTCGCGCACGCCGTGGGCCAGCAGGGCCTTCATCAATTGTTGTTTGATGAGGGTTTTGGATGGCTCGTCGAAGTGGCTTTGGCTCATATCCAGGCCTGGGAACATGGCGCTGCGGTAGGCCGCACTGCTGGCCATCACATTGCAATATTTAACCGCCAGTTGGGTGATGCCCATTTGGTGGGCGGCCACAAAACCATCGGCGGCGGTTTGGCCGGGCAATTGTTGTTTCACCTGCTCATAGGTGACGCGCACATCGGCTTCGGGCACGCCGGTCATAAGGGCTAGGGAGGCGTTAATTTGACCAAACGTGCGCACGCCAATGTCCGATTGCGTGGGGGCTTCGAGGGGGACCGGGGGGGCTGGCACTATGTGAGTGTCCGCCGCGCGTTGGCTGGTTTTATCGCCAATCACATCAAAGGTGAGGTAGAACTGATCAAACCCCTGGCCTTTTTCCAGCGCCACCAAGGTGCCGATGCTGGACAGCGGCGTGCCGGATTTGGCGTTGTAGTTGGCCGCTGAGAGGGTGGTATCCAGGTTGGCGAAGGACTGGCCGATCATGGATTCACGCCCATTCACACCAATGCGCAGGCCTTTGATACGAATATTGGCGGGCTGTGCGGCGGGGTCCAGGCTGATAAAAAACGGTTTGTTGAACAGGTAGGCGTAGCTGTCGAACTGCTGCACTTCAAACACCACAAAGGCATTGGGAATGGTGTTGCCGAGTAATTCTGACACCGCAAAGAGCATAAAAAACTTCTGCCCCACGCCCACTTCATAATGGGTTTTAGCTTGTTGTGCGCTGAGTGGGCGCTTGTGGATGGCCAGCATCCGCAAGGTGCCCGCCCAGCCGTAGTTGCCGGAAACCTCGCGGCCTAACACCAGGGCGAAGCTCTCGTCGTAGGGGTTGAGGCTGGGGGTGTCACTGGCTTTGGCGGAGGCGACTTTTTCACCGTTCACATACATCGTGGTGCCGTCGGTGGCGGAGTAGTTCACCACCACATGTTGTTGCGTGGCTTGCAGCACCTTAGCGGCATCTGCGGTTTGCAGGCGCACGCCGGTGGCCATACTGCCTTCGGTGCGGTTATCAAACACATAGTTGTAGATGTGCTGGCCGAGCATAAAGTTACGATGGTTGTCGTCACTGGCGAAGCTTACGATGCGGGCCGGGCCTTCTTGGGTCACATTGCCCGGCACCACCCAGGCTTCGATGGCAAACTCACCGGAGGCGCGCAGGTGTTTGGCAATTTTACTGCTGGCCTCCACGCTGCCTTGGGCGCGGCCATTGGGCTTAACACCATTCAGGCCCGCGTTAAATTTAACCCCCCAGGCGGCCTCCCATTGGTAGTCGCCGGACAGGCGCAGGTTTAAGTCCGGCGCCACGCCGCTGGAATCAAACGCCACATCGTCTTTGCCTTCTTTAAAGGTGTAAAGCGCAATCACATTGGCATCAAAACGCCCGCCCGTGCTCACCACTTGGGCGTTGGCAAAATCCACCACACCGCTAGCCGGTGGGCCTGCGCTGGGGTTCACATCACTCCCTTTGGCTTTAATCTCAGCGGCCATAGCCGTTAAAACTGCCAGCAGTTCATCACCACTTTTAACACAATCGCTGTTGTACCAGCAGTTGTGTTTCATGCCTGCAACTTTTTGATAGAAGCCAGACAACTGCGGGTTATCCAAATTGATTTTGGGCTTGGCGGCGGCGTAGGAAACCTTGATGTCTGGCGAGGCGAAATAAGGCTGTTGCTGCTGAGCTTGCAAGGCCTCCGGTGTGTGGCAGCCCACGCAGTATTTACGCAGAATGTCGTTGTACAGCGGCGCGTAGCTTTCAGTGCTGTCGGGGAACTGCAAACTATCCAGCTTGGCTAGGGTTTTAGGCACTTGCAGGACAATTTCAGTGGCGGAGCTGGGCGCGCCTTTTTCGGACGCCGCCCAGTTTTCAATTAATAGCTTGATAGCATCCGCACACACCTGGCTGCTGGCCGCCCAACAGTTGTGGCCTGCGGGCGTGGCCGTCATTTTGGCCACCAAGGCGGATTTACTCGGCGTGGTTAAATCCACCGCACTTAAGGTGGCATCGTAGGCGTTTTGAATGTTTTTGCCGTCGAGGAATTTACGTGGCGCCGTACCTTCTGCCCCGTGGCAATTGCCGCAGGTGCGGTTAGCCAAGTGGGACCAAAAATTGTCGATATACCGCTGCACCTGCTGGTTGGGCACCTTGCCGGTGTACTCGGCAATGGTGGCCTCGTCTTTAATTACCGGGGCAGGGGCGATGCGCTGGGTGCGCTTGCCACTGCCGCCACTACAGGCCTGAGTCAACACCAACACAACCGCCAGGCTGGTACAAAAAGCGATACGTTTCATTAAATGGCTCATGGTTGAGCACCCCCACAATAAACAGCCGCAGCGGCAAACAAGGTTTTTAACTGGCCGTTCTGGGCTTTAAATGACGCAACCATATCGCTGAGCGCCGTAAAATCCTTACCGCTCTCAGGCGGCCGCAGGCACACCTGCTTGAATACCTTTTTCGCCTGGCACTGGCTAAACGCCTCAGAATTCGCAAGCTCCCGGCCTAAAGCTGACGCACCCTGGCCGTGCCCACCGCCACTTGCCCAACCCAGGCTTGCGTTCTGGCCCTCACGCCAGTAGTTGTCCCAGGTGTCGTCAGTGGTCACATACCCGTAGGGGAAGGTGGTGTTATTAATGTGGTACTTAGCCACCACACGGGTTTTGGTTTTAGGGTCGGCCACACCATCCGCGTTGTAGCGAATGCGGCCATTCTCACCGGTAGTGTCGGTGTCGGCATCGTATTCATAGTTGTAATAAGCAAAGGCTTGAGCCAAAGGATCCATACCGTTATGGCAGCCCATGCAGCCGGTAAGGAACAAACGCGCATCACCACCGGGCGAGCGGGAAACATCCTGGCGGATGCGGTCGGGCACACGGGTTACATCGTGCAGCTGCTCAAGGTCGTGGCAGAGGTGGTTCATCAGCGTAAAACGCAACATGGCGCGGTTGGTACCGGCGATAAAAAAGCTTTTTGCGGCGGCCCGGCTGGTCATCACACCAGCGGCGGCCCCGGCGTAGCCTGTCAAGGAAGATTGGCTCACCGGAGTTAACGCCGTTTTAAGGCTCAAGCTGCTGTTTTCCAACGCCTCATAATGCGCATTGTTGTTGAGTGCATAAGCCGGTGTTACACCCTGCCCCACATACACCCAATCGTCAGACAAAATACCGCGAAAATCCCGGCCATCCAGGGCATACCCCATCACCGTGGCAATGTAATCATTCAAAGGAATAAACTGGTTTTGCTCCCGGTTAGTCCAAGGCGCCACCCAATTTTTTAACGTCACGCGGTAGAAGGCATCGTTGTCCATCGCTTTATAAGCCGCCTCGGTGGCCTGGTTCTGCTCAATCAGCCCTTTCATCTCTTTCAAAACCGCTTCCGAGGCCGGCACACCGGCGAGGCGGTCGTGCATACGCTTAGCCTGCTCCCAGCTATCCGCCTGGCATAAGCTGCTCACCAGCACCAGTAACACACCCGGCCAGAAACGCCGATTCAATGGTTGCTGCAACATATAAAACCCCCGCAAAGACATATTCACTTACCAGTATGGGTGAGAAATCCCCGCCCCGCCGACCAACGTGTACAGTTGTTAACCAGATCGCGCCGGGCGCTTGATCTAGCCCAGGCAGCAGAAACCGTTCCAGCGAATCTTTAAACGGCATCTAATTGCTCGGTTTGTGACCAGCTGCCCTTTGTTTTGAACCGCTGACATTTTGGCTGGCGCGCAGATCATTCAGGCGCGGGGTACAGAGCATCCAGGCGCAAAAAAACTTAAAGCTAGGCGACGGTTTCAGTCACTTCTTGCCCTGCTTGGGTTGGTGTGCGCTAACACATGCAGAAGGCTGAAACGGAAACGTTGAGTGGCAACGGATACCTGCAAACTAAACCCGAGTTCGTAGGTTGGGGTGAGCTTGCGAACCCCAACATCCCAGCCATCGGTTAGCACATAAATTGGGATTAATTTTTATATGCGCTTTTTAACCTAAAAACCTCAGTTGAACTCTACTGCGAACGCCTAACACTTGAATTTGCAGCGTTTTTTGCTGAATTTTGGCTCACCGTAGAGGTGGCTACTGCTTTCACCAAAATTCAGCAAAAAACGCTGCAAATTCGGCGTCTTAGTCGCTCTCGCTACGAGTTCAACTGAGGTTTCTAGGTTTAACCTAAAAACCTCAGTTGAATCACCCAAGTCTGCACAACCCCTTGACGCGCCTAGCAAAAGTTAAAAATTCGAACAACCAATAAGGTTGCCCTTCATTTTTAACTTTCACTATTCACATCAATGGATGGCACAGCTTTTGGGCGATCAACCGAGGTTTCTAGGTTTAATCTTGCCGGACAGATGGAATGTTGGGGTTCGCAGGCTCACCACCAACCTACAAACCGCCCCAGCTTAGCATCGTAAATCCGCCTCTTACACGCCTAGTCCTGAGACGCGCTGCGGCGCCTTCGGTGTGCAAATCTGTTCCTGTCATGTTGAACTTACTCCACTCAGTAAGCACGCGCTCCTGCACCGGGCTGCCCCGTTCATGGAAGATGGCGAGGATGCCTTTGCGGTAGCAGTGGGTTTTGCAGCTTTGTTCTGCGCCATTAGCGTTCCCTTTGGGGGCATTAGGCTATAGCCACAAACTGTCGCTATGCAGCAATTGTGTATACTGGCGGCCCCTTTATTTAGCCTTGGACGCACAGATGCTGCGATTACAAAATGGCCCGCTAGGGTTTGCCGTTGATGCTGCCTGCGGTGGCCGAATTACTGAGTTTTCACACCAGGGCAAAAACAGCCTCTATACCGGGCAGCCCACTTGGGGCTCCACCTACTGGCCCAGCCCGCAATCCTCCTGGGGTTGGCCGCCGCCAGCGGCGCTGGATGCAAACCCCTACTCAATTGTTAAACAATCCCCCGCTGAATTAATTATTAAAAGCAGTATCTGCCCGCAAACGCATCTGCACGTGCAAAAACGTTTTTTTAACCGTGGGGCGGGCATTGCGGTGGAATACACCCACACCAATCACAGCCCCGGCGCATTGAGCCTTGCGCCCTGGGAAATCACCCGTGTTGGCGGCGGTGTTACGTTATTTTTAGGCAAATCCACCCCCCAAGCGCAATCCACCTTAGCCATGAGCCACGATGGCGCCTGTTGGTGGTGTGAATATCAGGTTAAGCAGCAAAAAGGTGAACATCAAAAGGCGTTTATCAGCGGCAGCGAAGGTTGGCTGGCTAATGTTTTTGAAGGCCTGGTATTGCTCAAACGCTTTGCCAAAGTGCCCACTAAAAACGAGGCCCCCGGTGAGGCCGAAATAGAAATCTACGCCCACGGCGACGCGGCCCAGCCTTATATCGAAGTGGAACAGCAGGGCATTTATCAAACCCTTGCCCCAGGCCAAAGTGCCGTGTGGACCGTGCAATGGGATTTACTCCCCGCGCCAGAAACACTATTAAAACCCTTGCAGCCAGCCAAATTGGCCGCCTGGATCCAAGCCACCATTAATGCGTTTGAACACTAGGAGCAGGCTATGTCTTGTATTGTTTTAGTCACCGGTGCCGCCTCCGGTATTGGCTTTGCTATCAGCGAACACTTAGCGCAAGAAGGCCATCAGGTTATTGTTAGCGACCTGAATTTAAACGCCGCCGAACAAGCCGCACAGCAATTAATGGCCCGTGGTTTAAAGGCTCAAGCCTGGGAATTAAATGTGGCCTCGCAAGCGGATATTGATAAAACCCTGGCGCAATTCCCTCGTATTGATGTGTTAATTAATAATGCAGGTTTGCAATATGTTGCAAAATTAGAAGACTTCCCCGTGGAAAAATGGCGCCTATTAAATGATGTTTTATTAGTCGGCCCGGCTATGCTCACACGCGGTTGTCTGCCGAATATGAAAGCCAATAATTTTGGCCGTATTATTAATATAGGCTCCATCCACGCCTTAATTGCCTCGCCATTTAAAAGTGCTTATGTGGCCGCCAAACACGGGTTAATTGGTTTTTCTAAAACCATAGCCTTAGAAACAGCCGCGCATGACATCACCATTAATACCCTCTGCCCCTCCTATGTGAAAACCGCGTTGGTAGACCAACAAATTAGCCAACAGGCGGCGCAGCATGGAATTTCTGAGGACGAAGTTATTAACAACATTATGCTGGAACCCATGCCGAAAAAAGCTTTTATTAGCTTTGCTGAATTGGCGGGTACGGTGAGTTATTTAATTTCTCCAGCGGCTAAAAACATGACCGGACAGGCGCTGGTGTTGGACGGTGGTTGGACGGTTAAATAAATATATTCGGGCGCCTCTGCAAGTTTAGTGTTTGTGTGGGCACTTCGTTATGCTCGTGTTTGTTCAGTTATTTGCATCGCACAAATTTCCTTCATCCGTGCGAAGATTGAATGTCCGCAGGCGCCCCTTAATTAATTAATTAATTGAATGGCATGGCTGAATTGTGACTATGACTCAAGAAGAAAAAATCGAAGTGCTAGGCTACTTGACTAAATTTAGCCAGGTATTTAACGACATGATTGGCGAAGTCACCAAGCGTGTGTTATCCAGCCAGGTTAAAGCTGAAATTAATCCTTTTTCGCACTCGGATAAAATAGCCGATGTTTTATCCTCCGGGGTTAAGCTGGATACCAAAGTATTTTTAAAGCAACAATTTGATTTTCTACAAAAACAACAATTGTTGTGGCAAAACGCCAGCCGTGTGTTTATGGGGGAAATGTTAGAACCTATGGTGCAGGAGGAGAAATCCGATAAGCGTTTTAGCGACGGCGATTGGGAGGGAAACCCGGTATTTAACTATATTAAACAAGCCTATTTATTAAACGCCGAATACGTCAATCAAATGGTAGAAGCGTTAGAGTTTGAAGATGGAAAAATGGGCGAGCAAGTCCGTTTTTATACGCGCCAATTGGTTAATTCTATGGCGCCGAGCAATTATGTTTTTACTAACCCGGAAGTGTGCCGGGAAATTTTAAAAACGGAAGGCGAATGCTTGGCGCGTGGTATCGACAATTTTATGCGCGATTTAGAAAACAGCCCCACTGAAGCGTTTAAAATTACCCAGGTGGACATCAACGCCTTTACCCTTGGGGAAACGCTGGCCTACACACCCGGTGAGGTGGTATTTAAAAATAGACTGATTGAATTAATCTGTTATTTCCCTGCATCCAATGAAGTGGCCGCCACTCCGCTGTTAATTGTGCCGCCGTTTATCAATAAATTTTATATTCTGGATTTAGACGAGCGTAAATCCCTGGTGAAATGGCTGGTGGATAAAGGTTATGAAGTATTTATGATCTCCTGGGTGAACCCGGATGAAACCTACGCCAATACAGAATTTAGCGATTATATGAGCGAGGGTGTATTAGCGGCGTTGGATGAAATTATTCGCATTACTGGCGCAGAACATATTCAAGCAGCCGGTTATTGCGTGGGTGGCACTTTATTAGGTATTACACAAAGTTATTTAACCGCGCTGGGTGATACACGGATTAATTCCTGCACATTTTTAACCACCTTGTTTGATTTTTCTGAACCCGGTGAAGTAGGTGCGTATATTTCGGGCACCTTGTTGCCTTTATTGGAACAAAACGTGGAATCCAAGGGCTATATGGATGGCCGTGTGTTGGCATTAAGTTTTAGTTTGCTGCGCGAAAATAATCTTTTTTGGTCATTTTTTATTGAAAATTACCTCAAAGGCAAAGACCCTATGCCGTTTGATATTTTGTATTGGAACAGCGATTCCACCAATTTACCGGCCAAGGCGTATTTGTATTACCTCAAAAATATGTACATTGAAGACAAACTGAAACAAGCCGGTGCGTTAAATATTGGCGGCCAGGCGATTGATTTAAGCGCTATTACCACACCCAATTATTGCTTGGCGGCCCGTGCCGACCACATAGTGCTGTGGCAAGCGGCGTTTAAAAGCGCCAAATTATTAGGTGGGCCAGTGCGTTTTGTGTTGACGGAATCCGGCCATGTGGCCGGTGTTATCAACCCGGCTGCAAGCGGTAAATACCCGCATTGGGTAGCGCCTAACCTGCCCAAGCAAGCAGACCAATGGCTGACCCAGGCCGAGGAGAAACCCGGTTCTTGGTGGCTGGATTGGGAGCATTGGTTGCGGCAGCACAGCCTGGGCCTGCGTTGTGTTGAGCCTGTTCACGCGGGCGGCTCTTTAGAGGCTGCACCGGGGGCGTATGTCAAACGTCGTTTGGAGAACCTGTAAATAAATACCAGGCATAGGAGATACCGCTCCTCGTCTATACTCACTGGAATTGAACTGAGGCCCTAGCATGATCATTATTAAAAAATACCCGAATCGGCGGTTGTACGACACCTCAAAAAGTCAGTACATCAACCTTGAAGCCATTAAAGCCTTGGTGATGTCGAGCCAAGAATTTCAAGTTGTGGATTCTAAAACCGACGAAAATCTCACCAAAAGCATCCTGTTGCAAATTATTACCGAGCAGGAAGGCAACGAAGGGCAGGCGCTTTTGACCCAAACCGTGCTCAAACAATTGATCCGTTTTTACGGCAGTGATTTACAGGGTTTTATGAGCCAGTATTTAGAGCAGAGCGTGGCCACTTTTTTGGATCGCCAAGACGCATTGCAAAATATGATGCACGGCTTGCTGGATAAAGCCTCCCCGCTGACCGTGTTTAATCAGCTGATGGAGCAAAACATGAATGTATGGCGCAGCTTTACAGGCCCAGGGTTTGGCGCTGCGGCCACAGGCGCATCGGCGAAACCCGGCGAGCCACCTAAGGAATAAACCTAGAAACCTCAGTTGGATCACCCAAGTCTGCGCAACCCCTTGATTCGCCTAGCAAATGTTAAAAATTCGAACAACCAATAAGGTTGCCCTTCATTTTTAACACTCACTATTCGAACCAATGGCTTACACAGCTTTTGGGCGCTCAACTGAGGTTTCTAGGTAAGCTACCCGTATTAATTATTTATTGCAGCGCAGCAAAAAAGCTTGACGCTGCTGGAGACGCTGTTTACACTTCAGTTGAGTTTTGCAATGCAGCAGCTTGAGGTTGGAGTTCTGCAATTTACCTACCGAGGAGACGACCATGTACGAGAAATTTTTTGAACAAGCCCAAACCGCTATGAAACCCTTCAGCGAGTTAATGACTTTAAACGCAAAAATGGCTGAAGAAGCTGCTGAAAAGCAAAAAACCTTCGTCAGTGAGTTGGTTAACGACAGCGTGGCTTTTGCTAAAACCCTAAGCGCTCAGAAAGACTACTCTGGCATTTACCAAGCACAAAAATCCTATTTAGAAGGCCTGCAATCAAAGTGGGTAGCCGCTTCCACAGAAGCCTATCAAACATTCACTTCTACCTCTGAGACTGTAGGTAAAGTGATTAAAAACGCCACTGTTGTGCAATAGTTCTAAAAAAACACCTATAAAGCCTGGCCTTGCCGGGCTTTTTTTTTGTTTTTTATCCAATACTGGCTTATACATTTAAGCCGTTAGTGACTGAACTGTTTATCCATGAGGAGATGCTCTATGTACCAACAATTTCTGGATCAAGCTGGAACATTCTTTAAACCCATGCAGGATTTGCTGTCGTTAAATCAATCGACGTTTGAAGCCTTAGCCAGTAAGCAAACAGCGCTGGTGTCGGATATTTTTAACGATAGCCTCGCTTTTACGCAAAAAATCATAGCGGAGCCGGGCGGTAATTGGGTGGAGTTACAGCAGGCGTATTGGGAGGGGATTAATCAAAAAATTAACCGTGCCACCCAGGATGCCGCAGAGTATTGGTCTCTCACCCAGGCGAAGGTGGGCGATATGATGCAGGAAAGTATGCTGAGCAGCACGCTGGCAGAAATCACAAAAAACATGCCTTCGGTGGAAGCGGCGATGACTTCAGCCATGAAGCCTATGGAAACCGCCAAAATTAAATCCGGTGCTGGCTCGGCTACTAAGGTTGCCGCCGTTAAACCTGCGCCTGCTGCACCTATCAAGGCCAAACAAGCCACTATAAAACAAGAGGCTATGCCTAAGGCTAAAGCGGCCCAAGCCAAAGCGCCTGAAGCAAAAGCCAAGGCTGTTCAACCTAAAGTTGCCGCGAAGTCAACCGCGCAGCCAGCGGCTAAAGCTACCGCGCAGCCTGTCACAGCGGCGCCTGTTTCGGTCAAAGCCAGCGCGGAAAAAACCAGCCTGGAAAAACCTGCCACAGCCAAAGTGGGTGGTGATGAGGCTTCGGTGGAAAAAGTCATTCGCTCAATCATGGCGGAGC
>JBEGTZ010000026.1:0-25648 GCA_041179125.1 Pseudomonadota bacterium | reverse complement strand
TGAACCTGAAAACCTCAGCGGAGGGTGTTAGGTTCAATCACCCATGTCTGCGCAAGTCCTTGGCACGCTTAGCGAAAGTTAAAAATTTCGAACAATCAATAAGGTTGTCCTTCGTTTTCGGCTTTCACTATCCACACCAATGGCTTACACAGTTTTTGGGCGCTCAACTGAGGTTTCTGGTTGGATCACGCACATCGGTACGCTGGTTTTTGTCGGAGGTCGGTACGCATCGTCATAAATGAATACCTCCGGAAGTGCGCCTTTTAAAAGAACCGCCCGGCAATACCGGGTTGCGAGTCTAAAAACCAACAAAAAATACAATTTCCAGAGACACCAAAAAATAATTTTATGCGTGCAGCATAAATTTAACACGCAGATTCAACTCGGCTGAGTGGCGCAGCTGGTTTTCCATTTGCATATCAAAAAATTTAACGGAGCGATTCCAAAGTATGAAATATTACACAATTATTCTGGTGTTTGTAGCAGCATTACTAACAGCCTGCGGGGGCGAAACGCCTAAATTATCGAACAATATAACTCCTACGGTAACAATTACAGCACCACTAGAGCTAGCAGCAGGCACCGCGCTGTTGCTGTCTGCTAATGCCAAGGATGCTGACGGATCTATTGCCTCTTATAAATGGTCAATTGAAGGTGATGCAACATTGGCTTTCGGCGACCCCTCCAAAGCACAGCTAACTTTTATATTGCCCGACTATGTTAGCGATACAATACTTACAGCCACTGTGGTGGTCACAGATGATAAAGGAGCAACAGCAAAAACAACGCATAAAATTGCAGTTATAAGCAAAAAATACACGGTGACTTTGCAAGGATTTGTTGTGCTGATTGATGCAATCCCTTATGCGAATATTCATTTTGCAATCGGGGATCTGAGTTTTGATACAAAAGCGGATGCCCAAGGTGAATATCGTTATCAAATTAAGGTTGACAATGCGCATGCTGGCATTCCAATTAGAATTACAGCTAGGGCAGCCGATGCACATTCACCCGTGGAATTAGCATCAATAATTAACTCGGTTCAATCGCTCGCTAAGCTAGCGGATGACAATGGGGTTATCACCGGGAAAAACTATAAAAACTTAAATATAAATGTTGTAACAACGGCAGAGTATGCCGAGATGGGCCGCACAACCTATTACGGAACAACAATACCCATCTCTACCGATGATCAGCTTGCGGGTGTTCAATCAGAGGTTATATTTTGGCAATCCCTAGATTTAGCAGCAGGTTTGCAAATCATCGCCACAGATACTCGCTTCCCCCTTCCGCACGAGTTCAAAACCATGCTGGATTTTGTGCAGAACGAAGACAAATACGAAGATTTTAATGCTTACATTAAAAACCAAGACAAAGAGCTTTTTGAACACACAAAAAAAATGATTTTTAATGACCTTTCACCGTGGGATCACGTGCCAAATCCATCAGGAACCTATGTTTTAGTTGGCTATCGCAAAACGTTCATATTTAAATTCGGCTCAGAATTTCAAGGTGAAATCACAGGGGCTGATTTCGCAGCTCCATTTCAGTGGGCGATTGATTATAGCGATTATGCATCCCCGATAATTTCACTAACGTTCACGAGCCCTATAAAAAATGAACGCGGCGCAGAAGTAATAATTAAAAATGCAAAATTATCCTATTCTCTTTCGAGAGGATTTGACAACAATATAAAAATTAGTCGGTTGACGTATTCTGACGGCTTTGGTGTTAACGAAATATCCGGCAGCCTTTATGATACCAGCAAAGCATTAACCCCCAATCCCGAAATAATTTATGGCGTATGGGATGGGCATTCTTTATTCGGTGCTGCTCGTTATAACTTTAGTGCCGGTGGCGCTGTAGAAATAAGCCCATACAGAGCCGCTCCAGGGAACAATTATTCGGCAACTTGGTCTTTGCAAGACACAGCACTAACCGTTATTTCAGAAAAATTCAAAGAAAATCTTTATTTATTTCGGGATCTTGGGGTTGGCTACAGGTTTGTTAATATTGCTTACGATCTGGATAGCTCACAACGGACTGTAATAATCGGCAACCTCGTTCGACAACAAGAGAATTTAGCCTTAACGCAGAATGATGTGACCGGAATCTGGCGGCGCGACAATGGGGAGTTGCAGGTTGTTTCAGAAAATGGTTTTGTATTTGACGATCTGGCGCGCTTAGGGAATGCATGGTCCTTGAATGAAGGGCAAAATTTTTGGAGCCAAGCTTTTTATCTCACGCCCGGCCAGTGGCTTACCTCCTGTAATTATGGGGGAGGTGAGATTGACGGTTGCGAATTATACATGTCGTTCAAACATAAATTATTAGCGGCAACAAAAGATCGTCGCTTCTATTTGAAAGAAGAGATTAGAGGCGGCTTCCTTCCTGATTATTCAGTTGTTAGTTTTACCAGGCTGCCCAAAATAGAGCGATTTGGGTTTATGTGGCTAACCTCCTCAATAGGAACTTTTTACCGCACAACGGCAGCAGAAACAAAAGTTTGGGAGTTTTATCAAGGAAAGCTTATTGTGGGTGATACCGCTTATGAGCATGGCGTAACCGGAGGCGTGTCTATTAAATATTCGCTTAAGGAAGACAAGCTACATTATATTCGCGAAGGAAAACCTCTGGAGTTACAACTTATTGAGGCAACAACGCAAGGCTTAGTTGTTTGTGAGTATGCTGAAGGAGGGCGCTGTAATCCTGGCACAGAATTTTTCTTATCCAACCGCAGCCCTGTAAGTATTGGCTTGAAAGCTGTTGGGGCTGGGCGAATTGTCCCAGATAAACTCATGAACGGCCCTGATTTTTATTTCGGAAATATAGGGTACTACCAAGTTCTACCCGATGCTGGCAGCACTATAACAAGCGTTACTGGGTGTGATGGCAGCCTAAACGGAACCCTTTACACAACAACAGCGGTGCGTGAATCCTGCACCATCACAGCCAAATTCGAAAAGTTACCTATAAGCGGAATAGAGCCGAATTGATAAGGTTCTATGAGAAGTTTTTACCGTTGGGTTATGCATACTTTGGTGGTCCAGCTTAACTCTTAAACTCAACAAAAGTAGTAACCGTGAGCCTGCCCGTAGCGGGGTTTGGGTCGAAGTTATAATCTGGTTTTATAATTCCAGAATGCAGGCTTGAGGCTCGATACATAATCATGCGATTAAATTTGGCCTCAAAGCTGGCTATTACTTCAAATTCTTCAGTATCGCCGCAAATATACCCTTGTGGGTAAATGCTGGGGTTAGGGAATTGCTTTGCAATTGTCGCCATATAACCCTCGTATCGCGCGCTATCAATATATTCAAAGCCCGAAGCTTTATGGCGATACAGCGCAGTGCCCGCATCGGGCCTGTCGGCTAGGTAATGCACCACCGCCAAACTGCTTCTGCTGGGTGCGTCTATATGGGGTATGCGTTGTAGCAGGCTTAATTCGCCTGGCGGGGTTGTAACAATGGAGAAGCGCGATGCAATGTTTTTTATTTTAGCCAGTTCACAATCAAAATGCCTTTCAATAATTGGCGCTAAATTTTTAAGCAGAGCCACCGAATAGAGCATCGGAACCGCCATTCGTAAACCGGGATAATAATTTTCCACAATAGGGAAATGTCCCGCTTGAACGGCATATTTTTTTAAAGCATCGGCGCCCGTGAATAGCGAATCCACTAAAAGCAGTGGCTCTGCCTCGGCACCCACATTTAAGCACTCAAATTGAATGTCAGAAGATAATCCAAATAGTGAGGCATCCATAATTAGCCCTATATTTTTTGTAACCCGTGCTGGTGTATTTTATTAATCAGCTCGCGGTGAGGGGGTAAATGCATGCTGTATTTTTCGGATAAGGCTTTTGTTTCTTGTGTGTAACGCATAAACATCGCCATATCACTTGAGCGTTTACTGGTGCTTCGCGGCTCTGTAATAAAACCCATACCATATAGAATATATTGCCAACTGGCGGCGGGTAACATTTCTTCTGCTAAAGGGAAGTCGTATTTATTAGGTGGTTGATGCCGCCATAATTTTAAAAATTCTTGCAGCCGCGCAGGAATAGATTCATCCCGTGTATTATCAATCCAATATTCAGTATCAACTCGTTTAGTTAGCGCATATTGCAATTTAACAAAGTCGATAATGGTGTCCCAATAATAGTGGTGGCGTTGATTAAACCGTTTGGCAACAATGTCCATTACGCTTCGTGTTGTGGGTAATTCATTGCTAATCATCGTTGCAGACGCTTCTATTAGCACCAAAGCTGTTGCCTCTAAGGGTTCAATAAACCCTGCGGATAACCCCACCGCAACACAGTTGCGTGTCCAAAACTCAGCCCTGTGCCCAGGGTTATAGGCTATTTTACGGAATTCCAGCTCTTCAGCTTTTTTGCCAATCAGCGCTTCTATATAACTGCGCAGCTCTTGCGCTGCAATCTCATCGGAAGTATATGCACTTGAAAATACATGCCCAATCCCCCTGCGCGTTGGCAGGCCTATATCCCAAATCCAGCCCGCACTCTGCGCCGTAGCCAGTGTGTAAGGGGCAATTGGGCTATCTTCTGTGGCATAAGGAGCTTGCACAGCAAGAACGGCGTCATTAAATAAAATATGTTTTTTAGAAACAAACGGGATATTAAAATGTTTGCCCAGCAACAGCGAGCCAATGCCCGAGCAGTCGATAAACAAATCCCCTTCAATATTACCGTGTTCTTTCGTGACCAACGACGCGATATCCCCATTGGCAGCAGAGTTAACCCCCACCACATGATCAACCACCTGGTTAACACCCAGTTTTTTAATGCAGTGTTCCGCCAAAAAACGTCCTAGTTTTACGGAATTAAAATGATAAGCATAATTAGCAACGGAGGCATATTCAGGTGTGGTTATTTGTTTTGGTGCAAGGCCGAGTTCACAAATACGCCCCTGGTAACACACGGCATCGCCAAAGGAGATTTCATTTTTTATAGTTTGCCAAGGCAAAACCAAATCAGTTTCATTAAAGCCTTGCGGCACCACAAGCGGGTGATAATAATAATCCTCAGCTGAGCCATTCACCCACTTAGAAAATTTAATTCCCTGCTTAAATGAAGCTTCACACTGCCTAAACAATTCGGTTTCTGAAACGCCAATTTTAGATAGGGTTAAACGCATACTTGGCCAAGTACCTTCGCCAACCCCAATGGGTGGAACTTCGGGTGATTCAATTAGTGTTATGTGAATTCCATTGGCCTGGTTAGCTCGGTGCTCAGCGGCGATAATGCCCGCTGTGAGCCAACCAGCAGACCCGCCTCCAACGATCACAATACGCTTAATTGCATCCGACATTATTTGATTGCTCGCATTTATTTAACAGTTCGTCTTTAATTACATTATTTTAGCTTTGCAGTAAGAATCAATAAACGCTTGATGGCTAGGCATTTGCTTTACTTGTTTGTCTACGTGCATTTTTAAACCAGCCAAAAAACGCTCCAGCTCGCTGTCGTTCATCATATTCACTATGGGGTGATAACTATCGGGCATAATCCGCTGGCCAAACATTACTTGTGTCCAGGAATCCACTAAAAAAAGCTCTTTTTGCATTAGTGGTACAGCGCCAGTGTCTTTAAATAATTTTATTCTATGCGTTAATTCTTGCGGGATTTCCATTTCCTTGCAGTAGCGCCAAAATGCGCTGTCAGTGCGTTCGGTTGCATGATAATGCAAAATAATAAAATTGCGTATCCGCTCCATTTCATCTTGTGATTGTTTATTAAATTCATCCACATGCGCTTGTTTAACTTCGTTTTGTGGAAACAACCTAATTAAACGCAAAATAGCCGACATGGCTAAATGAATAGAAGTGGATTCAACCGGTTCAAGGAACCCAGACGCCAAACCAATGGCCACACAATTTTTATTCCAGGTTTTTATACGGCGCCCTGTTTTATATTTAAACGCTCTTGGCTCGGTAATGGGTTTTCCTTCTAAATTACCCATTAAAGTTGCCAGTGCTTCGTCGTCGGATACGTGGCGGCTACTGTATACCAAACCATTGCCCGCACGGTGCTGAAGCGGTATGCGCCATTGCCATCCAAAATCATGCGCGATGGCCTGAGTGTAAGGGCGCGGCGCTCCGCCCAATTCTGTTTGCAGTGCAACGGCGGAGTCACAGGGCAAATAATGCCCATAAGGTTCATACGTCGTATTAAGTGCGCCTTCAATTAAAAGTGCCCTAAAACCGGTACAGTCTAAAAATAAATCACCTTCAATAATGCGGCCATCTTTTAACTCAAGGGATTGAATATGCCCGTTGAGTGGATTAATGGCGACATTTTTGATCATGCCTTCAATGTGTACAACGCCATGTTTTAGCGAATGTGCGCGTAAAAATTCAGCGTACAGGCCAGCATCAAGATGGAACGCATAATTAACCCCGCCATCCTCCGCCGCTAACATTTTGCCTTGCTTTGCGGCGATTAGCTCAGGGCAATAATCGCCGAATTCAGAGGCAAAACCTTTTTCGCGCCCGGCCAACCAAAAATGCTGGAAGTCACAGGCCCAACAATCTTTGCCTGTCACACCAAACGAGTGAAAATAATTATCGCCTTTTTGCCCCCAATTAATAAATTCGATACCGAGTTTAAAAGTGCCCTGCACTGAGCGCATAAATTCCTGCTCGTTAATGCCCAGCGCTTTATGGAAATTCCTCAGAGGTGGAATGGTGGCTTCCCCCACGCCGATTCGCCCGATCTCTTCCGATTCGATGAGGCAAATATCCAGGGTTTTACCTAGCACTCGGCCCAACGCAGCAGCAGCCAGCCAACCGGATGTACCGCCGCCAGCGATCACCACTTTCATTTTGGGTTTTTCTGTGGGTTTTATTTCGGGTTTCATTTTAAATTCGTTTCAGGGTTTGTTTTGGGTTTCAGGTTGTTGCGAAGACCGATTGGGCGCGCCTTAATTGTTCAGTAGGCAGAAATTTTAACCTTGCGTTATGTCAACAACAGGCAGCAAATGGTTTTTTATTGAGCAGCCAATTTTTTGTTTTTCAGCGCAATCAACTTGCGTACATTGCCCAAAGAACCCGCAATAAAGTACGCCAAAGCAAGATAACCCTCTGTATTTAACGCCGTTATTTGTTCGGCGCTAAGCTGTGTTAGGTTTTCGGTGTTTATGGTGTACGCCCCTTTAAAATTAATGGCTTCTTTATTGGCAAACTCTACTTCCATATTTACAGTTTCAATTAAGTTGGCCGCAACAAAGGCGCCGATCATTTTTTTAGTTTCAGCTATGCCTTCATTCAACCGGAATAAATTCAGGCGGATGGTTTGTGTATAAATACTCGGGCTGCCATTTTCATCAAATAACGGCTCACCAACCTCTTGGTTTACACGCGGGTCGTCGCGGTTAATGCAAATAACCAGATGCTCATCTGCACCTTCACCATTTACACCAACCCAAAAGGGGCCTTTGGAGATGGCTAACGGAATGTAACTAGCGTTCCATTGAGTGTTTTCACTCAAAAATAAATTTTCTTGTTCTTCAAACCCTAACAGCGCCACAGGCAAAAACTGCCCGGTTTCTGGGTGTTTGCGAAATAGGATGGGGTATTCGCGTTGCACCTCTAAGATTTCACTGGGCAACACCATAATAGAACCCATACCGTGGCCTAAATCTTGGGCGTAGGAGTTTTTTACACGGATATTTTTATGTAGGGTGGCGTTAATAATTTCAAGGTTTTTCATAGACTCGTACACTTAAAAACGAGCGCGTTAAATTCCGCTGCTCCAGAAATAAAAGTGCCGCTCCGAGGAGCGGCACTTGGTTTACATCAAACGAACGTTTGAACTTAGTAAGTGTAACGGCCAGAAAGGGCGTAACGGGCACCAAGGATTTCCAAACGAGTCAGCTGAGCTGCATCACGGCCATGTTGACGCTTGTCTTCTTCAAGGATGTTGATCCCTTCAAGAGCAATGCTGAAGCTGTCGTTAAACTTGTAACCAGCAGTGAAGTCGATTTGTGAATACTCTTCAGTGAACTGTGGCTCGTTACGGCTTACAGCAGCGTTATCAAGGAACTTATCGCGCCAGTTATAAACGATGCGGCCAGAGAAACCGTAGTTTTCATAAATTAACGCAAGGTTGGCAGAGTCGCTCAAACCGGTAAGAGCGAACTGAGTTACACCTGGGTCAGCTTTAATATCAAAACCCACAGAGCCATTTACGATGGTGTAGTTAGCAGACACACCGAAACCAGTCTCACCAAAGAAATGCTGAGCAGCCAATTCCCAACCGGTTAAACGCGCTTGTTTTGCGTTTACTGGCGTTCTGACCGTGTTGAGGATATCTGGATCACCCGCTACGCCGTACAGGTTGACGTTATCTTCATAGCCGTTTGCGCCTTCGTATGTTGCACTACCGAAAGGGGCGCCACAAAGTGTTGGGCTGGTATCTTTCTGCTTAACGCAGCCTGGGCCATTTGCTGGGCTTAAGGCCGCCATCATCATGAATAAATTCTGCTGAGTTACTGCAATACCGTCTGCTTTCAGTTTGTCCAAAGCTGCTTGAGCGCGAGGGCCACTAGTGGGATCCAAGGTTCCTGCGGCAGGCTTTCTAATTTGTGCATCACCGAGGAAGTTAACAACATCTTTGTTGAAAAACCCAACAGACACATAGCTAGACTTGTCGTAGTACCACTCAACAGACAAATCAAAGTTGCTGGATTCAAGAGGTTTCAAGCCAGGGTTACCATCACTTGAGGTGCCAATAGTACCGGTAATAGAGGCTCCGCTCGGTATTTGAAGGCCTGTCAGTAATGGACCACCACCTGGAGAACCGGTAGAGCCAATACCTTGCTGCAATTTATCCAAATCTGGGCGAGCAATTGTTTTACTAGCGGAGACACGACCAATTATTTCATCGGTAACATGCAAGGTCACATCCATGCTGGGCAACACGTTGTGGTAGTCGCCAACACCGGAAACTAGAGGTGCATCAGCAATTGAACCTGCATTGGTTTTAAAGTCGTTATCGCCCTGCCACTCTATTGTCGATTTGGCAATGCGTGCTTTGGAATCAACGGTGGTTTTTTCGTACCGAACACCGGTCAATATATCTAACGGCATATCGCCTAGATCTGTTTTTAGATCCAATTGACCGAAAAGGGCCGTCACGTCTTCGCTAATGGTACGGTTTGTTGTGTCGTTAGGATCTGGAGCCCAAGCAAGTTTTGCATTTGCAGATAGCAATTTACCCAACTGCGCAGCATCTTTAGCTATAAAGCCTTTGGTGAATACTGTTGCCTGCTTACCTTGTTTGCCAGAGGCATCATAAAAGGCTCTTGCCGCTGGGCTTAGTGACGTTGAATAACCACTAAACAAACTGGCAAAGTTCAGCTCTTCCATCATATCGGCAGGAACATCGCCTGGCTTGCTCACGCCCCAGCCACCTTCCAGCAGAATCTGGGAGAAAGATGATTTGGATACGTTTTCCATGCTTGAAGAAGAGAGGCCGAAATCTACAGCGGCATTGTCATCAAACTCAAAACGGCCAGACACTTGAACCTGACTAACATCAGTTACGCTGCGGTCGAAGTTAACTTGACGCACAGTTGAACCCAAATCACCCACGTCAAATTGACCGGGAACTTTACCGCCGTTTGTATCTTGGTACACGCCCACTAACAGAGGCAAATCACCTTCGGTAGTGAAGCCTTGTGAAGATACACCGCGAGCACCTAGGGCGATGTTGAACCAGTTGGCCATGGCGCCATCAGCGGGTAAGCTTTCGCTGCTGGAGCTGTGCGCATCAAAGGTTAGTTTTAACGCGTCGGAAACTTCCCATTCAGCATTAAAGCCCAATGACTCAAGATTGTTTTGTACATTGCCTTGGCTTTGAGTAATACCTAAGTCACGCTCTGCGCCTGCACCTTGCTCAAGCCAAATGTACTTGGGCGTGGCTACTGGTGCTTTGTGGAATTGCGCGTCAGTTACAGGGAAGGTGCCGCCGCCAAACCAGAAAGATAGCTCTGCACGGTTAACAAATGATTCTTGTTGAGCGCTGGTGTAATCAAGGGTTGTAGTGATGTTATCAGCAGGCTTGTATTGCAAAGTTAACTGCATGTTATCCCGTGTGCGCTCGTAATCACCGTGGATATAACGCACGCCATTTGGCGTGTTTGCAAGTTGACCCTTGCTTGGGGCATCCACAACACGAGCCGCACCAGCTGCTGTGCTGGTGAAGAAAGATGAATCATAGTAAGGGGCGGAGTAGTCTGACCAGTTGTTTACATAAACACCTGACTGGGCGCTATCACGCTCTTGGTGAGAGAATGAAAAAGATGCGCCAAACATTTCAGCTTCGTCAGTCCAGCTGGCGAAACCTGAAAGCTCGGGAGTCATGTCGCTGCCGATGCGATTAGAGGTATCCATTAACGCTTTACCGCCAACAGACAATTTCAGGCCTGGGGCATCAAGAGGGCGTGAAGTCTTCAAATTGATGGCAGCACCGATACCGCCTGAAGCGATTGAAGCGCGGCCAGTTTTGTATACATCAACGCCTGCCACACCTTCTGAAGCGATATTACTCATATCAAAAGCGCGGTTGTTTACTAGGCCGCCAACTGGGTTCAACTGGGTAGACGGCATGGTGCGACCGTTTAGAGTAATCAGGTTAAATTGCGGGCCAAAGCCACGCGCAGTTACTTGGAAGCCTTCACCGTTAGCGCGGTCGATAGACACGCCGGTTATGCGGGCAAGAGATTCAGCCAGGTTGGTGTCGGGCATTTTGCCGATGTCTTCAGCAGAAATAGCGTCCACCACACCTGAGGCTTCTTTTTTGATATCCATGGACTTATCCAAGGATGCTCGAATACCTGTAACCACGATTTCTTCGCCGCCTGCATCTTCCGCAAATGCTGGGATAGAAGAGAACATGGTGGTTGCCATTAGCGACACAATTGCGCTTGATAGTTTTGTACGTTTTAACATTGAGCTGACTCGCCTTATTGAGGTTCAAGGGTGTGGATGGACATATCTTTGGGTTCCAGGGTTACGCTTTTTTGTAAATTCGCTGTCATTGCTCAGCGGGTTTACTTGCGCTCTGCTGCTCAAAACCTCACCACAAAAACGGTTTGGGTTTGTGCTGCGGATACCGGGAGTGCTTAACCGGAGCTTGGCTGAGGGTGGGGAATTGTTGCTGGGTATGCAAAGGAGGTGTGCTAACTAATGTGCTTAGCAGACCTACAAGACTACCGATGTAACACCCTGCCCATTTAGTGCGGATAAACCGCGCTGTGCCAAGACGATTTAGAACCCTTTGATCGCCATTGCCTGTTTACTTTTATTGTTTTTAGATCCGGCCCGCTGTAGAGGGTTAATGGCTTCGGATGAAGCTGCAACGCTCGTCATGCAAGCTGGCCTGGAGCAAACGATGCCACATTAAGACTTAAAAGAAAAGAGTCTGGCGGTTGCAACGCGAAATGATTCTAAGGGTTTTTAAATTGAAGCAAAAAACTGTGCTACAGCGCTGCCAAATGGCGCCAAATAAAATAAGCAGGTTGATTTACATAGCGGTTTTTGCTTGTTTTTAGGTTGTGAAATTAGTGGGCGCGATAAAAATATGCGAGTTTCGATAATTTATCGATTGGTTGTTTTTTGATCTGCATGATCTTTATTTGTTCTTTTTGTGTGTTTTTTAATAATGCTTAATGGGTTTAAAAATTATTTTTAAAAATAATTTAACGTGCGGGCGTGGTTGTGGTTATTGCTGTTTGGAGTGTGTGGGGCGATATAACTTTTGTGTTCATTTGAGGCTGCGCAGCGCAGAGTGGGCTTAAGTTGGCCACTCTGCGCTGAGCATTTTTATAGGCTATTTAGCCACTTTACACCGCAGCGGGCGGCGAAGGTGGCACCGGGTTCAAGTACGGTAAGGCCTTCGTGGGTGTTAAAGGCGTTGATGCCGCAGCTGACTGGTTCTATGGCGATACAGGTGCGATCCGGCGGAATGCACACTTGTAGGTAGCTGAATTGGCCGGGGGCGCTGTGTTGCCAGATGTTCAGCCCGCACTGTTTGCTTTCTGACCAGAGTACGGTTTCTTGCTGGGGGGCTGGTTGAAGTGCGAAGCAGGTGTCGAAGGCGGTGGTGTTAATGGGTGCCAGCTGGCTGAATGCATTGGTCTCGGCCAGTTTGCCCGTGGGTAATAACCGTTCGTCCACTAGCACTTGTTGGCAGGAGGGCAGGCGCAGTTGCAGGTCGTCCATTGGCTCGCCGAGGGTTAGGTACGGGTGCCAGCCGATGCCTACTGGCACGGTTTGATCGTGGCGGTTGAGTACGGCGATTTCCAGTTCGAGCGTTCCGGCAGAATCCAATGTGTAGGTAATGGTGATGCGGGCGGGGAAGGGGTAGCCGGGTTGGTCGCCAGTGTATTCATAGATGGCGCAGGCTTGGGCGCGTTGTGGCGTGAGTTGTGTGGCGGAGATTTGCACGGGTAGGTGCTGGATAAACCCGTGCAGGGCATTGTTGCGCGCCGCTTCGTTGACTGGGAATTGGTATTCGCGCCCGGCAAAGCTGTAGCGGCCTTGGTCCAGCCGGTTCACCAGCGGGTAGAGCGGGATGCCCCGGTAATAGGTGTCCTGCTCTATGGCTTCGAGGCTGTCGAACCCTGCGATGACATTGTGCTGGGCGCCCTTGGCATCGCTAAATACCAGGGCGTTGATAATGCCGCCGTGCTGGCTGAGCAGTTCAAGGCGTGCTTTTTTGTCTTCCGTGACCAGCTCAAAAAACGGGTATGGGGTTTTTGCTGTCATGAGTATTACACCGCAGGCAGGGCGTCAACCCAGCGGCCATAGGCTTCGCCGTAGGCTTCCATCAGGCTCGCTTGGGGTTCGATGACTTTTAATTTCACCAGGCCGCCGAAGGCTTCTTGCTGGCTGGCGTAAAAGCCGCTGCCGATGGCGGCGGCTCGGGCTGCGCCTTCGGCGCCGTCGGTGTTGTAGCATTCCACGGCGGCTTGGGTGGTGTTGGCGAAGGCTTGGGCGAAGACTTCACTTAAGAACATGTTGCCGTAGCCCACGCGCACGACGTTGCATTGACCACCAAGGCTTTTAAGCACGTCGAAGCCTTGGTTGAGGGCGAACACAATGCCCTCTTGGGTGGCGCGCACCATGTGGCCTACGCCGTGGCGGTTTAATTCCAGTTTGCTGAAGCTTGCACCCAGGGTGCGGTTTTGGAAGATGCGCTCGGCGCCATTGCCAAACGGGTGGAAAATTAAGCCATCGGCGCCGACGGGTGTGCCTTCTGCCCAGCTGTTTAGCTGGCCGTAATCAATGCTGTGGCCGTTGGAACCCAATAGCTGACGCAGCCAGCTGTAGGAGCGGCCTGCGCCGTTGACGCAGACCAGCACGCCGTTGCGCGGGGCTTCTGGGGTGTCGGTGACATGTAAAAAGGTGTTAACGCGGGAGTGTTTGTCGGCGGCTTTTTGATCGGTGACGCCGTAAATAACGCCGGAGGTGCCTGCGGTGGCGGCCACTTCGCCGGGTTGCAACACGTTCAGGCTAAAGGCATTGTTGGGTTGATCGCCGCCGCGATAGGCGACGGGAATGCCTTCTGGGAGGCCCAATAGTTGGGCGGCCTGGGCGTTCACTTTCACCTGCACGCCGATGCTTGGGCAAAGGGCGGGCAGCAATTGGCTGTCGATGTTCCAGTGCGCCAGTAAGCGCTCGGCTACGGTTTTGGTTTCGAAGTCCCACAGGGTGCCTTCAGACAAGCCAGATGCGGTGGTGGTGATTTCGCCGGAGAGTTTCATGGCGATGTAGTCGCCAGGCAACATCATTTTGTGAATGCGCGCAAATACACTGGGTTCGTTTTCCTGCACCCAGCGCAATTTGGCGGCGGTGAAGTTGCCGGGGGAATTTAATAGATGGCCGAAGCAGTACTCTGCTCCCAAATCCACCAGGGCTTTGTTGCCCAGTTCCACGGCGCGGCTATCGCACCAAATAATAGAAGGGCGCAGCACCTGTTGGTCTTTGTCCACCAATACCAAGCCGTGCATTTGGTAGGAAATGCCGATGGCGGCTATGCGTTTGGCGTCAACGCCGGGTTTTTTAAATAATTGCGCGCAACCTTGTTGAATACAGCTCCACCAGGTTTCAGGATCCTGCTCGGCCCAGCCGGGGTTGGGGCTGTTAATGGAGAGTTCGGATTCGGGGTATGTAGTAGAAGCTATAGCTTTACCGCTGTCGCCCTCTAAAACAGATAATTTAACTGAGGAACTCCCCACGTCGATACCAAGAAATTGCATGCGCTTACCCTTCATTATTCAATCGAATTAAAAATGCGCCCAAGCTTAAGCCGCTTTAAGCACGCGGAATTAAAAAAGGCGGCGATTGTAGCACTGGGCTTGGCCGTTTCGCTAAGAATTGCGCGGCAGGATGCCTCTGTAAGATGAGAAAAACTCCGCGCAGAATTCATGCGGGAAAATGCTATAGTCCGCCCGGCCTCGCAAGAGCGCCGTCACGCATGAGGCTTATTTATCATGCCATCGCCACGATCCTAAGACCTTAGTGCTGAACACCATTGTTTTTGCAGAAATGACTAAAAGTAACTGCTTTCAATAAATGGGCGTTTTAATGCTAGGAAGGGAAAAATAAATACCCTGGGGTTTTACGATTTTTTAACCCAACAATAATATTGACGATTGAGGCCTGCTATGACTCAAATTGCGAACTCAAATACCGCGCAACCCCCTGCGCAAACATCTGAAAATTTTGTTTTTATTTTATTAATTAGCTGCGTGGCCACCATTGGTGGGTTTTTATTTGGTTTTGATAGTGGCGTAATTAACGGCACTGTGGAAGGGTTAAAAGTAGCTTTTAATTCCGACTCCATCGGTACAGGTTTTAATGTGGCCTCTATTTTATTAGGCTCGGCGGTGGGTGCGGTGAAGGCGGGGGTGTTGGCCGACCGCTATGGCCGACGCAGTATGTTGATGGTGGCGGCGGTTTTATTTGTGGTATCTGCTTGGGGGGCGGGGGTTGCCACATCCTCATTAGAATTTATTTTATATCGCGCTTTGGGTGGTTTAGCGGTGGGTGCCGCCAGCGTGATGGCGCCGGCGTACATTAGCGAAGTGGCACCTGCGCGCTATCGTGGCAGCCTTGCCACGATTCAACAGGTGGCTATTATTAGCGGTTTAACCGCTGCATTTTTAAGTAATTATTTTTTGGCGAAATTATCCGGTTCTGCATTGGAGCCATTGTGGTTTGGTTATGAAACCTGGCGCTGGATGTTCTGGGTGGCCGTTGTGCCCGCTGTGATTTTTTTATTCACTTTGTTTTTAATTCCTGAAAGCCCACGTTATTTGGTGGCGCAAAAAAAAACACAAAAAGCCTTAAGTGTTTTACAAAAACTCTACGGAGCTGCGGCTGGGCAACAAAAATTAAATGAAATTAGTGCGTCTTTGGCGGCTGATCATCATCAGCCTCGTCTTTCCGATTTAATTGATTCCACCACGCGCAAAATTCGCCCATTGGTTTGGGTGGGCGTAGGCCTGGCCTCATTCCAGCAGCTGGTTGGCATAAATATAGTGTTTTATTACGGCGCGGTACTTTGGCAATCGGTTGGGTTTTCTGAAAATGATTCGTTATTTATTAATGTGGTGTCCGGCGCACTCAGTATTGCCGCCTGTATTGCGGCCTTATTGTTGGTGGATAAAATAGGCCGCAAGCCGCTGTTGTGGATTGGCTCGGTGGGCATGGCGGTTACTTTGGCGCTCTGCGCGGTGGCATTTTCCACCGCATCTTTGGATGCAGCGGGCCATTTAAGTTTGTCTGACAACATGGGCGCACTGGCATTAATTAGTGCCAATTTATACGTCATATTTTTTAATTTTTCCTGGGGCCCCATTATGTGGGTGATGTTAGGTGAGATGTTCCCCAACCAAATTCGTGGCTCTGGTTTAGCTGTGGCAGGTTTTGCCCAGTGGACGTGTAATTTTGGTATCACTATGACGTTCCCGATGTTTTTAACTGGCGTGGGTTTGGCAGGCGCCTATGGTTTTTATGCTGCGTGTGCCGCCATTTCGATATTTTTTGTTGTTAAATATGTACACGAAACCAAAGGCGTGGAATTGGAAAATATGAAGGGGTAGGTATTTTTCCTGCCGATCGCACGGCTTTGGCTTAGATATTTAAAAGCCAAAAGCCGTGCAATTTTTTATTGAAAATTTAATTGAATAATAAAGGCCCGCGATGAACCTAAGCACCCTAGTGCGCAGCCGCTACGCTACCAAAGCGTTTGCGCAGGAAAAAACAATTCCGCAGGATCAGCTTGCACAATTATGCGATTTACTGCGTTTTGCGCCTTCAAGCACCAACTTACAACCCTGGCATTTTGTATTGGCTCAAACGCCAGAGGGCAAAGCGCGTATAGCGGCGGGTGCGCATGGAGTATTTGCCAGTAATGCCAGCAAAATAAACAATGCCAGCCTGTGTGTTGTGTTTTGCGCTAAAACACATCTTGACGATACTTATTTAGAGCAAGTGTTGGCCCAGGAAGAGCAGGATGGTCGATTTGCAGCAAACCCTGAATTTAAAAATACTGTGGCCAATGGCAGAAAAATGTATGCCGATATTCACCGCCAAACATTAAACGATGCTACCCATTGGATGGAGAAACAACTTTATTTAAATATGGGGTTTTTCCTGTTGGGCGCCGCTGCATTGGGGTTGGATGCTGTGCCGATTGAGGGCATTGATACGGCCAGGGTTAATAGCGAACTTAACCTAAATACACAGGGTTTTACTGCTGTAGCCTTGGTGGCGCTGGGCTGCCGAGCGGGCGATGATTTTAATGCGGTGTTGCCGAAATCTCGGTTGGCGCCTGAGCAGGTTATGGAATATATTTGAGCGCGGTTTAACTTCCCGAAGTGCCCTTATACTTCGCCGCGTTTACGCTGCCGAATGCGCGCAATATTTAACTGGGTTTCCACCATTAATTTGCATTTAATCAGTGCGGCCATTTGCCAATGTTTAGATGTTTCTGGCCAGCGTAAATCGTCCACACGAATAATGCTTTGCCCTGCTGGCAATTCCCCGCTCAGCCAAATAGCCATTTTGTCCCATACGGAATCTTCCTGTGTTTTTTCATCCATAACACGCCGCGATTGATTGCGCACCATAGGGCCACTATTGGCCAGGTAGGGCCAGTGGCGGGTTTTCCCTGCACATTGCAGTGTAATTTGCGCATCATCAGACCATTCCCCTGCAATACTTGCGGACACTAGCGGCGGTGATAATTCTAAGTGTACGGTTTTGCGTTGCACAGAAAACCCCTGTTGCTGGGAAATAATTTCAAATATTCCCAGGCTGTTAATGGCCGATAAACTGTGTGGGTGCTGTTCCTGCCAATGGGTTAATGCGCGGCGTAAAAATGCAACCCAGTGCAATAATTGCTGCTGCTTTTCCTGTGTTTCTAGCTGTAAACGCACCATTGCACCTTTGTCGTCACTGATAAAAAAAATAATCCCCTGCGCGGATATTGCATAAAATAATTGTGTGACGCCAGGTTGCAAATGATGACAAATAACGGCTAATGGGTGGTTTGGCAAGCAATAGGTGTCGAGTATTAAGGGGCAAAATACTTCTTGTTCTACCGATAAAAAATTCCACAAATCCCGTTCGTTATAAATGTTTAGCGTTAATAAATCCTCGTTTTGCCACTGCATACAACAGTTTTTGCCACCTATAGAAAATAAAAAACGCCGCTGACGCATGTCGTGGCTACTAAAACAGGAAAATAATGCGCGCATTAATTGCTGTGTGCGCTGGCTACAGGCAGCGCCTAAATTACTGCCGACTGTTTCGCACTGCATCCATTGCAAACAGTTTTCGTTTAACGCCCTCCAGCTCCAGCGTAAATATTCCACCAAGGCTTCTTCGCCTGAAAAAGAAACACACGCCCACTCGCCCCAACTGTTGCGGGTAAAACAGTCTAAACGCTGAATTAAATTTGTTTGGTTGGCGCCATAATTAAGTACATCTAATGTGTTGCTGGTGGCTGCCGGGGTAAAATCCGGCGTTGAGGGTTGCCAGTTAATAATGACCAAAAGTGCTTCTATACGCGCTTCTTGGCTAAATGCACTGAGTGGAATATCGCTGCGCTGCTGGGCCACCCAGTTGTGTACCAAAATACGGGCGCGCTCAGAACCTACATCCTGCTGATGGGGCCAAATAACATGGGAGTGCGCCGCGAGAATGCCATTTATGCTACTCCACAGCACTAATTGCGGCACGCTGGAGGCTTGGTACACGGCATCGCCAGTATTGCCTTCGCACAGGGACCAATTATTGGGTGTTAATTTTTTAATGGTTAAATGTGGGGTTGAGAGATCTTTTTTAATGCCGGGATTAATCATTAATTGTTTGCCCGGCTTTACGCCAAAAGAGGCGGTAAGTTTATGGCTTAATAGTTGAAAATCTTGCCCGCATAAATCATGGTTAAGGCCTTTTTGGCGTGCGGCTCTATTTAACTCTAAAAATGAGCGCATTAATGTGGCTACTAATGCGTCGTTCTCCACCATGACATTTTTTAAATTCCAATGCGCGCGCTCGTCTAAAAAAGTGATGGTGGTGGCACTCCAGCCCCAGTGACGACACAAGCGCTCAAGCACCCCGCGCTGCCAAGATTTACCGTTTAAGCCGGTTTTTTTAGAGATTCCGCGATTTACTTTTAAATAAAAACTGCGGCGCACCACTTCAAGCCGCACGCTATCGCTGCGACACAGTAGATAATTTTCTATATATTGATACAGCGCGGTGTAAGGATCTAGCTCGTTTAAATCTTTGCAGTCGTCGTGAATTTTTTGTTTAAACAAAAGGCTTAAAGGCGAGAAATTCCCCTGAAAATTAATATAGGCTTCTAATAATAATAATTTTAATACGGATTTATACGGTGCTTCGATGGCTTTGTGTAATTGCCAAAGCCCAGCACCGACAAATTCTTCCGCTGCGAATAAAGCTGAGGGGCCAAAATCAATATAATCTTGATCGCTAATATAATGATTGCGTAACAATACCGCGACGTAGCGTTGATAGTCGCCTTTTTGTTCAACCGCAGTGGGAACCAACCACCATACGGGCAGGCGGCCTGCCAGCCAAATACTGGTGCGATAAAATTCATCCAGCAGCATAATGCGCTGTAATTCACCGCTGGATTCTTCTGAAATAGGTAGGGATTCACCCTGTAAAAAAGCCTGGTGATTCATCAAAAAAAAGTGAACCTCAAGGCCGAGGGTTTGTGCCCACTGGCTAATAACTAATGTTTTTTGCTCTAATTTTTCCCGCTCGGCGGGGGATAATTTGGGGTGATAACACAGCCAAATATCAAAATCACTGCGCGACGTTTGGGCTATGGTGCCAAGGCTTCCCATTAGAAATACACTGAGTATTTTGGCTTCTTCACGCAGGAAACGCTGGGGTGTAAAACCCCGGCTTAGGCTGTGTGCTGCGGCGATATTTTCTTTGTCCCAATCAAACCCCACAACACCGACCGGTGTGGTTTTATCCACAAAACCGGGGAATGAGGGGTGATTAACCTGTAATAATACGGGCAGCAGGCGCAAAAATTGCTGTTGAGTGAGTGTTAGGCCTTCTTTTACACGTTGAAGCTTAAGACCATTTAGTGCTAAAAAACGCGCACGCAATTCTTGCAGCTGGTTGCGATCCACCGGCTCCATCGCTATGTCGGTATTTTTTTGGCGGTTAATCATAAGCCGTGTCTTAAATACCTCAAAAATGCCGAAATCATTCGCCAGTTAATCCATAAAGTCGCAAAAAAAACTGAATGTTATCGAAACGGTTATAACGCTAGGTTACTATTCAGCTCAACTTCCCCAATAGTAGACGCTGGACACTGCTTAATGGAGGTTAGAAAAAAATAGTCTTAAGCCTGCCGGGTTAGATAAAAAAGGCAGCATTGGAAAATAAGGTGCCTATTTGTGTTTATGCATGACATTTTTTGTTGCCTAAACTGGGCCGCGAATGCTGCGCGTCAAAAATAAAAACACACATTAAAAATTAGGAAAAATATGATTAAAAAAGGCGGTTGCGCACTTCTGTTGATGCTGCGTTTGTGGGTAACACTGTGGCTGGCGGTGGTTTTAACTGCGTCCGTACAGGCTCAGGTGAGTGCAGTGGATGTGCGCGACAAAACGCTTGTTTTACCGCAGAAAGCCCTGCGCGTGATTAGCCTTGCGCCGAGCATTACTGAATTATTGTTCTCGGCGGGTGCCGCTGAGACGTTAGTGGGTGCGGTGGAATATAGTGATTTCCCTGCTGCGGCTGAAAAAATTCCCCGCGTGGGTTCTTACGCCAATTTTGACTATGAACGCATCAGTCAATTAAAACCGGATTTAATTATCGGCTGGCAAAGTGGCAACCCAGCTGAAAAAATAGCGCATTTAGAACGGTTGGGTTTTAAGGTTTTTTTAATTGAGCCGCGCCGCTTGGATGATTTAATTAAAAGTGTGCAGCAATTTGCGTTGCTGGCGGGTAATGCGGCTCAGGCGCAGGCCAGTATTGATACTTTTAATGGTGTGGTTAAGCCATTACAAACACGCGCCAAACGCGCGCTGCCCACGCCGGTGTTTTATCAAATATGGCACCAACCGTTAATGACGTTAAACAACCAACACTTATTTAGTGAGATGTTGGAACATTGCGGCGGCAACAACGTGTTCGGCACGCTCGCACCGCTGGCGCCTAAAGTGGATATTGAAGCCGTATTAAAAGCAAACCCCGAGGTGATTATCGCCAGTGGCATGGATGCGTCGCGGCCTGAATGGTTGGACCAATGGGGGCGCTGGCCGCAAATTAGTGCGGTTAAAAAAGGCAATTTATTTTTTATTCCGCCGGATTTGCTCCAGCGCCAGAGTTTGCGTGTTGCTGAGGGTATGCGGTTATTGTGTGAGGCTATTGATAAAACAAACCGGGGATAAAAACTCAGTGAATAGCCTCGTCTCATTGGCTGCCTTAGTTTTTTGATTTGTATCAGGCAATATTAAAAACCCGCTTTGAACGCAAAATAAACCTGCTAGGCTTGGCCTCATGTCGTGAAATTTAAATTAAACGGTAAAAGAAGCGGAAAGGAAAACAGAAAGGAATCACCGCCGTACATTCATGACATCAATCCCGCGCCCTTGGCTTTGCGGCTAATTGGGTGTTGCCTATTTCCCTCCAGGAGAAACCTTATGAGCCTATTTGAACGTATCGGTGGCACCGCTGCCGTGGATGCTGCGGTGGATATTTTTTATCGCAAAGTGCTTAGCGATGAGCGCATCAGCCATTTTTTTGATCGCATCGACATGGAGCAACAAGCTGCCAAACAAAAGGCTTTTTTAACTATGGTGTTTGGCGGCCCGAACCACTACACCGGCCAGGATATGCGCAAAGCCCATGCGGGAATGCAACTGACCCAGGTGCATTTTGATGCCGTGGTGGAGCACCTGGCTGCAACCCTCACGGAGCTTAACGTAGCCGCCAGTGACATTGCAGAAATAGCCACCTTGGCGGGCAGCCTGAAAGCGGATGTGCTCAACCAATAACATGGCCCAGGTTGAATTTAATCAACAGGTTTTTGCGCTGGAAGAGGGGTTAACGCTGTTAAGCGCCCTTGATCGACACGGCCTGAACCTGCCTCGCGGGTGCCAGGCGGGTGTTTGCCAGGGGTGTTTGGTGCAAATAACCGAAGGGGATATTCCGCCGCGCGCGCAGGAGGGGTTAACGGCTGAGCAAAAAAACCAGGGCTTGGTGATGGCCTGTATGTGTGCAGTATCCGGGCCGCTGCGGGCGCAAACACCCGGCGCAGGGGCTCACAAGCGTTACGCCTGTGAAGTGGTGCGCCAGCGCTGGTTAAAAGGCGATATTTTGCAGTTGTGTGTTAGCAAACCGGGTTTAAATACGGGGGCGGAGGCGTTTGATTTTCGTGCTGGGCAGTTTGTGCGCCTGCTCCCCGATGCACAACCCGATAGCGCCGGGCGTTGTTATTCCCTCGCCAGCCTCCCCGCAGAGACACACTTGGAATTTCACATTCGTATATTGCCCAACGGCATTATGAGCAACCACTTGGCGGCCCTACCGGTGGGTGCGCCACTGTGGCTTCAAGGGCCGATGGGGCGCTGTTTTTATCAAGCGCAATCGTTGGAACAACCCCTATTGTTGGCCGCCATTGGTACCGGTATGGCGCCTATTTTTGGCGTGGCGCGGGCCGCTGTGCAGGCCGGGCACCGTGGGCCAATTTATTGTGTGATGGGGGCCAAAGAAGAATCCGGCCTTTACCCCTTGCCAGGGCTGCACCAAGTGGCTTGCGCTACAAACATCCATCTGGTGTATATCGTCCAGCAGGCCGGCGCCTACAGCGACACCTATGAAGTGGGTGATATTTACCAAAAAATCCGCACGCTGCTGCCCTCCATGAAGGGCGCGCAGGCTTACATCTGTGGCGCGCCCAGCTTTGTTCAAACGCTTAAAAAACAGTGTTATTTAGCCGGTGCGCGCTTGGATGAGATTTTTTCTGATGCGTTTTTGCCTAGTTAAACCTAAAAAATTCAGATGGATTACGCAGGTTTGCGTTACTCAGCTTTTGGGCGCCCAACTGAAATTTCTAGGTTTAACGTTATGGTGTAGGTTGGGCAGTTATGCTCAACGCAGCAGTGTCTTCGATAAAAAATGGTCGCAATGCGGCGCCTTGAAATGGCGTGCTGGAGATGAATGTGTTGTGTTGGGCATTGCTGCCCAACCTACGTTCTACTCAACTCATCGAGAGTGCTGAGCAGTTACAAAAATAAATTATTGCCCTAACCCTGCGGCCTTTGTAGGCTTCACCCCCCAGATGTTCGCCACGAGGACCCCACGATGCACCGCCAATTTCCCACCACCCGTATGCGCCGCAACCGTTTTGCTGAATTTTCCCGCCGTTTAGTGCGCGAAACAGAACTGAGCGCAGGTGATTTTATTTACCCCATGTTTTTAATTGAAGGCCGCAACACCCGCGAAGCGATTACCTCCATGCCGGGTATTGAGCGGTTTACTTTGGATTTATTAGCCAAAGAAGTGGAAGAATTATTGGCATTAAATATCCCGGCGATTGCCCTGTTCCCTAAAATTAGCCAAGAGAAAAAAACCCTCGACGGCAGCGAAGCTTTTAACCCAGAAGGCTTAATTCCCACCGCCGTGCGCTATTTAAAAGAACACTACCCAGAGATGGGCCTCATCTGCGACGGCGCCTTAGACCCTTACACCACCCACGGCCAAGACGGCATTATTGATGACACCGGCTACGTATTAAATGACGAAACCGTAGCCGCATTGGAACAACAAGCCTGTATTTGCGCACACAGCGGCGCCGATGTTATTGCACCCTCGGACATGATGGATGGCCGCGTGGGCGCTATACGCAAAAAATTAGATGCAAAAGGTTTTATTAACACCCAAATCATGGCCTACAGCGCCAAATATGCCTCCAGTTATTACGGCCCATTCCGCGATGCGGTAGGCTCTGCCGGTAATTTAGGCAAAAGTAATAAATATAATTACCAAATGGACCCAGGTAATTCCGACGAAGCCCTGCAAGAAATTGCCTTAGATTTACAAGAAGGCGCCGACATGGTGATGGTAAAACCCGCCATGCCATATTTGGACATAGTGCGCCGCGTAAAAGAAACCTTTGGTGTACCCACGTTTGCCTACCAAGTGAGCGGCGAATACACCATGCACCGCTTAGCGATGGACCACGGTTATTTAGCCGAGGCAGTGATGTTGGAATCTTTATTGTGTATTAAAAGAGCGGGCGCCAATGGTATTTTGACGTATTTTGCGAAGGATGCGGCTAGGGCGTTGAAGGGGTGAGGTGGGTTTGGTTTTTTTAATGGGTTAACTGAGGTTTTTAGGTTTAATTAATTGTTTTTTATAGGGCGGGCCTTGGGTGTGGCCCGCGCAGCGCAACAGACTCCAAGAATAAATGCTACAAAAATCGCAAAAACCAACATTTGTACATTTGCAAAGATAACGGCAAAAATAAACAACATTCCTGTCAGTTTTTTTCAAATAATTTAAACCTCTTAATATCCAGTAATTATTTTATTTGTAGGTTGGGCAGTAATGCCCAACGCAGCGATGCAGTCGATCCAGAGGGATTATTTGTGAAATCAAATTGATCCGGCTTGGTTTTTTTGTTGGGCATTACTGCCCAATCTACACGGTAATGGGTTTTCTCTAATGATGGGAAAATCATTTGCCGCTCTCTCTACACATCCAAAAGTCCCATTTTTTTAAAATTCCGCCAACCAGAACACCACCACGCACACCAAAGGCCAATATCATTAACCTGGGAAGTGGTGGCCGGGGAGTGTGGCAATAGGAGCTAAAAAACCCAACCCAAAGTAAGAATAAATACACTGGAGAACACTATGTTGCACAGCATTAACTCTACGCTTCTAAGTGGTTGTATCTTGATTGCCGTCGCGCTGCTGAGCGCTTGTAACGGCACACCCGTCAGCAGCTCATCGTCCAGCACAACCCGCCAGGACAACCCCTTCGCCGGGGCCAAACGCTGGTACGTCAACCCAACTTGGAGTGACAACGTTAAACGGGATGGCGGGGATAAAGTGGCGGGTTACAACACCGGAGTGTGGATGGACCGTGTCGATACGATTAACTATGAAGGCCTGGACCCCACCGCAGGGACGGGCCTGCGCGAGCATCTGGACGAAGCTTTGCGCCAGCGCGCCGATCTATTCCAGCTGGTACTGTATAACGTGCCGGGCCGCAACTGTGCGCGGGCTACATTCGGCACCGAACTGCCCGCCAGCGCTGCGGGCATGAATACGTACAAAAAAGACTATATCGACCGCATAACGAGCATTTTAGGGGAGGAAAAATACGCGGACATTCGCATTGTGGCCATTATTGAGGCGGATTCTTTGGTGAATCTGGTCGTCAACAGCGGTGTGATCCCATGTAATGCCGTCAACAACTCTAACCCCTGGGGTTACACCGAAGGCGTTCGTTACGCACTCACTCAATTAGCCAAATTGAAAAACGTCTACTCCTACCTAGATATTGGCCATGCAGGCCAAATGGGGGCCGATTTGTTATTCAGTGACGGCGTTAAATTTTTTGCCGATGTCATCGCAGGCGGCCCCCACGCAGGCCCCACACCGGCGCCGGGCTGGGGGGCCATTAGTGGGTTTATCAGCAACACCGCCAACTACACCCCACTTATCGAGCCGTACCTTGCCAACCCGGCTGAGGAAATTGGCGGTAAACCCTTGTATTCATCCCGTTTTTACGATGGCAACCGCGTGTTTGGCGAGCTGGAATTTAGCACCCAATGGCGCGAGGCGATGCTTAAAGCGGGCGCACCTAAGCGCATCGGCCAACTGATCGACACCGCCCGCAACGGCTGGGGCGGCCCCAAACGCCCCGGCCAAAAAGCCAGCGGCACGGATGTGGACAAGGTTGTGGACGCCTCCCGCATCGACCGCCGCCCGCAGCGTTATGAATGGTGTAACCAGGAGAGCGGCATCGGCGAGCGCCCCATCGCCAACCCGCGTGCGGGCATCCACGCCTACGTATGGGCGCGGGGGCCGGGGGAGTCGGACGGGGTTAGCAATGA
>JBEGTZ010000025.1:0-9393 GCA_041179125.1 Pseudomonadota bacterium | reverse complement strand
TTGGCCCATCTAGCAAAAGTTTAAAATTTCGAACAACCAATAAGGTTGCCCTTCATTTTAAACTTTCACTATCTGAACCAATGGCTTACACAGCTTTTGGGCGCTCAATTGAGGTTTCTAGGTTAAATTCCCTCCATTCCAACCCCCACATGGGACATGATTTTCGCGCCCATCTCCACTTTAGGTTCACAGCTGATAAAGCGCTGGTTGTTGATACCCAGTTCCCCCAATTGCCCTTTGATGTTGCGCACCCTCGCGGTGGACAGGTCTATGAGGTATTGCAGTTGGTCTTCCGATACTAAGGTGCCGGGGGCTAGCGGGGCGCCGTGGTGGTAAAGGGCGGACCACTCAACGGAGGTGGCGATGGCGCAGAGTTTGAGTTTTTCTTTGGGCCTGCGCGCTACCAATGCGGCGAGGTCTTTTAGGCGGCGCGCTTGGTCGGGCGATAATTCGCGCTCGTTGGGGCTGAAGCGGAAGGGGTCAAAACTCAATGGCCCGTCAGGGTTGCTGCCCAGACCTGCCAGGTTGTTCACACCGGCTGAACGCCAGTCGTTTTGCACCATGCGCAGGAGTGTGGTTTTAAAACTCTTCGCCAGGGCGGTTTTGAGCGGGCCGGGTTCTTTGCTGGGGTCTACTGCGAAGTGCCATTCAATTTGGACGTATTTGCTTTCTCCGCGCAGGCGTTCGAAGGCGCGCCCGAGGGTCATGTCGCGGCCTTGGGTGGATAAATTGCCGTCCCCCACCGTGAGCAGGTCGGTTAGGGTTATCTGCCCGTCCAGCTTAAATTGGCTGGGGCTTGAGCTTAGGTTAATACTGCCATCCAGTTGGCCGCTGGCGGGGCGCTCTTGGTAGAGGTTGGCGAAATAACTGTCGTACTTGGGCAGTTGTATGCCGCGCAGGGAGCCTTGTAGCTCGAAAGACAGGGGCTCTTGAAAGGGCCTGATTTGCCCGCGCAGTTGGAATTCACTGTTTTTACCCATCTGGGTCACGAGGGTAAGGCTGGTGGGGTCGTTGGGTTTGAGGCTGTTGAGGCTGCCCAGCTCGCCATTTAAGCCGGTGAGTGATTCGTTTACGGCAGGCGTTACGCTGTCATCGCGCCAGGCTACGGCGCCGTCGAAAATACGGGTTTTATTGATGGCGAGGGTGAGGGGTGTTTTGGCGTTAAAGAACTGTTCCGTCTGCGGTAAAAACTGCCGTAATTGCGCGGTGGCGAGCATCACTTGGTCGCGGTTTTGATGCAGGGTTTGACGCAGGCGGGTGATGTCCAGCAAGTCCAAATGCAGCTGTGCGGGCTGGCCGGGTTTGTAGCCTAAATCGTTGATGAGTACGGAGCTGGCCTGAGTTTGGTAGGCGTTTTCGACATTTTTTTGTTCGTCGAGACTGCGCTCAACCAGGTGCAGGCCTGTTAGCTGGCATTGGGCCATGCGGGACCAGTCGTTGCTGAAGACAAAATCGCGAATTTGGGATTTTTCCACCAGGAACACCGCGAGGTTGGCCTTTTGGTTTTGCAGGCGGGCTTTGTCTAACACCAGGGTGGAGCGGCTGGCCAACTGCCAACCGGCTTTATCCCAGCGCCAGGTTAAATCGCTGGCCTGGCCTGCGCCAAACACCCAGCATTGCTCGTTGCCATCGGCGGTTTGGCAGAATTCGGCCTGCTCTAAATTTACCGCAGTAAATTGTGCGCCTTGGTCGAGTTTCAGTAGGCTCTGCCATTGTTTGGCGGGCAAGCCTGCAAGGCTTACACCCGTGCTTGAGGCCTGCCAATTAACCCGCAGGCCGCGCGCAGACAGCTTGCGCAGGGCCAAACGCTCGGCCCACCAGGCGCCCAAGTCTGGGGCGAGATGCAATTCTTCAGCCTGCAGAAACACACGACCTTGGTGGCGAACTTCCCAATTGCGCAGGATAAAATCACCGGCCACGTAGTCGATGGATAAGTCCTTAAGGCTGCTTTCAAGCCCGATTTTGGTGAGCTGTTCATTGATTTGCCAGCGCACCCCCCAGGGGACTAACGCCCAGAACACACCCACAACAATGCTTAAAATCAAGCCCCATTTGATTAAGTACATTTTAATTCCTCGGTTTTTATTGTTATTTGTTTGGCTGCGTAGATGGAGTTGGTGTACGGCTATCGGCTCGGTGTGTCCAAAGTGTAGCGTTCCGGCAAGAATTCCTTGTTAGTTTTAACATTATCGCGGGGGTTATTTCTATGTGTGATAATTTCCGTAAACATTGGGACGGTTTTGGTGGGGGTGGTTTTTATATCACAATATTTTTATCGTGGGGCTGAAAGCTCATCTCGAAAGGCTCATGCCTAGCCTGCCAAAAGGAAATTTAGTAGTCGACCATGACCCACGATGCGGCAATTGAGATCAGTGAATTCCGTGTGACGAGCAAGGCGGGCCCTGCGCAAAAGGAAAAATGGTCAGTTTTAACCTAGAAACCTCAGTTGGATTACCCAAGATGGGCCTAGGCGTTGCCGCATTGATCTTCAGCCACTGTGGCGGAAAAAACACCCAGTAAAAAAAATGAAATAGAGACAAAAATTTTCGTGCTGAACTTGCTTTTTTGACAAGCCTGAACTTCTTTATAGCGCTAAAATCTAGCCGCAGTTCTGTCCACAGATTCTGTGGATAACTTGGTGGATAGCAATTAAGAAACTGGGTTGAAGGCCGAAAATCGCTGGGCTTGACCCTGCTGGTTGTTTTTTGTGCTAAATAAAAAACATAATAAAAACAATAAGATGCAAAAATCTAGTCCTTTCTGGGAAAAAATGACAGAAATATTTAGGTTGACTGGACTATATCTGCCTGCGCCCTGGGATTGTGCATAACATTTTTCCGTGAAACACTTTATTGCATCTGTTGCGCGTTAATATTCTTAAGTGGAGCCGCTTGTTTATTGGTCAAAATCAATCTGCTTTAGGCTCAATATGGCGCATAAACTGCCATTGAACCTAAAACCTCGTACCTATTCAGTCTGTTTTCTATTTTCGTGCCTCATCCCTGCAATTCATTGCGTCCCATTAATCCGCCGAAAATCATCGACCAAGGCGCGATGAATTGCGCCCCTACAATTGGTTGGGGCATTGTTTATGCTGAATAGTTACGAGACCTCAATAGTGCCTAGCCCCCGCGAAGCTAAAGCTAGTGTTGATGCCCGCCTACACCGTGGGCATGGCCGTGGGCTAGTTCTTCTTCTGTAGCGGCTCGAATGTCGTTCACCTCGATGTGAAACGCTAAGTCTTTGCCTGCGAAGGGGTGGTTTAGGTCTACATCTACGTTAAATTTACCCACTTTGAGGATGCGGGCGCTGGCGGTGCCTTTGTCTGTTTCGATTTGCACTATGCCGCCGACCAAAAGGCGTTTAGGGGCGTGCAGTAATTTTTTGATGGAGATGCGTTGGCTGGCGCCTTCTATATAAGGGCCGTAGGCGTCGGCGGCGAGCAGGGTCACTTCTAGGGTTTCACCTTTGTTTTTTCCTTCCAGGGCCGCTTCAAGGGCGGGCATGAGGTTGCCGTGGCCGTGTAGATACACCAGGGGTAGGGTGTCGAAGTTGTGTTCAATCTCCGCGCCGTTAGCTTCGTTTAGGCGGTAGTGGATGCTAACAACGTGGTCTTTAGAAATAATCATGGGGCTGCCCTCAAAAAAAGCGGCGATTATAGGCGGTCTCGGTTCGGTGTAGAACTTTAGTTACCAGTTCGGTATGGTTTTGCTTGGTGTTCCACGATTAACCCTAGAAGCCTCAGTTGAGCGCCCAAAAGCTGTGTATGCAGACTTGGGTGATCCAACTGAGGTTTTTAGGATTAACACGCCTGTTCTTTCCGTCCCTATAAAAACTGCTTTAGCAGGGAGAATATATGTACCCCACTGATCCACAAGAGGCTGTAGCTCGATGGTTGCAGGATGTTGTTATCGGCTTAAATTTGTGCCCTTTTGCACGCAAACCGTTTTTATCGAATGCGGTGCGTATTCATGTGGTTGATGCCCAGGCTGAGGTGTTAATCCTTGAGGCGCTGCGTGCTGAGTTAGCGTTTTTAACCGCACACCCGGAGCTGGAAACCACGCTTATTGTGCTCACTCAGGCTTTAGGTGATTTTCTTCAATACAATGATTTTTTACATTTTATTGAAGATTGGTTGTGGCAAAACGAATACGAAGGCGTGTATCAGGTGGCCAGTTTTCATCCTCATTATTGTTTTGCTGATACCGCTGCGGATGATGTGGAAAACTTTACCAATCGAGCACCGTTTCCGCTTTTGCATATTTTAAGGGAAGACAGCTTGGAGGAATTGTTGGCGCGTTATCCCGATGCAGATGAAATTCCGTTTAATAATATTCGCCGATTAAAACAGCTGTCCCAGGAGCAGTTGCGGGGTTTATTTCCTTATATTTCACAGCCCTAAAAACGCTTCTAAAACCAAGCGCGCAGGCCTGCGACCCATTGGGTTTTGCTCACTGCTGCGCCTTGTTCTTCGGCATATTCAGCGCTTTTGCCAAATAACTTTGTTTGGGTTAGCCCGATGTATGGGGCGAATTCTCGGCGTATTTCATAGCGCAAGCGCGCCCCTGCGGTCGCTTCAGATAATCCCGCCCCGTAGCCGTGAGCGGCATCGTTTTGGCCAAACATTTTTACCTCGCCACTGGTGCTGAGAATTAATTGTTGGGTGAATAACAGTTCGTACTCGGCTTTAAACCCTAAGGCGACGGCGCCGGATTGTTGGATAAACACGGCGCTGTCGATCTCAACCCAATAGGGCGCAAGCCCCCGTAAGCCTAGCGCAAACCAGTCCTGCGCCTTGTCGTGGGTTTGCCAGGTGTGCAGCAGCCCGCTTTGCAGGTCCCAAAAAGGGGTGAGGGCGCGGCTGTATAACACCTGTAATTCGGCTTCTTCGGTGGTGCCATCTTGTTGGGTTACATCGGTTTTTAACCAGAGTTTGTCTTTGTCTTTACCGATCCAGGCTTGTCCTTCTAGTGTGATGTTGGCGTTTTCGTTGTGGGTTTGTGTTTCCAGCTGGTCGATCAAAACATAGGTGAGCAGTGGGTTATCGCCGTGGTCATGCATTTCATGGCTGTGCTCCTCAGCCCAGGTGTTGAGCGCCAGGGATAGGGATGTAGTGAGTAGTGCCCGCTGAATAGCTTGCATGTTTGGCTCCTATAACACCTGAACGGTGCGCATCATGCCGAGCATGTGGTACAGCAAATGGCAGTGATAGGCCCAGCGGCCACGGGCATCGGCGGTGACTAAATAGCTGATTTTGGCGCCGGGTTGCACGATCACCGTGTGTTTGCGCGGGATAAAATCCGCGTCGCCGGTTTCCAGTTCGCTCCACATGCCGTGCAGGTGGACGGGGTGGGTCATCATGGTGTCGTTGACCAGGATAATACGCACACGCTCGTTGTAGCGCAGTTGCAGCGGGGCGGCGTCCGTAAAACTTATGCCGTTGAGTGACCAGGTGTAGCGGCGCATATTGCCGGTGAGGTGCAGTTCGATTTCGCGCGTGGGTTGGCGTTTATCGTAGGTGGGGTGCAGGCTGCGGATGTCTGCATAGGTGAGCACTTTGCGGCCATAGATTTTTTGATGTTCACGCAGGCCGATGCCTGGGTCGGCAAGGCCGCTTTGGGGGGCGCTGGTGTGCATGTCCACATGCGGGCCGAATTCGCTGGTTGCGTGGGTGATTTTGCCGGTGTTGGGTGAATCGAAATTACTGCCGAACCCCGCTGGGGCGAGTTTTAATTCCTGGGTGGTGCGGGGTTTGGCCGCGTTTGTTTGGCTCATGTGCGCGCTGTGGTCCATGTTTCCCATATCGTGTGCGCTGTGATCCATCATCTGGCTCATATCATGCCCGCTGTGGTCCATATTCCCCATGTCGTGCCCACTGTGATCCATGCCGCTCATGTCCATACCCATGTCGCGGTGGCTAAGCTTAGGCGCTGCGTCCATCGCAGGCACTTGGGCGCGCAGCGTGGGGTTGGTGGTGAGGGTGCCGCGTGCGTATCCGCTGCGGTCAATCGTCTGTGCAAACAGGGTGTAGGCCTGGTCGCTAGAGGGCGTCACCAGCACGTCGTAGGTCTCCGCCACACCAATGCGGAACTCATCCACGCGTACGGGTTGAATATTCTGTCCATCGGCGGCCACTACCGTCATTTTTAAGCCGGGAATACGCACATCAAAAATACTCATGGCGGCGCCATTGATAATGCGTAGGCGCAGGGTTTCGCCCACTTTAAATACGCCCAACCAACCGCTATCCGGCGTTACACCGTTCATCAGATAGGTGTAGGTTTGCCCTGTGACATCGGCGATATCCGTGTCGCTCATGCGCATCTGATTCCACATGCTGCGCTCGCTCCAGGTGTTGCTTGCGCCCTTGTGTTTAATATCCCGCCACAGGTCGCTCAATGTGCGTTCACGATTATTGTAGTAGTGGCTTTGTTTTTTTAGTTTTGCGTACACCTTAGCGGGCACTTCATCGGACCAGTCCGAAAGCTGCACGACCATTTCACGGTCAAAGGCCACGGGGTCTGGGTCTTTTGGGTCGATAATAATGGCGCCTAACACGCCGGTTTGCTCCTGAAACCCCGAGTGGCTGTGGTACCAATAAGTACCGCTTTGCTTCACTTCAAACTGATACTCAAACGTTGCGCCGGGTTTAATACCCACCGAATCAAACCCTGGTGAGCCGTCCATGTTTGAGGGCAGAATCATGCCGTGCCAATGGATGGAGCTTTCTTCTTTTAAGTGATTGGTGACACGCAAAGTGACGCGCTGGCCTTCTTTCCAGCGCAGCGTGGGGCCGGGCAAGCTGCCGTTGACCGTGGTGGCAACGCTTTTCCTGCCGGTAAAATTGACCGTTTGATAGTTGATGTGTAAATCAAACTGGGTGCCGCTGAGAATTGGGGGGGCTGTGGACGCGGCGGGTGTGCTGAGTGATGTGGCGTTGAGCGCAGCGGAAAGAGGCGCCGGGGCGTTGAGCGCAGCGGAAAGAGAGGGCGCAGCGGAAGAGGGCGCTGGTTCAGCGCCAACCGGTTGGGACATCGGCAGTGTGGCAATCGAACAGGCCCCCAATACAAAGCGCCGACGATTCAGCGCCAGGGGATAAACAGTGCTCAGATGAATACTCCAAATAATGTCGGACGGTGGCGTAAGGGCTATTAGACCTTAGGCGAGATTAACTTCCCAGATGTTAGTTCCCGAAATGTTAATTACTCGAATATAACCGCCGACACTTGGGCTTTGCTTGCTAGGCTGCAAGTTTTGCCTCAAGCCCCAACACCTGCGCACGGCAAGCGCGCATCCTGGGGATTAAATCGCGAATAATGCAGTTCACCAAGGCATTGGCTGATGTTTTAGCGGTAATTTCCATAGCCTTTAATGTTTCGTCTTCTACTTGTTCTAATTGTTTTAGCAAGCTCATATCGTGGTCGTCATTATTATTGTTTTGTACTTGTGAATACGTGTGGTGAATTACCGTGCCGAAGCCGTGGCCTAATTCCGGCGCACCGTTTTGCATGACGATATAAGGTTGTAAATAATCCAGAGCAAACTCGCGGCAGGCAATTAATTCGCAAAATAATTCTTTGCAATCATCGTGCTCCATTTTACTAATGGCCGATTTATACACAGCAATGCCGTCGTTAAGTGTTTGCACCAATGTAATTAATGGGTTTGCGATAACGTGTTTCATGGGGTGTTTCCTTCTGCTTAAAGGTCGGGAAAGTCGGGCCACATACTTTTGGTATAGGCTAAAAATGAGAAGCACGTCTCGAACCAGTTGTGATGTGTTTTGCTATTTATTTCTTTTTTGTCTTTCAGGGTGTAAAACCGGGTGAAATTGCACTGTTTTGGCGGGGTTTTATTGTTTTTTGGTTATAAGCGCGGGTGGTACTGTGGATAATGCCCAAGGTATCCGCTAAAAAGCGTGGGAAGATTTGGAACCTAACGGTGCATTTGTTACTTAAATGCACAGCAATGGTTCTACATTATATGGATGGCCGCAAAAATACTTTTTACGCCAGCTCGAACAACGCATCTAGGTCATAGTTTTCAGACCAATCTAATAGCCGCTGAATTTCTAAGTGTAATTGCGCAATTTTATGTTCCAGGTTATCCAGCTGCCCGCTTTGTAAATCACGATCCAACAACTGCGCGGCCTCTTTGAGGGCGGGCACACCGGAATAACAGGCGCCACCGTAGAGTTTATGGGCGAAGTGTTGTAGCTCCGGCCAGTTGTGATTGGCCAACAACTGAAATAAATCAACAGCGTTTTGTTTTAAATCATCAATAAGCATTTGCAGCATATCGCGTGCTAATGCTGGGTTATCTTTGGCGAGTTTTAAACATTCATGCACAATAACCACCGGCTGGTTTGAAGGCGCTGCAAGATGAGTTGTGGGGTTTGCCGGTTTGGGTGAAGACGGATTATCTGTAGCGGGGGGTAAAAATTTCTTGCCTAACCATTTTGCAATTAACTGAATTAAATCCTCATAATTTACAGGTTTGGAGAGATAATCATCCATGCCGCCAACAATATATTTAGTTTTATTTTCCAACCCGGACTGCGCCGTAAGTGCCACAATCGGTGTGCGTGTTTCGCCGATTTCTAATTCACGAATTTTGGCCGTTACCGCAAAACCATCGGCATCTGGCATGTGAATATCCATAAAAATTAAATCGAAACGCTGCCCGGAGCAAAGGGCAATGGCATGGGTACCGCTATCACAGGTAATCACCTCAACAGGACATTGCTTGAGAAATTCGGCCACCAATTTGGTATTTGAAGGCGTGTCATCCACCACTAAAATACGGTGGCTGTGTTCTGATGTTAAATTGGGAATTATTTTAGGGACCGAATTTACCACGTTGAGCACCGGCGCCATGCTAATTTGATGCGCCAGTGCTTGGAGTAATTTCCCCGGTAATAATGGCCTGCTAATTACACCCGCATTGGCTGGATCTAATGCTTTTTGCAAACTCCCCGTGGCGGAGTTGTTGGCTACCACCACACAGGAAATACCTAAAATGCTATTGCAGCAATTAATGGCTTTTAATAGGGCTGACTTGTCAAATTTATTGTCTTTATTTAATGCGTCAATGATCGCTACTTGTGGTTTAAATGTTTGCCAGTGCGTTATCTGTGTTTCAAGCTCTGCCATTATATTTAATTCAAAATAATTGGCGCCTAAACTGGTTAATAACGTAGTTAATTCAAGCCTGCTGGCCGGTTGTTCATCAATAACCAATATAGAACAGCCTTTAAGCGGCGCGATGGGGGTGGGTTGCTGTTGGTACGTTTGAGAAATGCTCAGGCGGGCGGTAAACCAAATACAGGGTTGGTGGGCAGGTTCAAGCTCAATCCCTAATGTACCGCCCATTTTTTCAACCAAATTCCGTGCG
>JBEGTZ010000024.1:0-4095 GCA_041179125.1 Pseudomonadota bacterium | reverse complement strand
TTGGACAGCCATAGACAGATTTGCCATGCAAATCACAATTAGTGTGTGGACAGGGTATTTACCTAGCGAAAAACAAATTAAAGCCGTCAATAAAATTCAAGATCAAATTCATGGGCTGACTTCTGATGTTAAACAGGGTGTTAATAAAGCGCATAGCGAACTCAATGCTGCCATTACTTCTGCACACAGAGCCAATTTTAAACATATTGATAAGCATATTAGATCGTTTGAAAATCACACCCAAAAAATAAACGAACTCGAACAAAAAATTATTGATGCTGAAGGAAAAATAAACAATGAAATCATAGGAAAAACCTGTGATTATGAAAATAAAGTTACCAGAAACATTTGCCGCTCTCTGGGGCCATTTAAGAAACTTTGCAACAATACATTCGACATAGTTAAAGGTCCTGCCTGTGCGACTGATGCAACCTATAAAGCTGCTGTTGCAGTGCGAGACAAGGCTATAGAAGAGCGCAACAGACAAACAGAGTCTCTACTCTCAGGAATAAAAGACGACCTGGAAAATCTGGAAAACACCATAATTGCGTTGCACAAATTTAGCGATGCCGCCGCAAATACCATTACCGCAATCGCTGATTTTAGCTCAGATATAAGCCCTTTTCGCTTGGCGTTACGCCGCTGGGATACCAGTATTAAAAATGCCATAGTTGCATGGGTTGATGCAAATGCGGAAACAATACGTCTGAGCATGCAAGAGGCGCAAAGAGTGCCGACTGGTGAAGACCGCAATTGTTTCAAAATTCTATCGGGGATAGAAAATTGTAAGGCACCCAATCCTTTAGACCCCATTCAAAAATGGATAAATCTTTATGCGCCAATATTTGTGGGCGTGCCAGAAGAGGTAACGCAACTAAGTGGCGCAGCATCCGAGGCCATCGGCAGCATTAGCAATCTGATTAATGGGCATGCACGAAATGTATTAAAAAATTCCTCTCCCGCCAGCAACACTATAGTCACCGACCTTGAGCACTATCTTAGCAAAGAGCTTTACGGCATTGATTACATTGAAGAGAGTTTGAAATTTACAAAAGATAAAGAATGGATCGATTATTACAACTCCATTAAAACAATATTTTCGGTGCAAATTGACGACACAATGATTAACAGCATTTTTAGTCAGGACTCATTGAATATCGGACTAATTACTTACGATAAGTTCACGAACATTATGGATCGAGACATGGGGTTGGCTCCCGACCCAGGGGCGCATATTGATTGGAAAAAATTTCCAGCATTGAAAAATGCCATCACGCTTTCAAAGCTCGCACTACTAGAGTCGGACATGCTTAATTCAGTTGCTCGTGATATCGGTGTTTACAATCCAACTATTGCTTATTCTTCTGATCTTTATCAAACACAAAATTGCACCCCTCAAAATTGCACACCTTCCCAGCGGTCCAACCAGAATATCGTTTACTACGCCATTAGAAACATAGATGGTCATGAGGCATGGAAGCCTAACGCTAACCCCTTACCGCGCAATGGAAATATGTTCTCACTATCATTTGCCATGGATAATAGCGATCCAGAGCATCCGCCTCTAACCTATGGCTATAACATTAATAATAAAGCTCAAGGCTTTCGCTTCTGGCAAGAGGGTGAATACTACTTTAATCAACTATTTACGATGCCTATGTTTGTGTCCGCCAGCACCACAGCCCCAGCCAAGCCTCCCTTGCGACCCTGTCCCGATTGGTCGATACAGTATGACAATGCTCACTCAACGGGCGAAGGAGAGGGGCGCCAAGCCTCATCCATTTGCGGTTCTTGCGGGTGGGCGTATAAAAGCTGGGGAACTATCGGCCAGTATAGCTGCAACAAATAACCGCAAAATAAATCTAAGTGCGAGGGCCGACAGGCCCTTTTTTATGATTGGCCTGCAATTTTTTTCAGCGCCATGACCGGGGCAGACCTCTCGATTCAAACTATTGATTTATATGCGCCCAAATTGAGAGCGGCATTAGGATTTATAAAAAATCTCACAGGCTCGCTGCAAGAGGAAAACCCGGAATACCGCCTCATTAATAAAATATTTGGTTACAATTTAGGGTTTTACCGACGGCAACAATAAATATAATGAGCACACACGACGACAAGACCATTAATCGCCCCGAATTTTTAGTCTCGGACAGTGCCGCACTTATAATTGACCCCAGGAGTATTATTATCATGAAGTTTTTAACCGGAATCGCAGCCTCCCTGCTATTTAATTTGGCACCTGCTGCCGAAGCGGCAACAAATGCCGTCAGCATTAGCGAGCTGCTCAACTTTGTCAGCGAAAGCAAAACCCGCGATGACTTTTCAAAATTAATAGCCAACAAAATAGAAAATGAAATAATTAAAAGGGACGACTTAACCATTGCGAACGGATCGATATGGGTTAACAGCGCATTTCCTGGGGGGGATTACGAAAACCAGGATTTATGCGTCAAAATATCGCTTCACAGCCTGAATGGAACGTTAAATTTAAGAGGTAAAAGCAACCTAATTTTTAGCGCCTCGAAAATAACAGAACCAGTAAATGTGGATTTTTTATCAAGCTCCAACTTAAAAATAACTGGGAAAATCTCAAAAACTGTTGGCTTGCTATATCCTGTGCCAGACCCGAAATGGTACAACCCAGGAAAAGTGAAAATAAAATGCACCTTTAGTGCTCGCGCCACCGACACAACCAATATTGAAATTGGCGGTATAGTTGACGCAAACTTTCACCTAAGCCTCAATGTTAATCCGTCAAAACAATACACCGCAGACAACACAGTCACCTTATATGTGAATCCTGAAGTGCAACTAACAGGAAAAGCAAAAAGCATCCGCGATGTTTCAATATCTGCCGTTCCTTCCGGATTTTTAAGTAGCGATTTAAATCAAATTGCGGTGGATTTAGCGGCAAAATCTGCAGGTATTGCATTAAAACCTCTAATTGACACTGCTGGGCTTTATTGGGCAAATGACAAGCTCACAGACAAGCTACAAGGCGTAGAGGACTCCCTTAACCGTAAAATTGCTGAAAAACTATTACCTCCTGGCGAATATGCAAATTGGCAACCAGGGATGCCTATTATAAGAGGCTATACCTTCCCTGCCATTACAGAAGAACTGCTCACCGGATTTGCTAATCTTCTAAATGATTACGATAAGAAGTTTCCAATTTCTTATGCCTATCTGAAAAACAGCAATGTTTCGAAGGAGCTGTATTACGCCTATATATCTGGCGATACTAGCGGGCTAACCACTGTACTTAAAAATGGTGCTGCGTGTGAAGCCGCTCGAGCCTTGACGGTTAACCTTCAGGGCGGAAGAGCCATATCAGCTGAAGAATATAAACGTTTTTGTGATGATGCCATTTCGGGTAACGGTACAAACTTAGGCAATGCAGAGGTCTGGGATGATAACGCCTCAGAAACTGATTGGCGTCTTACACCGGGAACCAATTTCGACATAGGTGCCTTGTCAATCCAAGGTAATCAACAACCTTTTATGAAACAGGTCAAATACAAAACAGTAGGGTCAAAAATCATAAGCGTGTCGACACGGTATCCGGATTACAATGCTGGAGAGTGTTACGATGAGGCTTCTTGTCGCACGTCCATTAGCAGCGTTAATTACGCGGGAAATGGAACGTGCAAATTAGAAATGCGCATCTATAAAAATGATATTAATGCTAGCGGTTTAAAGCCAATTATGGCGATACATGGAGGCAGCTGGAGCTACCGTGGTTTTGGTTTTTTTGGTATGGAATCACAAGTTTCCCACCTAACCAAAAAAGGGTATGTTGTATTTGCGCCATTTTACCGTCTAACCGGTACAAGTGATGGCAATGCGGAGTGCAACAGAGCTAATGGCGCCGATATAATTTCCGATGTTAAATCTGCGCTTACTTGGGTAGAAACTAACGCTCAGCGGTTTGGCGCGTCAGGTAAAGTTGATCTGTTTGGGCAGTCCGCCGGCGCTCAATTATCTGCGTATCTTGCTGTGCATGAAGCTGCTCGCATTAACAGCGCCATGTTGTTATACCCCCCCGCCGACATGAAGTATTACTTGGACACACAAGATTTTTCTGTTGAAAAT
>JBEGTZ010000023.1:0-7476 GCA_041179125.1 Pseudomonadota bacterium | reverse complement strand
TTATGTGCAACATCGCGGCGGCGCGGAAGGATTTATAAAAGTGCTGGATGAGCGCACCTTGGGTTATGCAGATTTTCGCGGCAACCGCCAGTACATTAGTGTGGGGAATATGAACGCGGATGAGCGCATCAGTTTAATTTTTATGGATTACGCCAATCAACGCAGGTTAAAAATTTGGGGCCGCGCCAAGGTTGTACATGAAAGCGAGAATGCGGCATTAATTTTCGCCTTAGAAAACCCCAATTACCGCGCACGTATTGAGCGTGCGGTTGTTATTCATGTAGAAGCCTACGAATGGAACTGCCCGCAACATATTACGCGGCGATTTACCGAAGCAGAAATTCACGAAACACTGGCACCGTTGATCGCAGAGAACGAACAATTAAAATCTCGTGTACTTACACGGGCAGAAAAAATAACAGCAATGGGGCAGGGTGAATTAGCCTTGGTGGTGAGTGGAATTCGCCAGCTTACACCGCGTGTGCGCGCCTATGAATTACGCAGTGTAACCGGGGATCATTTACCAGCTGTACAAGCCGGGGCGCATTTAAAAATTCCAATTATTATGCCCGATGGAGCTACACAGGTGCGGCATTACTCGATATGTTCAAATCCATCGCGCCGTGATGTGTATGAAATAGCGGTTTTAAAAGAAGAAAATGGGCGCGGTGGTTCGCAACGCATTCATGATGTTATTGAATTGGGCATGGCATTACATTGCGCACTACCAGAAAATTATTTTTCTCTGCAAAATAATACGCAACCGGTAGTGTTAATTGCTGGCGGAATCGGTATTACCGCTATTAAGCCTATGGCGCAAACCTTGGCAACACTAGGCATCCCGTTTGAATTGTATTATGCCGGGAAAAACCCAGCGCAAATGGCATTCGTTGATAGGTTGCAGCGCGAATTTGGCGAGTATTTCCATGCGTATTATTCGGATGAAAATAACCGGCTTGATGTTGAAAATCTCCTTCAGGCTGCGCCCGCTGATAGTGCTATTTATATCTGTGGGCCACAGCGGCTTATTGATGCGGTTTATGGCAGTGCTAAAAATTTAGGTATGGATAAATCGCGTTTGTATTCAGAACGTTTTTCCATCGCAGAAAAAAACGACAACCAGCCATTTAGTGTTCAATTGGCGCGCACACAAAAAATTATTGCCGTTTCTGCATCTGAAACAGTATTAGAGGCGATGGAGGCGGCAGGAGTAAAAGCCGAGTTTGATTGTCGTGTGGGTAATTGTGGTATGTGTGCTGTAAAAGTAATAGCTGGCAGTATTGAACACCGCGATAATGTTTTAAGTGAAGCAGATAAGGCAGAGGGATTAATGTGTGCCTGTGTGTCGCGAGCAATAAGTGAAACCCTAGTGTTGGATGTTTAATTATCTAATGCTTTAAAAAATAAATTGGAGAACCTAATGATCGAATTATTTGAGTTTGGCTTGTCGGGCAACTGCCACAAAATCCGTTTGATGTTATCGCTGTTAAAGCTGGATTATAAAAGCCATGCGGTGAATGGTGCTGCGCGCGAGCAAAAAACCGATGAATATTTATTGATGAACCCTTTCGGGCAAGTTCCTGTATTAAAAGATGGCGATACCATAATTCGCGATAGTCAAGCCATATTGGTTTATTTGGCCCGTGCTTATGGAGAGGATCATTGGTTTCCTGCGGATGCGCCTCAAGCGGCGCAAGTTGCTGCATGGCTTTCAACGGCAGCCAATGAAGTGGCGCGTGGGCCTAATGCATTAAGGTTGCACCACAAATTTGGACGAGCTATTAATCATGATGAAGCCACCACCATCACCAATAATCTTTTAGGTGTTTTGAATCAATATTTAGAGCATCATAATTGGTTGGCAACGGATACTATTACCATCGCAGATATTGCGATTTATCCCTATATCGCTTTGGCCAATGAAGGCAATGTGGATCTCACACCCTTTTCTCACGTTGAAAAATGGTTGGGGCGGATAGAAATGTTAACTGGGTTTGTTGATATGCCTGGAATACGCAAAACTCATTAAAAATATAGCCAATTATGCAAAATATTATTTTTGGAGAATCCTATGACACAGCAAGAATCCCGTCCGCCATTTCCACCGTTCACGCGCGAAACGGCCATTCAAAAAGTACGCGCCGCTGAAGACGGTTGGAATAATCGCAACCCACAAAAAGTGGCAATGGCCTATACGCCAGATAGCCAATGACGCAATCGCAATATATTTTTAAATGGCCGTGCTGAAATCGAACATTTTCTCACTCAAAAATGGGCGAGTGAGCATGAGTACCGTTTAATTAAAGAGTTGTGGGCACACGAGGGCAATCGTATCGCGGTGCGTTTTGCCTATGAATGGCATAACGATCAAGGCCAATGGTTTCGCTCTTACGGCAATGAAAATTGGGAATTTGATACGCAGGGTTTAATGCAGAAGCGTTATGCAAGTATTAATGATGTCGCCATTCGTGAAAGTGAACGAAAATTTAATTGGCCACAAGGCCGCAGGCCTGATGATTATGCAGGCTTGAGTGCGTTGGGTTTATAGGGTTCCCGTTACTGCGCTCTATGGCCCCCACAATTCCCCCTCAACGTCATGACACGTCACACCGAGGGTTTTACGCTCAAAAATTTAAGCCCAAAAACAACACCCACAGCAGACTGACTCTTCCCCGTGCCATCAAGTACAATGGCGCCCTTTTCTTTTTCCGTTTTACCGAGACTCCCCCCTTATGCTGATTTTGCCCGGTGCCCCCGCTTTGTCTTTGTTTCGCAGCCAAAAACTCCTGCAAACCCTGCAAGCCCTCGATCATGGAGTGACGGGCATTTATGCTGAATTTGTTCACCTGGCGGATACCCAAGGGCACCTAAGCCCTAGCGAAACTGAAATCCTCGTGCAATTGCTGCGCTATGGCCCGAGTGCTCAAGCGCAGGTGGGCGTTGGGCGGTTGCTGTTGGTGGTGCCGCGCCCTGGGACGATTTCCCCCTGGTCATCAAAGGCCACGGATATTGCCCACAATGCCGGTTTAAGCCGGGTGGCGCGTATCGAGCGGGGCTTGGCTTACCACATTCAGGGCGATTTTGACGTGCAAAAAATTCTGCCCGCCCTGCACGACCGCATGACCGAAACCGTGTTTGCCAGCCTAGATGAAGCCGCAGCCTTATTTGCCAAGCAGGAGCCACGGGAATTATCCCTGGTGGATATCATCGGCGGTGGCCGCATCGCGTTGGAAGTAGCCAACACCCAGTTGGGCCTGGCTTTGGCGGAGGATGAAATTGATTACTTGGTGGAGAGCTTCACCCAATTAGGCCGCAACCCCACGGACGTAGAGTTGATGATGTTCGCCCAGGCCAATTCGGAGCATTGCCGCCACAAAATCTTCAACGCCAGTTGGACGTTAGACGGCGTAGAGCAGCCGCACTCGCTGTTTAAAATGATCAAAAACACCTACGAGCGCGGTGGCGAAGACGTGCTTTCGGCCTATGAAGACAACGCCTCGGTGATCAAAGGCGCGAGCGCCGGGCGCTTCTACCCAGACCCAAAAACCCGCGAATACAACTACCACCAAGAGCCAATCCACATATTAATGAAGGTGGAAACCCACAATCACCCCACCGCCATCGCGCCGTTTTCCGGCGCGGGCACCGGCTCCGGCGGGGAGATTCGCGATGAAGGCGCGGTGGGTAAAGGCTCTAAACCCAAAGCGGGTTTGAGCGGGTTTACCGTTTCGAACCTGCAAATTCCAGGGTTTATTCAGCCTTGGGAGCAAAACTACGGCAAGCCTGAGCGCATCGTGTCGGCGCTTACCATCATGACCGAAGGCCCCTTGGGCGGGGCGGCGTTTAACAACGAGTTTGGCCGCCCGAACCTCACCGGTTATTTCCGCACCTTTGAAGAAACCTATGACGGCGAGCGGCGCGGCTACCACAAGCCCATCATGATTGCCGGCGGCTACGGCAACATCAAAGAAGAACACATCGAAAAAACCGCCTTTGCCCCCGGCACCAAGCTGATTGTGCTGGGCGGGCCTGCCATGTTGATTGGTTTAGGCGGCGGCGCGGCGTCGTCCATGACCTCCGGCACCTCCTCGGAAGATTTAGATTTCGCCTCCGTGCAACGGCAAAACCCAGAGATGGAGCGCCGCTGCCAAGAGGTGATTGACCAGTGCTGGCAGATGGGCAGCAACAACCCGATTGCCTTTATTCACGACGTGGGCGCAGGCGGCCTCTCCAACGCCTTCCCGGAACTCGCCAAAGACGGCGGCTGCGGCGGGCGCTTCGAACTGCGCGATGTGCCCAACGATGAGCCGGGCATGTCGCCGGTGGAAATCTGGTGTAACGAATCCCAAGAGCGCTACGTACTGGCCGTAGCGCCTGCTCAGCTCGCGCAATTCAAAGCGATATGCGAGCGCGAACGCTGCCCCTACGCGGTGGTGGGCGAGGCCTTGAGCGAAAAAGTCCTGCAAGTGAACGACCTTCAATTCGACAGCCAGCCGGTGGATTTACCTATGGCCGTGTTGTTCGGCAAACCACCCAAAATGCACCGCGAAGCCGAGCGGCACTTGCCCGTCACCAAGCCCTTCAACCCGTCAGGCATTACCCTTAGCGATGCTGTAACCCGCGTGCTCAGCCACCCCGCTGTGGCCAGCAAACAATTTTTGATTACCATCGGCGACCGCTCGGTGACAGGCCAAGTGGTGCGCGACCAAATGGTCGGCCCCTGGCAAGTGCCGGTGGCGGACTGCGCCGTCACCACCGCCAGCTTCGACACCTTTGTGGGTGAAGCCATGAGCATGGGCGAGCGCACACCGCTGGCCCTGCTCGACGCCCCCGCCTCAGGCCGCATGGCCGTAGGCGAAGCGCTCACCAACATCGCCGCCACCCGCATCGGCAAACTCAGCGATGTCAAACTCTCCGCCAACTGGATGTGCGCCGCAGGCCATCGCGGCGAAGACGAAAAACTCTACCGCACCGTAGAAGCCATTGGCCTGGAGCTGTGCCCGGCGCTGGGCATCACCATTCCAGTGGGCAAAGATTCCATGTCCATGCGCACAGCCTGGCAGGAGCGCGGCAAAAACAAAGCCGTCACCGCACCGCTCTCGCTCATTATCAGCGCCTTTGCGCCGGTGTTGGATGTACGCAAAACCCTCACCCCAGAGCTTAAACCCCAGGCTGATCACGTCTTATTATTCATCGACCTAGGCGCAGGCCGCAGCCGTTTAGGCGGCTCCATCCTCGCGCAAACCTACAACCAAATGGGCGACGACAGCCCGGATGTAGACGACGCTGAACGCCTAGCCGGGTTCTTCAACGCCATGCAGGACAACCTCGAAGCGGGCCGCCTGCTGGCCTACCACGACCGCAGCGACGGCGGCCTGCTGGCGACGCTTGCGGAAATGGCCTTCGCCGGGCGCTGCGGTTTGTCCATCGACTTCACCCAACTGCCGCAAGCTGAACCCTTGGCCCTGTTGTTCAGCGAGGAACTGGGCGCTGTAGTGCAAGTGGCGCAGGAGCACCAAGCCGCCGTGGAAGCCAGCTTCGCCGCCGCCGGAGTACATCATGTTTACGTGATTGGCCGCGCCCACGCAGACCAAACCATCACCCTCGGCAAAGACGGCGCCGTGTGGATTAAATCCACCCGCGCCCAATGGCAAACCCTCTGGGCCGAAACCAGCTACCGCATCCAAGCCCTGCGCGACAACGCCGACTGCGCCCTGCAAGAACACCAACGCATCGGGCAGAACGACCCAGGCCTTAGCGCCAAACTCACCTACAACCCCGGCGAAAACATCGCCGCACCCTTCATTAACACCGGCGTGCGCCCGAAAGTCGCCATCCTGCGCGAACAGGGCGTGAACTCCCAACTAGAAATGGCCGCCGCCTTCGAGCGCGCCGGTTTCAGCGCCGTGGATGTCCACATGAGCGACATCCTCAGCGGGCGCGTGAAGTTGGAACAGTTTAAAGGCCTGGCCGGATGCGGCGGCTTCTCCTACGGCGACGTGTTAGGCGCAGGCGAAGGCTGGGCTAAATCCATCCTCTTCAACAGCCGCGCACGGGAGGAATTCGAAAACTTCTTCCACCGCAAAGACACCTTCGCCCTCGGCGTATGCAACGGCTGCCAGATGATGTCCAACCTGAAAACCCTCATCCCCGGCGCCGCCCACTGGCCACGTTTTGTACGCAACCTCTCCGAACAATTCGAAGCCCGCGTAGCCCTAGTCAAAGTAGAACCAACCCCATCCGTATTATTCGCAGGCATGGCCGGCTCCCACCTGCCCGTGGCCGTCTCCCACGGCGAAGGCCGCGCCGAATTCACAGGCACCAAAGCCTTCCAAACCTGCACAGACTCAGGCCTAGTGCCCCTGCGTTTTGTAGACCACCAAATCCACACCACCGAAACCTACCCCTACAACCCCAACGGCTCCCCCGCAGGCATCACCAGCCTCACCACGGTGGATGGACGCGTAACCATTTTAATGCCCCACCCGGAGCGCGTGTTCCGCACGATTACTAACTCTTGGCAGCCGCCGGGGTGGCAGGATGATGGGGGGTGGTTGCGGTTGTTTAGGAATGCGAGGGTGTTTGTTGGGTAGATGGGTTTGGGTTTCTTGTTCCCACGCTCCCGCGTGGGAATGCATAGTTCGTAGGGTGGGCAAGCTGGCTTGCCCACCGGAATGGCTATGCGGTGAAATTACATGTTAAATGCGAGGCCGATTTAATCGGTGGGCAACAGGTTGTCCACGCTGCACACTGTTATGTTTAAAAGAGGATCTACGTTTTGAGAGGGCAATGGTTAGGGCGTTATGATGGCAGTACAAATGGGAAAATAATGATCAACGTTGATGATGTGGATGACCATTACGAAGGCGTTGCGTATCTCCACCCCGATGACTCTTCAATACCAGGAACTGTTGCATATTTTTCAACTAGGAATAAAAAGAAACATCATTCGACAAAAGTTTCTACGTACCCAATTGATCCTAGGAATGGATTTCAAACCACCTGGGATGAAATTAAACAATTATTCCCTAACTCCTCTCATTCGGAAAAAGCCGATGCTACGTTTAATGTGATTGGAGACAAAATGCATGTCGAAGCGAAAACAAATATTGGTGTCGAATTCAGTGCCGACTTAACTCGACCAGCCTCCAACGCCACAACAAAAATTGAAGGAGAAGAAATGTCATGGAGCCAGTTTAGAGAATATGTGGCTACGTTTTCTGAGTCCGGTTATCTTTTCAGAGGTCAGCAACAGCCTTGGCCGCTATGTACTACTTTTCATAGGAGAGGGCGATATAGAATTAGTGAATTTACATCAAAAGACGTCAGGCAGCTTCATCAGAGGTTAAGTGCTATAACCAAACATTATTTCGACTTAAGTGTCCCAGATCAGAACGGTGCGTTTTTTAATCTTTTGCAGCATCATGGTTATCCAACTCCCCTTTTAGATTGGTCTCATTCGCCTTTTGTCGCTGC
>JBEGTZ010000022.1:0-8719 GCA_041179125.1 Pseudomonadota bacterium | reverse complement strand
TACTCTGGCCAAAACCCGCGTTTTAATAGTACGCAAACTGTTAATTGCCAACAATGCCACATGCCCGCCATCCCCGCTAAAGATCCATCAGCGGATGCCAAAGACCTAGTTAAATCGCATCGGTTTTTAGGCGCCAATACCTTAACTGCAATGCTAAGCGAATCGCCCACACAACTGAACGATACCATTCGTTTTTTACAAGCGAATAAGATGCGCATCACTATCGACAAACCCAACCGAGATACGGCCACACAAAATTACAAACCTCTGGAATTCCAAGAACGCGACAACATTACCGCGCCCTATTTTTATTATTTAAATGAAACAGCCAGCCTGAATATAATCGTTAGCAATATTGGTGTTGGACATAATTTCCCCGGTGGCACCATCGACATTAACGAAGCATGGATCGAATTGGTAATTATCGACGCCCAAGGCGGTACCGTGTTTTCAAGTGGTAGGTTAGATTCAAACAATGAAGTAGACCCTGCCGCCTATTTTTATCGTTCAATGCCAGTAGACAGAACCGGTAAAGACGTATGGCGACACGATTTATTTAATATGGTCGGCGACAGATACCGAAATTCAATTCCTCCTGGCGGCGCCGACGTTGCCATTTATAAATTTAATGTACCCGCTTGGGCGGTATCGCCATTACACATTTCCGCAACACTTAATTACCGCAAGCTCAACAAAAAATACACAGCCTGGGCACTGGAAAATACACAGGCATCATTGCCGATTGTTGATATGGCGCGAGATAGTTTAGTTGTGCCGATTAAAATGCAGCCAAATGTGCGGTAATATTAGAAGTAGGTTGGACAGCAATGCCCAACACAACAAACTTTTCTTGAATCCACTTTTTTAAGAAATTTTATTAAGGGCGCCTCCGGAAATTCAATTTTCGCGATGATCGCGAGGCATTTTTGCACGGACGACTGCACGGATGCAGGACGACCCCACGGATGGGGGAGGTAGAATTTCATCGGGAATGAAATCGAGGTAGAGCGACACAGGATGCCCAAGCCGAGGATGCCAAAGCCGAAGGAGGGAGTTTATGCGGTATAAATGACCGACTGAGTACGAAAATAACGAAGCGAGCACGCGAAAAGTGGATTTCCGGAGATGCCCTTAAGGAAAAACTTTATCCGAATGCCCTCTGTGTTGGGCATTACTGCCCAACCTACGTTTTGCCCCAACACACAGACAAAAAATCAATAATAAGCCTTAGAAGTATCCGAGTGATCGGTCGAATCCCTCACCCCGGCCAGCTCAGGTATTTTACTCACCAGTGTTTTTTCCACGCCTTCTTTCAACGTAATATCCACAGCACTACACCCCTGGCAACCCCCGCCGAATTTTAAAACGGCGAATTTATCTTCGGTCACTTCCACTAACGACACATTGCCATTATGGGAAGCCAATCCGGGGTTTATTTCATTAAATAAAACATAATTAATTTTATCTTCAATAGAGCTATCGTCAGATATTTTTGGCATTTTTGAATTGGGTGCGCGGATGGTCAGTTGGCCGCCCATGCGGTCTGGCGAATAATCCACTTTGGCGTCAATTAAATAAGGCAAACTACGGCCTTCAAACCAAGCCACCAAACCGTTTAATTGCAACTTAACATCGCCGTCTTTTTCTTCGCCGGGGCGGCAATAGGCAATGCAGGTTTCCGCTTGCGGGGTACCGGGGGAGGAGACAAACATGCGGATAGCAATGCCATCGCAATCTTGTTTGGAGAGTAATCCGGCGAGATATTCTTGCGCGCTATCGCTAATGGCAACACTTAAATCGCTCTGGCTTAATACTTTTTCTTGGTTTGCTTCAGTCATAGGGCCACCTATTTATACCCGATTAAATCAGTCGGGTACTCTAACGGAATCCTAGCCCAGTTGAAACCACCGGCCCAATCTATCTGATACAATCCACCTAAATCAAAAAATTTTGATATAGGTTTTTCATGCCCCACGCCATCCGCACCCAAACACTTCACAACCTACTCGCCCAACGCATCCTAATTCTCGACGGCGCAATGGGCACCATGATCCAAAGTTATAAACTCCAAGAGGCGGACTATCGCGGTGTACGCTTTGCCGAATTCCACACGGATGTAGGCGGCAATAACGATTTATTGTGCCTAACCCAGCCACACATCATCCGCGAAATTCAAGAAGCCTATTTGGCCGCCGGTGCGGATATTCTGGAAACCAACACCTTTAATAGCACCCAAGTCAGCCAAGCCGATTACGACATGCAAGCGCTTGCACGGGAATTAAACGTCGCCGCCGCTCAACTTGCCCGCCAAGCCTGCGATAAATACACCGCCATCACGCCAGATAAACCACGGTTTGTAGCCGGTGTACTCGGCCCCACCTCGCGCACCTGCTCTATTTCTCCCGATGTAAACGACCCTAGCGCACGCAACATTACGTTTGATGAATTAGTGGAAAATTATATCGAAGCCACCGAAGGATTAATTGAAGGTGGGGCGGATATCATAATGATTGAAACCATATTTGATACTCTAAATGCCAAAGCCGCTATTTTTGCCGTTAAAAAAGTATTTGCGCGTTTAAGTTACGAATTACCCATTATGATTTCCGGCACGATAACCGATGCCTCAGGCCGCACACTTTCCGGCCAAACCACCGAAGCTTTTTATAATTCATTACAACACGCCAAGCCTATTTCTATAGGTTTAAATTGCGCCCTGGGCGCCGATGAATTAAGGCCTTATATAAAAGAATTATCCCGCATTGCCAATTGTTATGTATCCGCACACCCCAATGCAGGCTTACCCAACGAATTTGGCGAATACGACCAAACTGCTGAAGAAATGGCCGTAATTGTTAAAGAATTTGCGCAAAGCGGTTTTGTGAATATTATCGGCGGCTGCTGCGGCACCACGCCCGCACATATTGCCGCTATTGCCGAAAGCCTTGCCCCTATTACTCCCAGGCGCCGCCCAGACATAGCACCGGCCTGCCGTTTAGCCGGTTTAGAGCCATTTAATATTTTTGCCAGCTCGCTATTTGTAAACGTTGGCGAGCGCTGCAATGTTACCGGCTCCGCTAAATTCAAACGTTTAATTATTGAAGAAAATTACACCGAAGCATTAAGCGTAGCTTTAGAGCAAGTGGAAAACGGCGCACAAATTATTGATATAAATATGGATGAAGGCATGTTGGATGCCGAAAAAGCTATGGTGCGTTTTTTAAATTTAATTGCCGGGGAGCCAGATATCGCCCGCGTCCCCATCATGGTGGATTCCTCCAAATGGCACGTTATTGAAGCCGGTTTAAAATGTATCCAGGGCAAAGCCATCGTTAACTCCATTTCACTCAAAGAAGGGGAAGCAGAATTTTTAGAAAAAGCCACCCTGTGCGCACACTATGGCGCCGCCATAATTGTTATGGCATTTGATGAAGCAGGCCAAGCCGATACGCAAGCGCGCAAAATGGAAATATGTAAACGCAGCTACGATTTATTAACCCAAAAAATTAACTTCCCGCCAGAAGATATTATATTCGACCCGAATATTTTTGCTGTGGCCACAGGCATAGATGAACACAACAACTACGCCGTCGATTTTATTGAAGCCACAGCATGGATTCGCAAAAATCTACCCCATGCAGGAATATCCGGCGGCGTAAGCAATGTATCGTTTTCGTTTCGCGGTAACGACCCGGTGCGCGAAGCCATTCACTCAGTATTTTTATATCACGCCATTAAAGCGGGCATGACAATGGGCATTGTAAACGCTGGGCAATTAGCTATTTACGATGATTTACCCGAAATACTGCGCAACAAAGTTATTGACGTTGTATTAAACCGCAACGCACAGTCCACCGATGCATTATTAGAAATCGCCGAAGAATACAAAACCGGTGGCGGTGAAAACAAAAAACAAAAAGAAGACCTTGCCTGGCGCCAATTACCAGTTAACCAACGCCTAGCCCATTCATTAGTAAAAGGCATAACCGCCCACATTGAAGAAGATACAGAAGCCGCACGTTTAATTGCCAAACGCCCACTGGACGTAATAGAAGGCCCATTAATGGACGGCATGAATATAGTGGGTGATTTATTCGGCGAAGGTAAAATGTTCCTGCCGCAAGTGGTTAAATCCGCACGCGTAATGAAGCAAGCGGTAGCCTATTTACAGCCGTTTATTGAGGCAGAAAAAGATGAAAAATCTCGCCCCAATGGCCGAATTTTAATGGCGACAGTAAAAGGTGATGTACACGATATTGGCAAAAATATTGTGGGCGTGGTTTTACAGTGTAATAATTTTGAAGTGGTTGATTTGGGCGTTATGGTTCCCTGCGAAAAAATCTTACAAACCGCCATAGCTGAAAATTGCGATATTATTGGGCTTTCCGGTTTAATTACACCTTCACTGGACGAAATGGTAACTATCGCCAAAGAAATGCAAGCCCAAGGCATTAATAAACCATTGATGATTGGTGGCGCCACCACATCAAAAGCGCACACCGCCGTTAAAATAGACCCACAATTTTCACTCAACCAAGTAGTGTACGTAGCCGACGCCTCCCGCGCTGTAGGTGTAGCCAGCCAATTATTATCCGACGAACTGCGCCCAGCATTTATTGCCGGTGTTAAAGACGAATACGAAAAAGTACGCGTCCGCCGCGCGAACCGGCAAAACACCGTTAAACTCGTCCCCTATGAACAAGCCCTAACCCGTAAATTTAAGCCCGAATGGGAACAGTACACGCCACCTATACCTTCATTTTTAGGCGTGCAAAAACTGGAAAACTATTCGCTAAAAAAATTAATAGAATACATAGACTGGACACCGTTTTTTTTAAGCTGGGAGCTAGCAGGTAAATTCCCTGATATTTTAACCGATTCAGTGGTAGGCGAAGCCGCCACCAACCTATACCAAGACGCACAAGAATGCCTGGCAAAAATACTTGAACACAACTGGTTGCAAGCTAACGCAGTCATTGGTTTTTGGCCCGCCACCAGCAACGGCGATGATATAAATGTAAGCGACGATAATGGCAGCACACTCACTACCTTGCACCATATCCGCCAACAACAGGAAAAAAACACAACCGACAATACTTTGTACAGCCTGGCTGATTTTATTGCACCGCAAACATCGGGAAAACAAGATTATATCGGTGGTTTTGTTGTAACCGCAGGCATGGGCGCAGATGAAATAACCGCAGAGTTTGAACGCAAAGGTGACGACTACAACGCAATTATGATTAAAGCCCTAGCCGACCGCTTAGCTGAAGCATTTGCCGAACATTTACACCAACGTGTGCGCCAAGAATTTTGGGGTTATGCACCCCATGAAGCATTAACCAATGAAGCATTAATTAAAGAGCATTACCAAGGTATTCGCCCAGCACCCGGCTACCCCGCCTGCCCAGACCACACCGAAAAACAAACCTTATTTAATTTACTGGATGCCACCAACAATACCGGTGTAACCCTCACGGAACATTTCGCCATGTACCCCACTGCGGCGGTTTCCGGCTGGTATTTTTCCCATCCGCAAGCTAAATATTTTGGCGTAGGCAAATTAGCTGAAGACCAAATAATATCCCTCGCCAAACGCAAAAAAACATCCAAAACTGAAATGGAAAAATGGCTGCAATCGCATTTGGATTATTTAGACTGAGTGCCTTGCATAAAACGTTTTTTAATTTCATTTAATTATCCCCGTGAAACGTCTGCCCTGCTTGGCCGGGCATTCTGTAGGGGCACAATTTATTGCGCCCTTGCACCTTGTCGTTTCCTCCTTATTCATCGCCCCCAGTTAACCGCCAATCAGGGCGCGACAAATCGCACCCCTACGAGGATAAAATAGTGCGCTCATTCACATTTTTCTGGGGCATTTCTGCAACTTTAAGATATTTTGTAAACGCCTAATTTTTGTTCACTGCACGCAATTCTGCGCATGGCACACACCCAACCCACAGGAGTTTTAGGATAATTTCGAAAATTTAAATCTATTTTTGCGCAGCAACAAAAAGTGAAACAGTACACATTTAAAAATACAGCACGCCCCAATTTATACCATTGGTCACACTACCTCGCCGCCTATCCAGGGTAAGATGACCGCACATAAGCGCTTGCACTAAGGTATCAGGGAGGTTACAGGACAAAGTTTATGTGGATGCAACTGACAAAAGGCCAACAAACATGAAACACAAGCTGTACACCCAAGGCTTCACATTAATTGAAATGATGGTTGCCATTACCATTGCAGGTATTTTGCTTGCGGTGGCCGTTCCCTCCTTTAAAGATTTCATCACACGAAACGCGGTAGAAAATTTACAAAGCCGTTTCGCTTCCGCCCTCAACGCCGCCCGCGCCGAAGCCGCTGCTCGCAATGTCGTAGTTTCTTTATGCGGCAGCAGTGATGGCCTCGCCTGCGCCGCAAATCAGTGGACAGCAGGCTGGATTGTATTTATTGACACCAATGCCAATGGAATAGTAGAGGGTGAAGAAATTCTACAAACGTTTAAAAGCGCCAATGCACACCCCATTAAATTCAAAAAAGCAGACGGTAATGCACTGAATGTAATTAGCTTTACCAGCCAAGGGTTTGTACGTGAGGACACGCGTGCATTCGCTACATTTTGCCCACTCGAAACCAACAACAGACATATACGCGGCATAATTATAGAACGCTCTGGCCGAGCCATGAAATCTCAACCGGGTTCTGATGGCATCCACCAGGGTGCCTTTGATGGCCCTACAGTTACAGCTGTTCCGCTCACTTGCTCTTAGTACGAGAATAAATTTTATGCTACCTAAAAATAATAATACATCCACACAAAACGGCTCTTCGCTACTAGAGACAATGGTTTCTTTATTTGTTTTAGCGATTGGATTGTTGGGCACTTTAGCCATGCAAAACAAATCAATACAACACAATCAAAATTCATTCTCCTACTCCCAAGCCATCGTTTTAGCAAACGATCTTAGCGAACAACTTAAGGTGGCGAGCGATAAAAAAACCGCAAAAGATGAGTGGGCAAAAAATATAAAAAATATATTACCGGGCGGCACGGCAACCATAGTGCCAAATGATGCAACCGCAGGTGTGCAAACCGTTACGATTAAGTTTGCCCAGAGCGCAGCCGCTGGCGCCATTCTTGAAAAGGAAAACGAACGTGACATTATCTTTAAAATCTGGTTATAACCATGAATCAAGTATCCAGTCATAAATATTCACTGCACACTCTACGCGGATTTTCCCTGATCGAATTAATGGTGGCCATGTTAATTGGCCTTTTGGTTTTATCCGGTGTTATCCAAGTTGTACTCAACAGCAAACGCAGCTTTTTGGACAACCAAGAAACAGCTTTTATTCAAGATAACACCCGTTACGCCTTGGATATTATCGCCAAAGATTTCCGCTCCTCAGGATACAATGGCTGCGCCAACAATAATGATCCCGCTATTGTTAATGTTATTAATGACGCTACAAAAGCTAAGCTCCCAGGTGCTTTTGATTTTAGCAAAAAATCTTTGAGCGGACTCGAAGGTAAAACTCCTGAGCCTGACCCAGACCCTGAAAAAAATAAAAAAGACGACACCGACCATCTACCTAAAACAATAAAAAGACCAAGAACCAAAGAAGAGGAAGAAAAAGTCGGTGCTCCCCCAATACCTGACACAATTACACTGCGCACAGTATCCAACGAAAACGAAGTTATTCTTAACAAGCACAACCCAGCCAGCGGTACATTCACTACGTGGCAAAAGTTAGAGTACAAAAAAGGCACTCCATTAATCATTATTGATGCCAACTGCCAAAATATTGCTTTACTGTTAGCCAATGCACCAGACGATGACGCTACGGAAGAAGTGAAAAAAAATGCCGCACATAACATGTCCTACACCTCCAACACCGCTAACTGCGACCCAGGATTAACCGCAGCCAGCGAATTTAAATGCGGTGAAGGCAAGACCAATAAAATTAAACCGCTCAGCAGCGGCTCCAGTATTTTGCCCTATGTAGTGAATACTTATTTTATCGGCAAAGCCGTATCCTCAAGCGACAAAAAAATGCCTGCACTTAAGCGGCGTTATATTAGAGTTGATGGAAGTGATCCTATATATGCAGAAGAAGAAATCGCCCAAGGTGTAGAAAACATGCAAATAACCTACGGCCTAGATAACACCGACGATAATACAGTTAATGTTGACGGTGATTTTATTACTGCCGAAAAAGTTGCTGCAACTGCTTGGGACAAAGTGGTCGCCATAAAAATTGAACTTACTCTGCGTTCAAACTTACCCGTAGGTAAGACCGGCCAGCCGGATGATTATTTACGCAAATTTGTTTCTTCCACTATTTCTATGCGTAACTGAGGCACCCCATTATGATGCCAATTAAATTTCAACAGGGTGCGGCATTGGTTGTAAGCCTGGTTATTTTAGCTGTGGTTACATTAATTGGTGTGGCCGCCATGCAAAACTCAGCCTTAGAATTAAAATTAGTCGCCAGCACCAAAGACCGCGCCACAGCATTCCAAGCCGCTGAAGCCGCTTTAGCTTTATATGAAACTATTTTGCAAAATACCCCCCCCTCCTTAGCTAATTTATCCGACAACTGTGCACCAGGTGACGCTTGTTTTGTCAATTGCAACACCGCTGCGGCAGGCGAAAAAAAAGGCCTTTGTTTCCAAGGCTCTTATACTAATGGCCAGGGTAAAGCCAGTTG
>JBEGTZ010000021.1:0-9357 GCA_041179125.1 Pseudomonadota bacterium | reverse complement strand
CAACCCCTTGGCCCATCTAGCAAAAGTTTAAAATTTCGAACAACCAATAAGGTTGCCCTTCATTTTAAACTTTCACTATCTGCACCAATGGCTTACACAGCTTTTGGGCGCTTCTAGGTTCAAGGCGCTGCATTCCGATCATTTTTTATCGAAGGCACTGCTGTGTTGGGCACTGCTGCGTTGGGCATTGCTGCCCAACCTACGCCATAGCCGTATTTTTACTTAAATTAATGTACCGCAGGGGTATATGCTGAATAGTTACCAATCCCTTTACTAAGCAATATCCGCCGAACCAAAAAACCGCCCAAAAACTGCGCAAGTCTTAGGCATGTCTCGCCAAAGGGTTACACAGACGTGGCTGATTCAACTGAAGTTTTAGCGCTTAAGCTGTATGATGCCCAGCCCCTACGGCTGGAGTGAGCAACCCTGCTTTCCGCCTAAACTTCCGAGTTTAAACCTGCGTTTTGACGCCCGAGTGGAACCATACCCTATATGCCACACGCTTTAATCCAACTATTAGTTAAGCCATCAAGCACAGACACTCAACAAGCGCGCGGTTTTTATTGCGCAGTAAAACACTTAGGGCTAATCGTTTTAGCTTGTTTTATGCCGCTTACTGGGTGGGCAGCTAATGAGGGTAGTGTGCCTTGGGCGTTGGATAACAAGCATAATAAACAGGCAAAACTATTGATGCCCGCATTTAGCGGCAGTTTTGAAAACCGCAGTTTGGTGCTTATTTTAAGCCCCGTTAAATACGTCAAAGAAAAGGTAGAATTTTCGGTGGCGGTTAATGCCGCCTGTTTACGCAGCCCACAGTTAGCTAAAAAATATCAAGTAACCACCTATCCAACGGCGGAAAACGGCGGCCGCTTTAAGTTGGCGCTGCCTAAACATCTGGCGCGATGTTTTAAGGTCGACCCAAAAGGGGAGATCAGCGTGCAGTTGGATTTTCACACTAAACCCAGCGAAGAGCTTGTCTCGCTGCGCGGTTCGGCGTTTATTGAATAATCCTACCGGTACCGGAGTCTGTTATGTCTATATTCAAATCCCACATCACGGCCATGAGCGCCTATAAACCTCCTCTGGATGGGCGAGATGCGCATGAGCATTTATTGTTGGATTTTAACGAGCGCACCCTGCCTGTTTCTCAGGCGGTGGAGGATGCACTGGTGGATTATATTCGCTCAGGCCGCCTGCAAATGTACCCCGCCTACGGCGATGTGGTGAGCCAAATTGCCCGTTATGCGCAGGTGTCGGACGAGCAGGTCATGATTACCAACGGCTCGGATCAAGGCATCGAATTAATTATCCGCGCCAGTTGCCGCGAGGGCGATGAGGCGATTATCCCAGGGCCTGGTTTTGCGTTTTATGCCCAGTGCGCCAAGGTGGAGCATTTAACCATCATCGAACCTAAATACCGCTTTAATGAAGGCTTCCCGTTTAATGAGGTGTTAGCCGCCATCACCGAGCGCACCCGTGTTATTTGTTTGGCCAACCCTAACAACCCCTGCGGCACACCCATCAGCCGCGAGCAGGTGTTTGCCATCGCTAAAGCTGCGCCCCATGCGGCTATTTTGGTGGATGAGTGTTATTACGAATACGTAAAAACCACCGTGGTGGATGCGGTGGAGCAGTATCCGAACCTGGTTATTACCCGTACCTTTTCTAAAACCTGGGGCATTCCCAGCTTGCGCTTGGGTTATATCATCAGCCACCCGCGCAATATTTTGGCCTTGCTAAACGTGCGCGGCCCCTATGATGTAAACCAGCTGGCCGTGGTGGCTATTAAAGCCGCTTTAAAAGACCCTGCGGCTACATTGGGCTATGTGGATGAGGTGATGCAGCAATCCAAACCCGCTTTAGAGGCTTATTTACAGGCTAAAAACATTAAATTTTGGCCCAGCGCCACCAATTATTTATGGACGTTCCCCGCTAACCCTAAGGAAATTGCTGAAGGTTTGCAGAAGGAAGGCATATTAGTGCGGCCCCGGCTGGATGCCGATGGCGTGCTGGGATTACGTATAACAATCGGCACCCTGGCACAAACACAGCGCTTGATGGGGGTGTTGGAGCGGTGGGTGTAGAGCCTTATCCTTGGTGCTTATTTTTTAGTAATTATTCAGCACTCCCGATGAGTTGAGTAGAGCGTAGGTTGGGCAGTAATGCCCAACACATTCCTCTGCCGCACGCCGATATTTCAAGGCGCTGCATTGTGACTATTTTTTATCGCTAGGCCCATTTTCTGGCTTGCCCAGCTGGATTCCTTTTTCCATTCCGCAGGGTTGGCCGTCGTTTATGTAGAACAACTACACCGCACTTCTGCGCCTTGCTGACTGAAAAAATGGCTGCCATCTGGGCAAGCCAGCAAATCGGAACAGACCCTAGAAAACAAAACGCCTTCTGATATCCGCTAGATAGGTATACCCGGCACATCCGCTTCCGCCAGGCTCGCCCCGGCAGGCAAGCACGCCAAACGCCAGTGTTCTAACCCCCAGGCCAGTACCTCGGTGGTGTTTGCGTGTTGCAATTGCGCTGGGGGCTGTGCGCCTAAGGCCCAGAGTGCGCGCCATATATTCTGGTTGGACGTGGTTTCATCCAGTGCGGGGGCGTGGTTTTGTTTGCTGAGTTTTAACCCCTGCGCATTGGTGATGACGGGAATGTGCGCGTAGCGGGGGGCGGGGGCGCCCAGTAGGTTAAATAGGTAGATTTGTTTGCCTGTGGCCTCTAATAAATCGCTGCCGCGTACCACATGGGTGATGCCCTGCTGCCAGTCGTCCGCTACCACCGCCAGTGCATAGGCGAACAGCCCATCCTTGCGGTGAATAATAAAATCCCCCTGTTGGCTTAAATCCTCCTGCTGAAGGCCTAGGTGGCGGTCTATAAACTGCACTTGCGGGTTCACTTCAACCTTAAGCCTGAGGGCGGCGGGTTGGCTGGGGGTGTGGTTGCGGCAGTGGCCGTCGTAGCGGTGGCCTAGGGATTCAAGCCGTTTGCGGCTGCAACTACAGGGGTAGGTGTGGCCCTGTTGCTGTAAATGCGCCAATAAATCCTCGTAGTGACGGTGCCGCAGGCTTTGCCATATCACCGGGCCGTCCCAGGTTAGGTTGTGACGCTCTAAGGTGCACAGAATGGCGTCGCTGGCGCCGGGGATTTCCCGTGGTGGGTCTATGTCTTCAATGCGCACCTGCCATTGGCCGTTATGAATTCTGGCATCTAGGTAACTGGCCAGGGCGCACACCAGGGAGCCAAAGTGCAATGGCCCGCTGGGCGAGGGCGCGAAGCGGCCTATGTAGGCGGGGCGGTCTGTGTGAGAAGGCATATTGGCGCGGCAATAAAAAAGGGCCTGCTGGCCCTTCGTTTTAGGTTAATGCGCGGCTGTATTAGCCACCGATTTGTTTTTCTTTAATTTCCGCTAGGGTTTTGCAATCCACGCATTGGGTTGCGGTGGGGCGTACCTCTAAGCGGCGGATGCCAATTTCCACACCGCAGGTGTCGCAGTAGCCGTACTCTTCGGTCTCCAGCAGCTCCAGGGTTTTATCAATTTTTTTAATCAGTTTGCGCTCGCGGTCGCGGGTGCGCAGCTCTAGGCTGAATTCTTCCTCTTGGCTTGCGCGGTCGGCAGGGTCGGGGAAGTTGGCGGCCTCGTCTTTCATGTGGCTTACCGTGCGGTCAACCTCTTCCATCAACTCGCGCTTCCACGCCAGCAACAGGTTTTTAAAGTGCTTCTTCTGTGCAGCACTCATGTACTCTTCGCCAGCCTTTTCAACATAAGGGGCAAAACCGTGTAACGAAAAACTACCGTTTTGTGTATCGGGCATTGTGCGTGAGCCTCTTGTTTGTGCGATGTAAGCGGTCCTTAGTGAGCAGGGCATCCGTTAAGATTGGGCAATATGAGGACGGCCAATCTTTTTTCAACTGATGAATCTTATTAGAGTTCCTGTTAAAAACTAAAGCTGGATGCCCAACTGAGGTTTCTAGGTGATCCAAGGGGCGCAAAAGCTACCAGATTCCCTAACGCCTTGCCACCCCATTATGGATTCTGTGCGCATCTGGTGCCTGAGCATAGCCAAAAGCCGAGAAAAGTCATCATGTTATTTAACCCACCTTTGTATCAAGGCCTATTTTTGCGGCGTTATAAACGTTTTTTGGCTGATATACAGGCCGCCAGCGGTGAGCAGATAACCCTGCACTGCCCGAATACAGGCAGTATGCGTGCCTGTTTGGCGGAGGGAACCGCCTGTTGGTATTCCATAAGCCGCAACCCCAAACGCAAATACGCCGCCACCTGGGAAATCGCCACCACGCCACAGGGCCATTTGGCGGGTATTAACACCGGGCGGGCCAACGCTTTGGTGGGGGAGGCCATTCACGCAGGTTTGCTGCCGGAGCTTGCCGGTTGGAGCGATTTAACCGCAGAGGTGCGTTATGGCGAAGAAAACAGCCGCGCTGACTGGTGTGTACAGTTGGGGGCGCAGCGTTGTTATATCGAGGTTAAAAACGCCACTTTGTTGGAGTGTGAACAGGGGTATTTCCCTGATGCGGTCAGTGCGCGCGGCAGTAAACACCTGCGCGAGTTAATTCGGATGGTAGAGGGCGGCCAGCGCGCGCTGCTGGTGTATTGCGTGCAGCATAGCGGTATTAACAGCATTACCCCAGCGGCGCATATCGACCCGCAATACGCCCAGTGGTGTGTGCGGGCGAGGGAGGCCGGGGTGGAGTTTGTGGCGTTAAAAGCGCAGCTGTCTGCGCAGGAGATTCGCTTGACGCACCGGATTGCGGTGGATATTTGATTGGGATTGCCCTTGGGCCTAAAAACCTTAGTTGAGCGCCCCGCTGAGGTTTTAGGTTTAGGAAACCAGGTATTAGTTTAAAAACTCCACCACACGCACCACCTTCTCCACGCCATCGGTATCCGAAACAATCTCCGTCGCCAGTTGTGCTTCTTTGCGGGTGAGTTGACCCATGATAAATACCACGCGGTCTTCTATGACTATTTTCACCTTAGAACCTTGGAAATCCCGGCTCGCTAAGAGTTTTGCGCGGATTTTGACTTCTAACGCGGAGTCGTTGCTGCGGCTGAAAAACGTGGTGTTGCTGGCCAGTTGAATTTCATTGTGTACGCGGGTGGCGCCTTGGGTTTGTGAGGCGGCGCGGCCCGCTTCTGTTTTTAATTCTTCATCGGGCACTTGGCCGGTTAACAGCACCGTACCTTTAAAACTGCTGACGCGGATATGGGTTTCGGTGAAATCCATGCTGCTGTTATTGATATTGGAATAGACGCTGGATTCGATTTTTTGATCGTCTACAAATTCGCTAAGGCTACGTTTGCCTGGCGGGGGTGGGGGATTTAAATCGCCTTTGGTGGGTGTTTTGGCGCAGCTGGCAATAATTAAAAAACAGGGCAGGGCAATGAAACAGGTTCGGAGCAGAGTCATAGATGGCCTTTTAAAAGAGGGTTGGATCATTCCATGCCAAACAGCGAGTGGTCGATAAGATCGCACAGGCTGTACAGGCACAATAAATGAATTTCGTGGATGCGCGTGCGCGAATCGACCTGCGCGCAGATTTCAATGTCCTGGACATCCAGCAAGGACGCAATATCCCCGCCGTCGCCACCGGTGAGCACAATCACCTGTAAACCGCGTTCGTGGGCGGTGGTAACGGCTTGTAATAAGTTGCTGGCGTTGCCGCTGGCACTGATCACCAACAATACATCGCCCTCCTGGCCTAATGCGCGGATGGGTTTGGCGTAAATTTCAGACTGGTGAGATTCAGCGGCCATTGCGGTGTAACTGGGGATGGTGCTGCCAAGCCACAGGGCGGGCAGGCTGGGGCGCTCTTTGTCGTATTGGTCGATCAGGCAGGAGACAAATATTTGTGCCAGTGCCGAGGAGTGGCCGTTGCCGCAGACGAGTATTTTTTTGCCGTCTAACAAGGCCTGTACCATCGTGCTGGCGGTTAGTTCCAAGAGGGGGGCCAGGGCTTCCCCCACGGTCATTTTGGCTTCAATACTGCGCTGGAATATTTCGTAAATACGTTGCTGCATAATTTAGTAAGCGTAAAAAGCGTTGGGGAGCCAGGTGATCACCGGCGTGGCATTTTGCGTGTCGATGGCAATAACGTCGTACCTTAAATGATATTTTTGGTATTGGGGAAATTGCTGTAAAAAATACTGGCTGGTGAGAATTATTTTTTGTTGTTTTTGCGTGGTTACCATCGCCTGAGCGCTGCCGTACTGAGTGCTGCGCCTTTGTTTTACTTCGATAAAAACCAGTTGTTGCTGCTGTTTTACAATCAGGTCGATCTCGCCAAAGGTACTGCGGAAATTCGCCTCCACCAGCGACCAGCCTTGCTGCTGCACATAATGTAAAGCCCAGGTTTCCGCTTCATCACCCTGTTGTTTGGTGGTGCGTTTATGGGGTTTGCTGGCTGTCATGGGCATCACCGCTGGGGTCGTTGCGCGGCTCTGTGATGGTGTCACCGAGCAATTGCACTGTGCCTGCGGCATCAAACGTGGCCCAGGTTTGTTGGCGTTCGAACTGGTTATTTTTATTTAAGGTGAGTGTTCCGGTGGAGCCGTAATAGGGTGTGGCGTTAGTGTTTTGGCCGAGTTTTAAACGCGGCGCTAAATTAAATACATCCACACCCAGCGCATGTAAACGCGCAAAACTTGGGTTTTTATCGCCGCCCGCTGCGAGGGCGGTTTTTTCTTCGCTCTGGCTAAAATACCAGGGCAGGGTTAAAAAACGGGTTTGTGCCATGTCCGCGTTCTGCGCGTTGGTGTCGCCGCTAAATACACTGCTGGTGGTGAACAGTGGCAGGTTGGCGGCGTAATAAAAATTCAAATTAGGTTTTAACTGGCGCGCGTGTTCTGGTTGTACCACGGCAAAAATCATGTCGATATCGCTTCTAGCTGTCGCCTGCGCTTCCACCGGGCCAATAATTTGTTGAATGGCTTTTACGCGTTTTTCGCTTTGGTCTATATGCAAGGCACGGCGGGTAAGCTCGCCGAAATCTGTGTTGGCGCCGTAGCGGAATTCATACAACGTGCCGCCCTGTTGACGAAATGTGTGCGCGAAGGTTGCGAGGTTGCGATCGCCCAAGGCGTTGGCGGGTAAAATAACCACCGCTTTACGCAGCCCTTGCCGCAGGGCTTGAGCGGCTATTTGTTTGGCTTCGTCCTCTACATTCAGGCCGATTTGAAATACGTGCGCATTGGTCGCGCCATCCTGTGTGTTGAGCGCTAACACCGGTACGGGCAATTGCCCCTGTTGGCTTAATTCACTCACGCGTTCTTTTTCCAGGGGGCCGATCACCACATCGGCGCCGTCTTTCACCGCCTGTTGGTACAGCGCCAGTGTGTTTTGCCCTTCGGTGTTATAAAAACGCAGCGATGGCACCAGCGCGCCGTTTTTTTGCTGCTCATAATAGGCTGCCATCAGCCCGTCCACTATGGCGTTGGCGGCGGCTTCCAGCTTGCCGCCTTGGGGTAATAACAGGGCGATTTGTTTGGGTAAATCGGCTAATTGTTGGTGTAAAGCCTGTAACTCTTTGGGAAGTTGTTTGGCTGCGGGGTGTTCTGGGTAGCGTTTTGTCCAGCGGTTCAAGGCATGTAACTGGCCCTGGCTTGAGTAGTGCGGGCTTTTATACAGTTGCGCTAATTCGTACCAGGCTTTTGCATCGGCGGTTTTAGCTTGGGCAGCACTGCTGGCCAGCTGGGTTTCGGGTATTTCCAGCAATAATGACCACAGGGCAGTGTTATTTGCAGCTTGGTCTTCCTGCGGTTTACCGCTTAACAGGCCCGCCAGCATCAACCGCTCCTTGGCGGCTTTACCGTAATCGGCGCTTTCATTGAAGAGTTTTGCGCGTTGTTTGCGTGCGGCAATGGCGGTGTCGCCACTGAGTGAATTTAACTGCGCCAGCACATTACGCCCGGTGATCGCGTCTTTGGCGGCAATAAAATTGCCACGTCGGTCGGCGATTAAACTATAAATTAGCGCGCGTTTTACGTAGGATTCCCCGCCCAGCTCAGCGGGCGGCACAGAGTCGATAAGTGCTTGGGCGCGCTCTAAGTTGTGTAACTTTACGTAGCCATCCGCCGCCAACAACAGCAAAGTATTGCGCTCAGGTTTTTGAGCCTTTTCCGCCTGTTGCAACCATTTTTGAATCTGTTGTTGCTGGCTTTGCGTTTGGTTGAGTGGTTTGGCAGGCTGCTCAGGGGTTGATGCGCAGGCTAAAAAGAGCATAGACACACAACTGATCACAACCCAGCGGGAAAACACCGACATGAATGTACCTTTTAATAATAATTACAGCAGGCATTAATATGAGCCGAGGTTTGACCCCAGAGGGTGAGCTTTTTATCGTGGCCACACCCATCGGCAATTTGGCCGACATGGTACCCCGCGCTGTGGAGATTCTCCAGAACGTTGATTTTATTGCCGCCGAAGACACTCGGCATAGCGGTAAATTAATGCAGCACTTCCAAATCAACACCCCCCTGCTGGCCTACCACGACCACACCGACGAAGCCCGCGTGACGCAATTATTAGCACGCCTGCAAGCCGGTGAGCGCATGGCACTCATCAGCGATGCAGGCACCCCACTCATATCCGACCCCGGCTACCGCATCGTGCATTGGGCGCGGCAAGCGGGCATTCGTGTAACCCCAATTCCCGGCCCCTGCGCCCTAACCACAGCACTGTGCGCCAGCGGTTTACCTTCGGACCGTTTTTGTTTTGAAGGTTTTTTACCGGCTAAATCCGGCGCCCGCCAAACGGCGTTAAATGCCGTAAAACTCGAACCGCGCACACTCATTTTTTACGAATCCCCCCACCGCATTGAAGACTGTCTAAACGATGCCGTATTGGTATTCGGCCCCAACCGTCCAGCTGTGTTAGCGCGTGAACTCACCAAAACATTCGAAACATTTTTAACCGGCACATTAAGTGAAATAAACGCCCAGGTCGCAGCAGACGCCAACCAGCGTAAAGGGGAAATCGTATTAATGGTTCAAGGCTTTAGCGCACCGGAAACACCCGAATTAATAGACGCCGAAGCCATGCGGGTGATGGAGCTTTTATTGGCAGAATTACCCGTAAAACAAGCCGCAAGCCTTGCCGCACGCATTACCGGCGAAAAGAAAAACAAGTTGTATCAGTGGGCGTTAGACCGACAGGCGCAATAGCTGTAGGCCGTAAACTTGATGCGCATGAAAAATAAAAAATTTATAGCGCGTGAATTTCTATTCAACCCTTTGCAAAAAAGATGAATTTTTATGAAAAAAATAATATCACTATGCATCGTATTACTCGCCCCTCATGCCCAGGCGCTATCAATAGTAATGCCGCCCCAACC
>JBEGTZ010000020.1:0-12182 GCA_041179125.1 Pseudomonadota bacterium | reverse complement strand
GCCCTTGGCGTTAGGGTGTACTTGGTCTGCCAGTTCACTGGTGGGGAAGTCTTTAAATTGATCAACAAAAATAATGTTTTTGCCCGCTTGAATGCGTGGGTTCAACACGGCTGCGATTTTTGCGTTGTATTTGGGCACTTCCGCCGTGGCGAGAATCGCCAGAGGAATAATGTTCGACACCACTAATAAGGCCTCGGGAGACTTGGTGGTGATGTGGTCGATTAGTGTACCCAGGCGTTTGTCGGCATTAGCAGGGTCACTGCCATACATATCATTGGTGCCAATGTGCAGCAGGATGATATTGGGTTTTACGTTTAAGGCGGTGCCTTGAACTATGTCGTCGATTTGTTTAATCGTCCAACCGCTGTGGCCTTCGTGGGCTTGAGGAAAGGCTACGCCGTCAACGGTGGCGGGGCCATTTTTGGAGCCGCCCACATAGGTGATGTCCATGCCATCTTTCATGGCTGAACGGAACAATTCAATGCGATAACCGCCGCCGCCCGTTACGCCCAAGCCATCGGTGATTGAATCGCCCAGGGGCAGAATTTTACAGGTGGCGTTGGTGGGGCAGTATTTGGATGCGGCGCCTGATGATGAGCTGCTGCTGGAGGAACTGCTGCTGGAAGAAGAGCTGCTTGAGCTTGAGCTGCTGCTGGATTTGCCTGATGAGCTGCTGGAAGAAGAACTGCTGCTGGAGCTGGAAGAGCTGCTGCTAGAACTGGAGCTGGAACTGCTGGATGAGGAGGTGGTGCCGGTGCAGGCGCTTAACAGCAGCGAGCCTAACAGGGTGAGGCACAGGGCCGATAATTTGGGTGAGCTACGCATGGTCTTATCTCGCGGGTTATTTTAGGAGTGTATTTGGGTGCTGCGTGTTTCGGGACGAGCGCGAAGTGTGGAGGCTAAGGCTTGGTGTGGCTAGGTGCAATAGAAGCGGGGATTATCTTGCAGGTTTGTGAAAGCGGCCAAGCACACAGTGTGACCCCCCCCCATTTGATGGGCGTTTTTCGGGGCTTGCGGCTGGGTTTCGCCTGGCAGTGCGCGCTTTTTCCTGGTGCCGAGTAAGTGCTGTGTTGGGCATTACTGCCCAACCTACGCCTGCGTCAACCTCATAGCAAAAAACTAATCCCCCAAAGACGCCAACTGATCCGCTTGGAATTCATTCACCAAGGGGCCAATAACAAGCTTGTACAGGGTTGATGCGGTGGTCGGTTGGGGGCAGTTATAGGTGCGGGTGCGCTCGTCTTGGCATTTCACTACGATGCCGGTGGGGCCAAGGGGTGCGCAGACGTGTCGATTCAACAGAGATTTCTAGGTTTATATAACCCTCCAGCGCACCAAAAATAATGGCGCCACCTGAGTCACCTGCCGCAAGCGTTTTTGCAATTCGCTAATTAATGCATCGCGGCGTTCAATAATTTCATCTTCCACATCAAAAATGTGTTGGCGTTGCTTACGTTGTACTTTTTCGCAGGCATGTAATTCTGTTTGTAACACCTGTTGTTCTTCCAAACTCAGTGTTTGGCGGGTGTCGCGTTTGAGGGCTTTTATTTTGGCTTTGGTGTCCTGCAGGGCTTGCTCCGCCGCTAGAATTTTATCGTCCGCCCATTTTTCTAATTTTTCCCGCTCTTCATGAAAAAAGCGGTTGTTAGTATCCATTGCCTCGGCCATTTTTGCATCCAGCTGGCGCTGTATGGTTGCATTTAAATGTTCAGGGTGATGCGAATAGGTAGGCGCTGTATAACCCCCCACATTAAATAATTTTTTACAGGTTTCACCATCAATAACCGCTCCATGATCACTAAGGCCCGTAAATACTAAATGCTCTTCAATTTGAAACGATTCAATGCGCAATAAATTTAAGGCTAACCAACCCGATTGACCTTGTAAATGCTCGGCTACGGCAACTTTACCGGCGTGCGATGCGTAATTAAATACTAATTCTTCAACCGGTGTAGTGAGCGCCCGGCCTTGCCCCACAACATATTCACCCAAGGGATGGGATAAACGGTAGGTATGCGCGTGCGGTTCGATATTCGCCTTCTCGCCGCCATTGGCGCGGATTAATTGGTAACGGCCTGCCGGGGCGTCTGCAATACTGTGTTGAATAGTAAAACTATGTGTAGTTTGATTAAACTCGGCATGGCTTTTTAAAATATACTGCGTAAGCAACCAAAACCAGCGGCTGAGTTTATCTAGCCGCTGTTCGGCTTGGGTTAGTTTTATTTTTAGTAAATCGTGAATATCCTCGTCAAAATTATCCAGCAATAATTTTTGCGTTTCTTTTATGCGCTGATTAATATCCTGCTCTAACTGCTTTTGCAGTTCATCAAAGGCTTTGGCGATAGCTTCTTGCGTGCGGCAGGTTGCGTAAATTTCTTGAATACGCTTTTCAAAATCCACACCCGATTCAATACTGCCTAAAACATCATCCGATGCACCGAATACACCATCGAATAAATTAAATTTTTCGGTTAGCAGCTCTAACACACGCGCATCGGCGTAGTTAGATTTATTCAAAAAATTAATCACCACCACATCAAACTTTTGCCCGTATCTATGGCAGCGGCCTATGCGCTGTTCAACCCTTTGCGGGTTCCAGGGTAAATCATAATTAATTAGCAGCGAACAAAATTGCAGGTTGACGCCTTCCGCTGCGGCTTCGGTGGCAATCATTATTTGTGCGTGGTCTCTGAAGTGATCTATAAGTGCGGTACGGCGATCTACTTGTGGTGAACCGGTAATCCTATCGGAACCCTCATGCTCTATTTTCCATTGCTGATAAACTTGCGTGCATTCAGGCGAATTATTGGCCCCCGAAAAAGTGACTATTTTTCCTGTATAACCATGCGCATGTAAAAAATTCGCCACATAATCTTGTGTGCGTCTTGATTCAGTAAAAATAATTACTTTTTCCGGCGCATTCATGGCACGCATTTGCGCAAAACCTTTATCCATTGCACTTAAAAGTGCGCGTGCTTTGCTGTCCACCGATATGGTTTTGGCTTTTGCGATTAGCGTTTCTATTTGGGTAATTTCTGCCGCTAATGCTGTGTGGTTTATATCGGTGTTTTCTTCTGCCGCACCGGCCTCATAAAACTCTTCTTGATCCATGAATTCTGTATCCAGATCGTCATCTTCCATTAAACGGCTGATGAGATCCATGGGTTCATTTTTATCGCGCAATTTTTCAAGCCGCAGCTTAATGGTTTCAAGCGTAAAAATAACCGCATGGGTGCTGGAGGCCAATAATTTACGCAGGATTAACCCGGTTAAATGGCGTTGCGCTTTAGGCAGTGCATAGGTTTCATGCTCCACCTCTAACAGCTGCGACACTTCGCGGTACAGCGCTTGCTCCTGCGTTGCAGGTTCAAAGGGGGCGGTTATGGTTTTGCGCTCGGTGTATTTAACGTACTCTAATACGTGTTTACGCAACGTTCTTTTTAAAAAAGGCGCCAGCCGGTCTTTTAACTCAGCTACATCGCCTGCTCCACTCATGTATTTTTTACGGAAGGCTCGGTCGTCACCAAAAATATGCTCATCAATTAAGGTGGACATGCCGTATAACTCCATCAAGGAATTTTGCAGCGGTGTGGCCGTAAGCAATAATTTTTGACGGCCATTAAGGGCGCGTTTTAAGGCTTGGCCCATTTTATTGGAATCGCGATGCGCATTGCGCAGTTTGTGGGCTTCGTCTATAACGACCAAATGCCAAGGCTCTGCAATTAATCGGTCTTCCATGCGTGCCGCATAGTGGTAGGACATTATCACGACGTGTTTATTATTGAGCGGATTATAAATACCGTCTTTTTGTAATTGGCTCCAAGTGCGCGCATCCACTATTTGTGACGGCAAATTAAATTTATCGTGCAACTCTTGCGCCCACTGCCTGCGCAATGCAGCCGGGCAAATAATTAATAACCGGCGTTTGCGCTCCGCCCAATATTGGCAAAGCACTAAACCTGCCTCAATGGTTTTACCTAAGCCCACTTCATCAGCCAATACCACGCCTTTATTCAGCGGGTTATTTAACGCAAATAACGCGGCTTCAATTTGATGCGGGTTTAAATCCACCGAGGCATTAAATAAACCTTGCGATAAACGATCCACACCTTGATTGGCGTGTTGAATGCTGAGTTCGTGGGCGAAGTATTTGGCGTGGTAGGCGGTGATCACATTTATGTACCTGTTGATATTTTATTTTAAGATTCCCTCACCCCAACCCTCTCCCAAAGGGAGAGGGAGTTAAAGAAGTACATCTCGATAGTACCGCATTTTTATTCCCTCTCCCTTTGGGGTAGGGTGAGGGATTTATTTTTAAAAATTATTCAACCAACTCGCTTAATTTAGTCACTTTTTTAAAGGTTACATCTGGCGCCAGTGCAAAATGTTTTTTGCCGCAGTTTATTTTTAAATTTTCACTTTGCCTAAGCGCGGCGTCTATCAAGCTGGATTTTGTTTCCGCCACAAAATACACTTTTTTATCATCTTCAAATACCACTGCCCAATCTGGGTTGTAATTGCCCAGAGGGGTAGGGATTTTGAATTTATTGGGTAGTTTGAAGAAAAACCTTACTCGTTCATCCACGCTGCAATCGTGAGCAAACTGGCTTTCGGTATTGCTGTCACTTAACACGCAGTCAAAGGCTTCGCCCATCGCTTGTTTTTCTTCATCCAGCGGCTGCGCTTTTAATAGTGTTTTAGCCAGTGGCGTGGTGAATGCATTATTTGCAGGCGGGTACACACTGCTTAAATAGGTTTCTATTTCTTCATCAAACAAACTCATTTCATAACGGCGGCCATTAATTTCGTGGTATTCAATGCCTTCCACCAATAAGGCTTGTAGGCTGTTTTTAATGGCGACAATGGCGGTATCTAAAAAGGCTTGTGGGTTTATCAGCAATTCATCTAGCCGTGTTGATTGATCCAAAATTGAAAATAAAGTGGCGCGGGATAAATGCACGCAGTTTTGGATATAGGCATATACATCAGGCACGGTAATAGCCTGCATTTTAGCATTTGTGCGATCAACACTGCTTTCAACTCCCTGCACACCCTGCTGATTAATCACCAGCTTGGCTTTGTGTGCGCGGATTTTGGGTGCTTGCACTTTGGGGTATTGGTTTGTATCACTTAGTGCGGCTACACAATTTGCAATTAATTCGGGTGTTTTTAATTCCACGCTGTAGCGCGTTTGGAAATTAATTTTTTGCCAGATCGCCTGAAATAGTGCTTCATCTTCTGCATTTAGGTTTTTACGGTTGATGCGGGCTTTGGCGCGGGCATTTTTGATGCGGTTTTCAAAACTTACACCCGTTTCATTTTCAATTTCTTGCTGTAAGCTTTTGGCAAAATGTTCATAGCTTTCGTTGGGGATTACCGTTAGCACATTCACCCGCTTATCATGTACCCGCTCGCCTTGCTGGTTTACACACAAGCGCAAACCACGGCCAATTTCTTGGCGTTTTTTCATGGCGCTTTGGGTTTCGTTGAGGGTGCATATTTGGAATACATTGGGGTTATCCCAACCTTCACGCAAGGCGGAGTGGCTGAAGATAAATTGCAAAGGCTCTTCTATGCTCAGCAGACGTTCTTTTTCTTTCATGATCAGTGTGTAGGTGTCGTCGTCTTTTTTAGAGCCTTTTTCTGTGCTGTCCACCCAAACTGTTTTTGCACTTGTACCCTTGCCTTTTTTATCACCGGAAAAATAACCGTTATGCACATTACTGGCTGAATGTGGAATCAAACCTTTGTATTGCGGTTTATTTGTGTATTTAGTAAAGGCTTCTTCAAACCACAGGCCAAATTTTCCGAGTGTGTTATTACCTTCTTCATCGTATGAACGATAATTGGCTACCTTGTCGATAAAAAATAAACTCAACACTTTTACGCCAATGATTTGCAGGTTTTTTAATTTTGCAAAATGGTTGGCCACGGTGCGCTCAATTTGAAAACGCATTACATCTTCGGTTAGGCCGCCTTGTTGTTCGCGCAGGCGTAAAATAGTGCCGCCGGAAAATTCAATCTCGCCAGCATCGGCTCGGATTTCATTAAGGATATAACCATCGGCATACACATCGCGCTGGTTCGATTTTGCCGCTAGGTCATCGCCCAATTTTAGGGTTAATTCTTTGCGCTTCACGCCTGTTTTATCGTTTACATCTATGCACACTTTGGCGGTGATACCTTTGGGTTTTGCATCAATGCTCACCAGCTCAATAAAGGCTTGGTTGTGATTGGTATCCGCTTGCACGCCATCCACTTCAATTTGTTTTACTAGGCCTAAATCATAGGCTTGCACGGGGTTGAGTGAGTAGAGCAGGTTGTAGGGGTTTTTGTGGGTGGCGGAATAACGCAAGGTGCAGAGTGGGTTTAAATCCAGCAAGGCGCGGCGGCGAATATCAGTTTCAAAATTTTGCGGTTCATCGACAATCACAATCGGGTTTACGGATTTTATATATTCAATCGGCGCAAAGGCTTTTTCGCCTTTTTGGTTAATTTTATTGTTGTCTTTGGTGAAGCTGTCGATATTAATGACCAACACGCTCAGCGCATCGCTTTGGGCAAAATGGCGTAAGTCGTTGAGTTTATTGCTGTCGTACAGAATGGTTACACAAGGGATATTGGCGTAATCGGCGGCAAAATGGCTGCGGGTAATGTCTAGGTTTTTGATGCTGCCTTCACGAATGGCCACACTGGGCACCACCACTACAAATTTTTTAAACCCATAAACCTTGTTTAGCTCATACATGGTTTTAATAAAGGTGTAGGTTTTACCGGTGCCGGTTTCCATTTCTAATGTGAAATTTAAGGGGCAGAAGGTTTCTTTTTTGTTATCGGATTTTGAGGCCGCCAACTCAGTGGATATTTCTTTTAAGGCATTTTGTTGTTGTATTTTTTGCACATTTAGCAGTAATTGCTCATCGGAAAGCTTGAGTGCATTGCCAATACTGCCATCGGCAGAATATTCCACGCTGGCGTTTTGCCCTGCCAGTGCGAATTCACTTTTGGCCAGCGGTTGGCCGTCGAATACTTGCACTACGGCGTGTACGGCGCGCGTTTGGTAAGCTTGGTGGGTAAATTGTAATTTCATGGTTATTTCTCGAATTTTTAAACATGCTGGTTTAAATCCCCTTCAGCCCAATGCCGTTAAGCTAAGGGTTTGAAACCAAAATTGAAGCGCATTGCAGAACCGTAGGTTGGACTTTAGTCCGACATCGGGCGCAAGCCCGACCTGGAAACCTAAACCCAGCCCAGTGGTGGGGCGGAAACCGTAGGTCGGGCTGCGCCCGATGTCGGACTAAAGTCCAACCTACAGTGGGTTGGGGTGAGGGCTAAATCACCAACAACCCAATTTCCAACCCGGCCAATTCCAATTGCAGATTACTCAACTGCTCGTCGGCCTTTGCGCCTACAAAACAGGAATTTAATAAAATCACTTGCGCGGGTTTTGTGTTTACAATTTCGTCTTTTAATGCGCTGGTGTAGGGTTCAAAACACAGCCATAAGGTTTGGTCATTATTTAACAAAACACGGTGAACGGTTACACCTGCCACTGTTAATGGGCGGGTAATGGCATGAACACCCAGCGCACCCAAACCGTTTTTTAATAACAATTCGGCGAGCATGGCGGTTTGTGTATCCGCCGTTTGCCCTGAGCTCTGAGTTCGCCGAAGAGTCGAAGGGGTTTTTTCTGCGCTTTGAAATATTTCCAACTGATCACGCAAGGCTTCTGCATCTGCCACATCACCACGCCAAACTTTAAAATTGGAAGGCGCCAAGGTGAAATTAGCGCAGGCTAAATCTTGGGTTTTTTCGGGCTGTTCGGTTTTAAGTTTTGCGATTACTTTTTCAATACGGGCGCGGGTGATGTCGGCAATGGTGCGATAACCCGCTTTGTAGGCTTCGCTGGTTTCTTCTAAAATTTCTGGCATTTGCACGCAAATACATTGGCGATTGCCGCCGTCTTCAAGGTTTAATTCCATTACGGCTTGGGCGGTGGTGCCGCTGCCTGCGAAGAAGTCGAGGATAATTTCCTCTGAGCCACACGCTATTTGAAATGCCTTTTTTAATAAACCTGTTGGCTTTGGGTTGTCAAAAGGCGCCGAACCAGAAAAAATAGTTTTTAGCTCTTTCCTTGCTCCATCTGTGTGTCCGACTTCATCATAAGACCAATATGTTGTAGGAATGACTCCTTGCTGAACTTCGTTTAAATAGCGTTTTAACTGTGGCGCGCCGCTACCATTTTTCCCAAAAAAAACTCTTCCATCAGCAATCCATTCGTTCATTTTATTTTCATTTGTTAGCCAGCACCGCCCTTTCGTAGGTGCGAATTTATTTCCAGTATTAGGGTTCTCAATCTCGTATAAATAAGATTCAGATACGGTTTTAACCGTTAGATTGTCCGACCGCCACAATCCTTTTCCGTCATGACTATCGTACTTGTAAAGAGAATCTTGTTTGTCAGTTCTGGGAAGCAAAATTCTATTAAAATTTTCAGATTTTTGATACGCGAGTATATAATCATGCATTGAAGGTATTCCTTTAGCATCATTTGAAGCTGCGTAGCGCTTATGCCATATCAAACAAGCCACAAAATTCTCTCCACCAAACACCTCATCACAAAGCAACTTTAAGTTTGACTGCTCGTTATCATCAATACTAATAAAAATAACCCCATCATCCCGCAATAAATTCCGCGCCAAATACAAACGCGGGTACATCATAGAAAGCCATGCGCTGTGGTACCGGCCGCTTTCTTTGCTGTTCTTTTTCCACAGGCTTTGTTTATTTAAAAAACCCGCTTCGTTTTTTTCGCCGGTGCGTTTTTGATATTCGTCTAGGGTTTCGGAATAATCATCGGGGTAGACAAAACTGTCGTTACCGGTGTTGTACGGCGGGTCGATATAAATCATTTTTATTTTGCCGTAGTAACTTTTTTGCAGCACACGTAGCACTTCTAGGTTTTCACCTTCGATGAGCATGTGTTGTGCCGCCCTCGCCCCTCTCCCAGAGGGAGAGGGGCTATTTATGGGCAGCAGCGTGTGGCTGGTAGTTTTTTGAATTTCACGCCGGGCGGCGGATTTGCCTGCCCAGTTGAGTTCGTAATGTTCGGCGGGGGCGATGTGATCTTGGCCTACTAATTCTTTGAGGCGTTCAAAATTAATTTGATTATCGCTAATAATTTCGGGGGCGGTTTGGCGGAGGAGTTGTAGTAATTCAGCTTGGCGTTGTGCGAGGGAATTGGGGCTATAGCCTAGCTCAGCTTGGTTGGTTGGTTGGTTGGTTGGTTGGTTGGTTGGTTGGTTGGCATATTTTTTACCTTGATTTTAAAATGTCAATAATAGCTTGCTTGTTTTGAAATGTTGGCCAGCCCAAGCTCAGTTGCCATCATGTTCTTTTTTTAATTGAGTAATCATTTTTATTCGGTGTGCTTCGCGCTCAATTTCAGCTCTTAATTCTTCTTCGCTCGGCAGCACGGTGACATATTTGGAGGCGAATAGTTGCTTGCCTTCACTTAACACCGAATAACGTGCCACCACTTCGTCACGCTCTGCACACAAAATCAGGCCAACCGTAGGGTTGTCGCCCTCGTTGCGTTTCAAGTCATCGTACATGCGCACATACATATCCATCTGCCCGACGTCCTGATGGGTGAGCTTGCCCAATTTCAAATCGATTAATACAAAACATTTGAGCAAGTAGTTGTAAAACACTAAGTCAATATAAAAATGCTGGTGTTCAGTGGCAATGCGCTGCTGACGGGCGACAAACGCAAAGCCTTTGCCCAGCTCTAACAAGAACGGTTGCAATTGGTTGATGATGGCCGCCTCCAAGTCAGATTCGTGCCATTGACGTGCTTCGGGTAAATCCAGAAAATCCAACACATAAGGATGCTTGATAACATCCAAAGGCCGCTCCACTTTTTGCCCTTCTATCGCCAGCGCCATAACGCCCGCTTTATCCTGGCTTTTCAATAATCGCAGATATAAATGGCTGTGTATTTGGCGGTCTAACTCAGGCTGGCTCCAGCTGTTTTTTTCCGCTTCAATTTCATAAAACAGACGCTCAGCGCGCTCTTCAACCCGGCATAGGGTGCGGTAGTGTGTCCAGCTTAAACGTGAAGAAAATCCTTGCAGGCTCTCGTGTTGTGTTAACGCCTGGTTTAAATCCGCCAGTACGGAGGCTTGATCCATCGTGCCAAATTCGTCACTAGCCTCGTGACGAATCTCTGGCTGACGGCTGGCGTAAACCTGATAAAACAGCCGAAAGTATTTGAGATTAGTAACCGAAAAGCCCCGGCCATAATGCTGGGTCAGCGCCTGTGAGAGGCTATCGAGCAGCGTGACGCCATAATCGGCGCGCTGCTCTCCACCTTGCAGAGCTTGAACGATTTCCCGTCCAATCAACCAATGGGTCAGCACCATTTCACTGTTGACATGACGTACCACCCGCGTGCGCGCGGCATCGAGTATCTCCACTACACGCCCTACCAAGCCATGATTTACCTCGGTGGCGGTTTTGCTCGGCTTGCTAAGGTGATCGGCTTTGGGCTTTTTCGCCATTACACATCCTCCACGGCGAACATACGCTCTAAAAATTCGGGTTCAATTTGGCGCAGTTTGAGGGTGCGTGTATGCCTTTTAAGTTCCTGCACTTTGGGCACGGCATCGGCACTTACACCCAATGCGTGCACGCCCTTTTCGGCCTCGGTTAGTTCGGCTTGTAATTGTTGAATGTTGGCCTCATTGCCATCTGCCAGTGCTGCTTGCACTTTTTCTTTCAGACGGTGTTCAAGGTAATGATTAATTTCACCCGCACGGGCGTTAAAAATCCGGTAAATGCCGAAATCCAATTCAGGGCGATTAATTTGAAAAATATCGCGCAGTTTATTTACCAGTTCTATGTGCTTGCTCATGGTGTTTCCTAGTTAATCGCTGTAATCGTTTATAATTAATTTTTTTGAATTTTTGCCAACAATTCATCGCTGGCTTGAAGCAATTCTTTTAAAAGAGGCTCATCCACATCTAAATAGCCTTCGTATTCCGCCAAGTTTCTGCGCTCGTGGCAAAGGGAAAAAATACGAACTTGAGTTTTACGGGTTGCGACGGTGTGCGCCAAACATTGGAATACCAGGTAGCGTTTATCTGACCTGTAACCTTGTTGGCGCAAGGCATAAAGTGCCAGCGCATGGGCTGCGTTGTAGGCCAAGTCAAAACGGCTGGCAAAACTTAATTCCCCGTTATGCGCATCTTTCAAGCGATCTACTGCGCTGCGCAATAGGCCTGCGGATTCATTGGTATCGGGCGGTTCTGCTTTTAGGCCGCCGGTGCGAACTAGATTTTCTAGTTGCTCAATCATTTATCGTCTCCTTTTGTTGCTAAGTTTTGATTGGCCAAAAACGCTTCGCCGAACACTAAAATTTTCGGCTGCGCCATTACGCGCTGCAAAAAATGATTGCCCGTTATGAGCTTGTTTTCAAAATCCTGCGGTGTGTAAAGCGTGGGGTTTATTGTGCGCCCAAGACTTTCTTCCACGGGGGCAAGTAACTCCATTATTTGGCCATAACTGAGGTCGTCGCCCACTAGCATGAGGTCTATATCACTTGCAGATGTGGCTTCGCCTTTGGCGATGGAGCCATAAATAAAGGCTTGGGTGATTTGCGACTCAAGTGGCGCTAATACGGTTTTAATGGCATCGCCTATGCCAAATGTTTTGCGCACCATGGCTACCAGATCTTGAAAAATGGGGCACTGCGGGTTGGCTTGGTAGTGGTTTTGATTGCCCTGTTGTGTTTGCAGCAATAAACCCGCCGCCAACATGCGCTCCAGCTCGCGCATGACTGTGCCCTTGCCTAAGCCCGCCCAGCGGATGATCTCATTGGTGAAGTAGCTTTGATCGGGCGTTCCAAAGAGTAAGCCCAGTACTTTTTGTTGGGTTTTGCTGAAAAGCGCGTCCCCCAAGCGGGTTTTGTGTGTTGCCGTCATGCTGATCGCCGAAGCCTTTGTTTTTATAAGGTCTCAATATGGGAACTATAATACCCATATTGGGGGCTTGCAAGCGAGGCTCGTTAAACCTAGAAACCTCAGTTGAGCGCCCAAAAGCTGTGCAATCCATTGATGTGAATAGTGAACGTTAAAAATGAAGGGCAACCTTATTGGTTGTTCGAATTTTTTAACTTTTGC
>JBEGTZ010000019.1:0-25996 GCA_041179125.1 Pseudomonadota bacterium | reverse complement strand
GGTCGTTCACCATCACGCTGTCCCAGAGGTCGCGATCTTTTAGGTCGTGTACTAGGTAGGGGTTGGCTACGGTGAATTCGCCGGAGAGGTTGCTCTTCACATAGAGGTTTTGGTAGGTGGGTTCGATGGATTGGCTAACCCCGGTGATGTTGGCGATGGTGGCGGTGGGGGCGATGGCCATCACGTTGGAGTTGCGCATGCCTTGGGTTTTTACTTTGGCGCGCAGACTGGCCCAGTCCAGGGTTTGGCTTTGGTCTTGGTCGATGTATTTTTCGCCCCGGTGTTTCACCAGTAGGGCGATGGAGTCTAGGGGCAGTACGCCTTGGTCCCACAGGGAGCCTTTAAAGGTGGAATAGCTGCCGCGCTCGGAGGCTAAGTCTGAGCTTGCTGATATGGCGTGGTAGCTGACCGCTTCCATGCTGCGGTCGGCAAATTCTACGGCGGCGTTGCTGCTGTAGGGGATGCGCATTTGGTAGAGGGCGTCTTGGAAGCCCATGATGCCAAGGCCTACGGGGCGGTGGCGCATGTTGGAGTTGCGGGCGGTTTCCACGGCGTAGTAGTTGATGTCGATGACGTTATCGAGCATACGCACGGCGGTTTTGACGGTGGCGGCGAGTTTGGCTTCGTCGAGTTTGCCGTCCAAAATGTGTTGGGCGAGGTTGACGGAGCCGAGGTTGCACACGGCGATTTCATCACCTGCGCGGGTGTTGAGGGTGATCTCGGTGCAGAGGTTGGAGGAGTGAACTACGCCTGTGTGTTGTTGCGGGCTGCGCAGGTTGCAGGGGTCTTTGAAGGTGATCCAAGGGTGGCCGGTTTCGAACAACATGCCGAGCATTTTGCGCCAGAGGTCCAGGGCGCGCACGGTTTTGGCGGGTTTGATTTTGCCTTCAGCGGCGAGGCGCTCGTACTCTTCGTAGCGGGTTTCAAATTCGGCGCCGAAGAGGTCGTGTAGGTCTGGCACGTTGTTGGGGGAGAAGAGTGTCCACTCTTTGTCGTCGAACACGCGCTTCATGAACAAATCGGGCACCCAGTTGGCGGTGTTCATGTCGTGGGTGCGGCGGCGGTCGTCGCCGGTGTTTTTGCGCAGTTCTAAAAATTCTTCGATATCTAAGTGCCAGGTTTCCAGGTAGGCGCACACGGCGCCTTTGCGTTTGCCGCCTTGGTTGACGGCCACGGCGGTGTCGTTGGCGACTTTTAAGAAGGGCACTACACCTTGAGATTTGCCGTTGGTGCCTTTGATGTAAGCGCCGAGGGAGCGCACGGGTGTCCAGTCGTTGCCTAGGCCGCCTGCGAATTTGCTCAGCATGGCGTTATCTTGCATGGCGCCGTAGATGCCGTGTAGGTCGTCGGGCACGCTGGTTAAGTAGCAGCTGGAGAGCTGCGGGCGCAGGGTGCCGGAGTTGAATAGGGTAGGGGTGCTGCTCATGTAATCGAAGCTTGAGAGCAGTTGGTAGAACTCGATGGCGCGCTCGTTTTTCTGCTCTTCGCGCAGGGCCAGGCCCATTGCTACGCGCATGAAGAATATTTGGGGCAGTTCGATGCGGGTGCCGTTGCTGTGGATAAAGTAGCGGTCGTAGAGGGTTTGCAGGCCCAGGTAGGTGAATTGCAGGTCTCGCTCGGGCAGGATGGCGGCGCCGAGTTGTTCTAGGTCGAAGCTGGCTAGGGCTGGGTCGATCAGTTCCAGTTCGATGCCACGGGCGATGTAGGCGGGCAGTGCTTGCGGGTAGTAATCGCTCATTTCGCCTTGGGTGGCGCTTTTGGCTACGTCTAAAAAGCTTAGGGCTTCGCTGCGTAATTTATCCAGCAATAGGCGGGCGGTGGCGAAGCTGTAGTTGGGTTCTTGTTCTACCAGGGTGCGGGCGGAAATCACCAGGGCGGTGTTGACGTCATCTAAGGACACGCCGTCGTAGAGGCTGCGCATGGATTCTTTCAAGATGGCGCTGGCGTCTACGCCTTTAAGCCCGGCGCAGGCTTCGGTGACGAGGATTTCCAGGCGGTTTTGGTTTAACGGCTCCAGGCTGCCGTCCAGGTTTTTCACGCAGATGGGTGGGTAGTCGATGGGCTGGGCCAGGGCGCGTTTGGCTTCGCGCAGTTTGGCGCGCTCGGCGCGGTAGATGACGTAATCGCGGGCCACTTTGTGCTGGCCGGTGCGCATCAGGATCAGCTCCACTTGGTCTTGAATTTCTTCAATGTGGATGGTGCCGCCGCTGGGCATACGGCGGCGGAAGGTGGCGCCGATCTGGTCGGTGAGTTTAGCTACGGTTTCGTGTACGCGGCGGGAGGCCGCTGCGGTGCCGCCTTCCACGGCCAAAAAGGCTTTGGTCATGGCGACGGAGATTTTGTCGTCGGTGTAAGGCACCACTTGGCCGTTGCGCTTGATGACGCGTAGCTGGCCGGGGGCGGTGGCGGAAACCGGTGTGTTGGAATCCAAGCTGCTTTTGGGGCTTGTGAGGGTGATTTCGTCAGCGATGATGTGCATAGGGTGCTCCATTTAAAACGATAAAAAACCGGCAGCGAACGGCTGAGGGTTATGTTGGGTATGAAACCTAAAAACCTCAGTTGAACTCTACTGCGGCTGTCTAATGCTTGAATCTGAACGTTTTTTTGTGAAAGTTCGGCTCACCGTAGTGGTGGCTACTGCTTTCACCGAATTTTCACAAAAAAACGTCCATATTCAGCGCCTTAGTCAGCCTCGCTACGAGTTCAGCTGAGGGTTTTAGGTTTAATACTGTGAGTGGCCGCCAAATGCGGCGAACTGGGCGGCACAAAGCCTTCCCCCAGAAACATCCAAAGGGCTACGCGAACTGTTGATAAGTTGTCAAGCCTTGACGGCTGCCTCGGGAGGAGAATTACTCGCCACCCCTATATGTTGTGTTTGTTTTGCAGGCGGGCACAAGATAAAGCGCATTGAGTGAATACGCAAGCAGAAAAACCTCGGGGTTTCCTGTGGATAGAATGTGGGCAAGCCTGGGGATAAGTGGTTGCTCACCGCATGATGCGCGCTGTGTAACGCCCCTATATGACAGGTCTAAAAAATCTTGGGCTAGACTCTTTTGTTCTAAATTCTCTAACACCCTATGTCGAAAAAATAGGAAAAAAGTCTGGCATTTTAGTGGCTGTATGCTTAGTGAGAAATTCATCACTATACTCAAAGTGTCAACCGCACTAATTAATGAGGCCGCTATGACTGAAGCTACTTATTACGGTGCCCTGGAAGTGGGGGGCAGCCAATGCAATGCACTCATCGTGGATGAACACCGCAAGGTGTGCGCACAGACGCATCTGGCTACGGAGGAGCCATTGCCCACCATTAACAGCATCAGTGAGTTTTTCATCAAGCAGCAAAAAACCTTTCCTATCAAGGCGTTAGGTATTGGCAGTTTCGGCTCTTTGGATGTTAACCCCAACTCCCCCCACTACGGCACCATTCTCAACGCGCCCAAAAACCACTGGAGCCAGGTGCCGCTGCGGCAATTGTTGAGCGAGCAGTTAAAAATGCCGGTGATGATGACCACCCACGAAAACGCCGCTGCGATGGGGGAATATTTTTGGGGCCATGCGCGGGGGTTAAAAAACTTTATTTATGTGTCCGTGGGCACCGGTATTAGTGGCGGTGTATTTGTGGACGGCAAGCCCATGCAGGGCATCAGCCACCCGGAGATCGGCCACATGCTCATCCCGCGCCACCGCAACGACCTGCAATTTTTTGGCTGCTGTAAATTCCACGGCCATTGTTTGGAGGGCTTAGCCTCCGGCACCGCTATGAACAAACGCTGGGGTATGTCTGCCCTTCAACTGCCCGCCAACAGCGCCGCCTGGGCGTTTGAAAGTTTTTACCTGGGCGTGATGTGCCACAACCTGTGTATGCACTTCTGCCCGCAGAAAATTATTATTGGTGGCGGTGTGATGGGCCATGAGGGGCTGCTTGAGCTGGTGCAAAAGGAGTTTATGAGCGATCTTAACGGCTACAGCCCCAGCCACCTGATCACCCAGGTGGAGGATTTTATTGTGCTGCCGAAGCTGGGCCACCAGGTGGGTTTGGTGGGGGCTTTGGGGTTGGTGTTGCATTGAGGTTTTGAGCTTTAGCCTTGTGGCGCGGGTTAATAACTTGCGTTGCACGGCTAATTTTTACGTAGGTTGGGGTGATAACCCCAACATTCCAGCCATCCGCGAGCACAAAGCCAGTCGTCAATAAGGGCAGAGTTTTAATCTGTGCTGGCTGCGAGATCGAATGTTGGGGTTATCACCCCAACCTACATGAGGTTTCTAGCCTTCCAAACCACCTAAACAGGCAGCTCCTCACCCGCATCAGCCTCCAAGCTGCGCTCCCGGTAACGGCAGAGGCTTTTTAAATCACACACGCGGCAGGTTTTGGGGTTGGGTGTGGTGGGGGCGAGGCCTTGGCTGAACTCATCCGCCAGAGCCTTCAACCGGTGCTGCCACAACAGTAAAAGCGCTTCCCAGGTGAGTATGTCCTGGCCTTTTAAATCCGCCGGATGCGGGATGTTCAGCAGGCTGCGGCTCTCTTCTACCAGGCCTACATACCCCTCTTTACCCGGTTCCAACAGGCCGAACAGCGCGCCGACAGCATCGGGGGTGAGCAGGCAGTAGAGCGGTACTTGTGGGTCCGCCGGGCGTTCGTCCAACCAAAGCTGGCTGCTGGATTCGCGGGATTTATAGTCGATGACCACCTGGCCGCCATCGCTCAAACTGTCTACACGGTCCAGCCGCAGGTTTAAGCGCAGGTTGCCCAGTTGGAGGTGTTGTTTGGTTTCCAATTGCGCCACGCTGAAGGGTGGTCTTTGGCGGTCTTGCTCTAACAATGCGGCGATCACTTGATGGCAGCGCTGGTTTTCGATGGCGCGCACTGCCGGGGCTACGCCTAAAAACGGGTCTACATCCAACCAGCTTTGTTGAAGGGCGTCGTCTATGGCTTGGTGTGTGGCCTCGGGGGTTAATTCCAGCAGCCGCGTTTGATCCTGTAAGGCTTGCCAGAGTTTAAACAACACCCCGTGCAACAGGCTGCCGCGCAGGCCGGGGCTTACGCCAAAGCCCAATGGTTGCGGGTTTTGGGCGCCTAAACGGTGGCGGGCGAAGGCGGCGAAGGGGCAGGCGGCCTGGTCTTTTAACACCTGCGCGCCGCCCTCTTGGTCGGCACTCACGATGGGGCCTTGGTCATCGCGGAATGTCTCCAGCGGGGCCGCTTGCCACAGGCTGTGGGCCAGGCTTGGCAGCGCGTGTAAGGGTGGCCCGCTGTAGGGCGGCAGTTGTTCTACCAAGGGGCTGGGCGCCAGGGGGCGGTCGCCATCGCGCTGGCTGTAACTCACCACAACTAGGGGTGCTGCGCGGCATAGGCGCTGGGTGAGGCGCTCGGCCAGGGCCAGCTCGCGCGCACTGCTGGAGCGCGGCATCAGGTGGGTGCGCTGCATGGTAATCGGCAGTAAGGGGTTTGGCTCGGCGGCGGGCGGCCAGTTGCGGCCATCCATGCCCATCACCCAAAGGGCGTCGAAGGGCTGGCCTGCGGCTTCTAATAAACCCAAAATTTGCAGCGGGGAATCCTCTGTTTTGGCGGCAAACGGGCGGTAACTCAAGCGTCCCAAGTGGCTGAGCGCCTCGCCCTGTGTGACCGCGCCCAGCACCGCATCCAGCTGTTTTAAGTCGGTCAGCAACAGCGGCCACTGCGTTAATTGCTGGTACTCCAAGGTGTCCAAATGGCGCTCGCCGGGCCAGTGCCAAAGCGCCAAAAGCGCCTGCCAGTGTTCGCACCATGTGGCCAAACTGGCCTTGCCACGGGGGCGTGCGCGCAGCCAGGCGGCGGTGCCGGTGAGGCTTTGCTGCCATATCGGCGCAGCCTGGGCGCCCTTAAAGGCTTCGGTGGCGGCCAATAAACGCCGCCAGCTCACCGGGTGGTAACGCTTTGTAACCTGCCCCAGCAAGCGCACGCGCCAGGGCGCTTCCGCTTCAGCACCCAAAAAATTACTGCCCACCAAGCCCTGCCAAGCCGTAAGCTCAGCCGGGCCTTGTGTGAGGTTCAATAACAGCAACGCCGCCGCAATGGGCGGGGTAAAACCTAAAGGCTCGGCCACTGAGATGTTATAGCCCGGCGCATGGCGGGCCTCGCTGAGTTGCCAGTCCTGCGGGCTGAAGGTGTGTGTTAACACCCGCTCCACCGCCTGTTTGCGGCGGGGTAAATCCGGGATCACCCAGCCGATTCGGCCCGTAGGGTTCTGCTGTAACTGCTGCTTGGCCCAACAGGCGGCCAGGGCCAACTCTTCGTGCTCATCCGCACAGGGTAATAGTTCTGCCTGGCTGTCCCCTGGAAGGGCGACGTGCTCCACCCGGCAGCCGCGTTGCTGCAAAGCATCAATCAACGCCTGTTGGGATGGGTTCACATCATCAAAACCGGCAAGCCAAACCGCCTGGGGAATAGGCGATAAACCCGCCTTAAGGTATTCACACAAAAAGCGGGGTATTTGTGCGGTACACAGCGCGTTCATCGCCACCAACTGCGCTTCAAATTGCTGCGCACAGAGCTTGAACAGGCGGGTTTCCTCGCTGTTTTCCTCCAATGAATGAAGCGCAATGCCCCACAGCTGCATGTTCTGCCAGCCGCTAAAGGCCGGTGCGGCCAGGCTGTCGGGTTTAAGCATGTCCCAACCTGCGGCCTGGCTGGACAACAAGCGCTGCCACATCACCAGCGCCGCATCGTCCGCAAGCGGTGTGCGGCCAAGCGCTGGGTGTGCCCCGTGCGGCAACCCGGCACAAGCCCGGCCCCACAATAACTCCAAAAAATCCGCCCACGCCAGAATATTCGGCGCCTGCCAACACACCCGGCCCCGGCCCTGCTGCGCGCGGTGGTACGCACTCAACAACACCCGTGCCAGCCTGCGGTTGGGCGTTAGCACCCAGTGTGCGGGGGTTAATGCATCGAATAAAAAGTTATACACCGCGCAGCTCCGGCCAATAAAAAACCGGGACGGTACAAAGGCCAACAGGGAATAGCAAGGAAAAGCCGCGTGCGCAGGGAGGGATGGCGGTCCGATGAAGCGCTGAGGGGCCAGGTATGCCAGAAGGCCTGGGCGTTCAACTGTTTAACTGACGTTTTGATGATGCTAGCCTTACCGCCTTTTACCACCCTCACGGAACCCCCTCATGCCCCACGTAAACACCACCCAACCCCTCGCACTCATCGTGATGGGCGTCAGCGGTTGCGGCAAATCCACCCTGGCCCAACTGCTGGCTCAGCACTATGGCTTTGAATTTATAGAAGCCGACGACTACCACAGCCAGACCGCCAAAAACCTCATGGCCCAAGGCACCCCCCTCACCGACGCCCACCGCGAACCCTGGATCCAAGCCCTCTGCCAACAACTGCAACGCCTAGCCGCCGAGGGTAAAAGCACCGTGCTGGCCTACTCCGGCCTGCGCGCCCACCACCGCGCCCGCTTCCGCACGCTGGGGCTGCCGGTTCAATTTATTCATTTGGTAGGCGATAAAGAACTCATCCGCAGCCGTATGCAGGCCCGCCAAAACCACTTTATGCCAGCAGGCCTAGTGGACAGCCAATTCGCCGCGCTGGATTCCACAAGCGAAGAAACAGACGTGATAGAAATCTCGGTGGCCGCCTCAGTGGACGCGATTATTGAAGAAGGCAAAATAATGGCTCAAAAATTTATCCAAGCAACCTCCGGTCAACGCCCAAAAGCGGTGTAAACCTATTGGTGTAAACAGCGGACGTTACCAAAGAAGAGCAACTTCATTAGCGGCTCAACATTTGTAACTTAGGCTAAACAACACCCCGGCCTTAAATATGGAATAATCCCGCCTTTTGCACTGGGGGTTCGGGTGATCAGGGCGATTTTGTTGCTGGAAGACGGGCGGGTTAAGCATGGTGGGCATGAGCTGGTACCCCTGTGGCAGGCTCACCCAGAGCGTTTTCTGTGGCTCGATGTTGAAGGCGAATCGCAGGATAACGAGCGTCAAATTCTGCGTGAACTCAACTGCCACCCACTGGCCATTGAAGACGTACAACGTTTTCGCCACCCGCCTAAAACCGAAACCTTTGCCCAGCACACGTTAATTCTTTATCGCGGCATCACACAATTTAACGACAACCTCACCATCGAGCAGCAAACCATCGCGTTGTTTGCACAGCAGCGGGCGCTGGTGAGCGTACACGCCAAGCCCTCCACCGCCATTGAATTCTGGTGGGATGAAGTGGTGCCCGCAGGCCTATTGCGCAGCCCCGGTTTTTTGGCCTGCCGCATCATGCATTATTCGGTGGGGCGTTATGTAGAGAAGGTGTTAGCGTTCGAACCGCGTTTAAACGAGCTGGAAGATTCCATGCAGGATCACCCCAGCGATGAGGTGATGAAAGAATTAATTGCCTATAAATCCCGCCTGCGCAAACTCAAACGCATATTTAGCTACCATGAAAAACTGGTGGGCAATTTATTAAAAAATATTCCAATAAAACTCGTGGAAGAAGAAGGCGAAATAGAACACGCACTGCAAGATTTATACGAGCGTTGTGAGCGCTTAACCAGCCTTACTACCATGTATTTTGATCTGTGCGGGGATTTAATCCAAGGTCATCTTTCACTGTCGTCACACAATCTTAATAGAACCATGCAATTTCTTACCGTCATCACGGCGATATTAAGCCCGCTAACATTTGTGGTGGGGGTATATGGGATGAACTTTGACCACATGCCGGAATTGCACTGGCGCTATGGTTATGTATTTGTGTGGGGGTTAATTGTGTCCATCATTTTGTGCTCCGCGTGGTTTTTCCGCCGCCGCCGTTGGATTTAACGCGATGTTTACTAAAAATGCACCACCGCAATTTAAGGTAATTAATTGATGCCACGGAAATTTATTAAACGCTGGTTGCCCGACGCGAACACGCTGCGCAACACCCCAGGGCTTAAATCCTTAGGGCATATTTTGGATGACCCTAATTTATTTCATTTAAATCGCCGCGCTGTGGCGGTGGCATTTTTTGTGGGATTATTTTTTTGTTATATGCCCATCCCAGGCCAAGCGTTTTTAGCGGCCTTTGGCGCTTATTGTTTGCGCGGGAATTTGCCGATTGCCGTGGCCTTAGTCTGGGTGAGCAACCCGTTTACACTCCCTTTTTTTGTACTCACAGCCTATGGCGCCGGAGCCTGGGTGTTGGGTGGCGGTGCGATTGCAGTACCTGACGATATTTCCTGGGCCTGGATAAAAACCATTTGGCAGCCGTTTTTATTGGGCAGTGTCATTATGGGGGTGCTGTCAGGCGTTGCGGGTTATTTATTTATTAACATTATTTGGCGCGTCAGCGTGGCGCGGCGTTGGGCGCAACGCTTACGATCTCGTTGCAGCGGGCAATAATTTTGTTTAGCCTGTGTCCGGTCTAGTTGCATCAACAGGCGGCGCAGTTAAACCTAGAAACCTCAGTTGAGCGTCCAAAAGCTGTGTAAGCCATTGGTTCAGATAGTGAAAGTTTAAAATGAAGGGCAACCTTATTGGTTGTTCGAAATTTTAAACTTTTGCTAGATGGGCCAATGGGTTGCGCAGACTTGGGTGATCCAACTGAGGTTTTTAGGTTTAACCCGGAGTTCGGTGAGCAAGGACATTTCTACTTATTTTTAATTTGTACCGGCTTAAATAAATGCGCATATTTAAACGTTGCTAGGGCAATATTTTATACGCCGTTACACTATTGTTAGAAAAATTAGGCACGTATAACATGCGTTTTGGGGCGTCGATGGCAATATCGGCGGTATTAATTTTTTGCTCTATGCTATCCAGCAATACAGCTTTGCGCCCTTTAAGGGTGTATTCATATATTTTTCCTGCCCACACGCTAATAATAAAATGCTGCGCATCTAATGCGGCTATGCCGTCAACAATGGGTGTAAATCCTGTTTCAAGGGTGCTGAGTTTTTGTTTTTGGAAATCATAAATTTTTAATTCACCGCCGCAACCAATTAATAAGCCCGCATCGCTAAGGCTTAGCCCATTAGCACTCTCGGTATTTTTTACCAAAATGCCGGCATTGTTGTTTTCTACTCGGTACACCTGGTGCGCCATTGAATCTGATACGTACACCACACCGTTTTTATCCACGGCCACATCGTTGGCGAATTTTGCCTGGGGTAGCGGCAGGCGCTGGATAATTTGAGCCTGATTAATATCAATAATGACTAAATCCGTTAAGTCGGAAACATATAACCGCTCATTAAATACCGCCATTCCCTTAGGGGCATTTAAACCGCTCACCCAATTTAGATTAATAATAGAACCGTCCGCACTTAATTCGGCAATGGCGCCCTTGCCATCGGCATCGCCACCTTTGCCATCAATTTGCGATACAAATAAACGCTGTTGCGCACCTTCCCCAACAATTAATACCGATTCAGGCACCGCAAAACCTTCTGTTTTCCAGGCTTGTAGCAGTGTGTGTTGGGGCTTGTGGCTGCACGCGGTAAGTAAAAAACTGGCCATTAGAACAAGAGCGTATCGCATGGTTTTAATCCTAGAAATAATGGAGCCGCTATTTAGTCTTACCTGAAGCCCAGAAGCAAGGATTATGAAAATCTCTAGGCAAAAAAAAGCCCGGCCTAAGCCGGGCAAAAAAAGTATTTACCTTAGGGTTGCGGTACTAATTTGACCGAGAGTTTTTGTGTGATGACATGGCATTCGTCCTTCGCAACTTTTGTTGAGAGTGTTTGTGTTGTAAAACCCTTTAACGACGCAGTAATGGTGTATTTTCCTGCGCGCTCACCGGCACCGGAAAACACACATGTCCTGCCGCTGCTACCTTGGCTTTTTAGTGTTTCGGTATATGTGCCATCTTGTATTTCTACGGTGGCGCTACAGGCATTGGGGTTGGGTGTGGTCACGCTTACTTCAATGCCAGGGCGAAAATCCGCTGTGCAGGCTATGGGTTCAGGCTTGGGTTCGGGTACTGGCACGGGTTCTGGTATTGGTTTTGGCTCAGGTTCGGGCAGGGGTTTAGGTGTAGGAATTGGCCCTACCACCACTTTAGGTGTTGTCCAGTTGCCCGCCCAAATGGTGCCACCGGCGCCAAAATAAACGGCATCCCCATGTAAAACTGTGCGGCCATTGCCGTAAAAACGCGGGTAGGTGAGTTGTCCGCTGCGCGATTCGGTAATCATTACGCCCGCCAGATTTAAATCCGCTTTATTTTCAGCTACGCCATTAACGGCAAATAAATGCACGCCGGAATATTGCCACTGATAACTTGTATCGTAATTATTAATTGAAAAGGCAAAACGCATATCGCCATTATCTTGCGGCAGTACGGCCACCGCGTGCAGGTCGTATAAGGCTTCCGCGCTGGAGGAATTAGAGCCGAAGGTTAATGTTTTGACGGAACTGGGTTTGGCCGGGTTCGTCACATCAATTAATTCTGTTTTAATCCCGGTAACGCGGCCTGTATCGTCGGCACTTTGCCCCAGGGTAAATAAATAATTATCACCCACCGGGTGCAGGTACGTTGCGAAGCCTGGCACTTGTAATTCACCCACTATTTTGGGGTCTGTAGGTATTTTAAGGTCGATAACATACAGCGGGTCGGTGCGGCGGAAGGTGACAACATAGGCTTTATCGCCCACAAAACGGGCGCCATAAATTTGCTCGTTAGGTTTGCCGATTTTTTCGGGGTGTTGGCCGTTGGGCAATTGGCTTAGCGTGGTTAACTCACCTTTTTGTTCTTTAAGCAGCGTGATTTTATGCTCGGTGGTTTGATTGACAAAATCACTGCTTAATACGCGCACTACGCCGTCTTTTTCATTTAACCAAAAAGATAAATCCCCGCTGATGCTGCCGGATACGCTGCCCGTTGCGGTGTAGCTCGCGCCTTTATCGCCCAGGGTAAATTGGTGAATTAAGGTTTTAGTGCCGCCGCTTAATGTGGCGGTGTTGGCCACTAAAAAGGCGTGGTTTTCATTCATGGTGAAATTCTGCATGGGCGCATTAATACAGGTGCTGCCAATGAGTGTTTTGGTTTTTAAATCCACCGCTGTAATGTGTACAAGGCTTGAAAACCCTTGTTGGCTATCTACACCTGCGGGCAGCAAACAACTATCACTTAAGGGTTTTTCTGCCTGTTGGTCAAAATGGTATTTAGGCATTAAATCCGCAAGCGCGGTTTTTTGTAGAATTTTTTCGTTAGCGTCTTGCTCTGGGGAGTCAATTACAGCCGGTTTTAAAGCGTCTAACCAGGGGTCAAAACGGGTAAATACATAAAGAACATCGCCAATTTTGCGCGAGTTCATCAGGCTGCCTTGCAGGGTTAAGGTGCCGCTGATTTTGGGTGTTTCCACTTGGCTAACATCTGTCCATTGCAGCACTAATTTGCCATTTTGTGGGCGGTAATAACTCAGGAATGAAACTCCGTCGATCGCTATGGCGGGGCGGCCAATACTTACAGCCATATTCACTGCTATTCCAGGCATCCAACTAGGGTCAATATTGCCGTATTCGCCGTGGAGGCTTAGGGTGTGCGTGGTTTTGTTTTTGTCTTTCAGCAAATACAAACCCTGGGTGTTTGAAGTTGTTTGTGCAGGTAATTCGCTAATGAGTTTTGCAGCGGTGCCGTCACTACCGGCTTGGAAAATACGCATACCCTGTTGGTAGTTGCCTGCCCAAAACCAATATCGGCCGTCGTATTTAGCGGTGTCTGCTTCATCCACCCCGCTGATATGCACATTGGTGTCAGAAAAATTAGGCTTGGGTACACTGGCTGGGCTGCCCGAACTGGCGGAGGCGTCGCTTCCTATACTTTCAAGCGCGCCGCGCAGATACAGGTTGTTTTGGCTTAGTTGTAGGCGTATGCCATTTTTGATGTGGGCTTCGGCGGTGGGCTTGTTGGCAGCGTTAAGGCGCGCATCCGATTGGGCGGTGCCTTTGAGTTGTTTATAATCCACAGCGGCCTGTGCCGGTGGATTACCACCGGAACTGTTGCCGGATTTATCGCCGGAGCAAGCGCCCAGCAACAAACAGCCAATGGTGAGCCCTAGTAATTGTCTCTTCATGTCATCTCCTCAGGTGTGTTTTGGGTGCAGCCCTTTAAGTGTTTTTGCATTGGGGCCGAGGTTGTAATGGTTGCTGGTGGAATTAATTGTGCGGTTAAGACAGCAGTCTAAAAAGACTGCGCGATAAAAACTGTTACCCAATTGTAAACACCCTGCTGTTTTGTAGAGCAACGTTCTTTTTTGCAGGGCAGTTCACTGTTTTGCGGCCTGTGTGAGCTTCTATGCGAGTTGTTGAAATTTTTTTATGCCGCCTGGCGGACTTTAATGCCCCGGATGCCACCACGCCTGCGTATTACCTAAACCCGCAGGAAATACAGCGGTTTGAACGTTTTAAATTTGATACGCACCGCTGGGCATTTTTGGCCAGCCGTATTTTATTGAAAACCGCCTTGGCCAATCGCCTGAATTGCCCTTTATCACACTTGGCATTTAACCTTGGCCCCCAGGGCAAACCTGCTTTAACCCCTGAGTTAAATAAACTGGGAATACAATTTAATTTAACCCACAGCGATACCTGGGCGCTGGTGGCGCTGGATACCCATGAGGTGGGTATAGATACGGAAAATATGCAGCGCAGCGCTAATTTATTAAACATAGCGCAGCACCATTTCCACCCATTAGAAATTGACTTTTTATCTAAAAATTCCAACGAGCCGCACTGGGGTTTTTATTATTGGATGCTTAAAGAGGCCTATATCAAATATTTAGGCGCAGGCCTTAGCCAATCGTTAAAAGAGTTTTATTTTTTATGGCAAAACCCCCTGCTTTTTGGCAGTGAAACGCCCTTGCCAGTACCCGCCGCCCGTGTATTTAGCTGGGCGGATGAAGCCGTTGCCGCCCTGTGTTATCTGCCGGGGGAGGTGGAATTACGGGTGCAACAGTTAACACCTCAAGGCACTTGGTTGCCCATTGATATTCATTTTTTGGCACAAACGCAAATTAATTGATTTTGTTTAAATTTCGCTGCGGATGTAATCAAGTCCAAACACTAGCGGCGATAATAAATATCGGGCAAGCCGCTCGGGAATTCCTGCCAAATTAATTCGCCATGATCCAACAGCCCCGCCAGCATCGCGCAATAATAAGTGTCTTTTATCGAGCTGCAGGCCTTGCGACTTTTGCGCATAGGTTCAAGGCTTACCGATGCGGTGGGTTTTAGGCGGTCGGAGGCAAAACGCACCACGCCATTTACTTCATCAATGGCCTGTTCATAGCGGTGGCACAAGCTACATGAAGTGCCGCTGACACCGTAATTAATGCGCTCGTAAGGCGCTTGGGGCGTTAGATTTTCCGCGAGGGGGAATTTAATTTCTGCTTTAATTGAGCGAATCCCTTGGGTGTTGCTGCTTATTTCAAGCAAATTATATTTGTTATCCCCGTTTTGAATGGCTTCTCCGCTGGGATGGGTGGCGTAGGCTTCGTCGGGTATAACCGAGAGAGTTAAATCGCCAAAAAATAAAAACACACGGGGTTTGTCATCACCTAAAGATGTTTGCGCGCTTTCGCCGCTGATCGCGCTATAAACATATAAAGGACGCGGCAAGCTGGCTACAAAACAAGACAAACTGAGCGGTTTGGGTAAGGTGTTAATCCAGCGGACAAGACTTGGAATATCACTTAATTGTTGGTTCGCAGGCGCAGTGCATGTGTTTTTCTGCTCTGGCGCGAAGCCTTCAATGACAAGCTCCTGTGGGGAGCCATTACAGGCGGCAAGCACCAGCAGACTTAAAAAAACCAACCCGTATTTAGCGTGCGAAATCATAAATAATCCAACGGTAAATACGGGCATTCTACTGGCTGCGGCAGGGTTTTATCTGCGCTAAATCAATTGGTGTCAACAGGCAATGTGTGGCTGCTCACAATTTTATTAAAATGCCGCTTTCAAAATTATCACGCGCCGACAATAAAATCTCTAAGCAGCAGGGCGGTTTTTTTTAGGCTTATGCGTGAGAATTTTTACCGCACTGGGGCGCAAACGTAATTGTTCAACATAACGAATTAAATACTCTGCCCGGCCAAACAATACTGCGCCCTGGGGCAGCGCTAATAAATAATCCAGCATCGGCAGCAGCAAACAATCCGCCAGGCTCAATTCATTGCCCACCCAAAAGGGTTTATTTCCCAATACGGTATTGAGTAGATGTAAATGGCTTTCCACCGCAGGCGTTGCCGCATCAATAAAATCCTGCCGCACCTGGCCGTTCTCACCTTTAGGGGACGCATATTCCAACAAATACTGGCGTACAAAAATTAAATCACTTGGATGATTAAACACCGCGCACCATTGATCAATCAGTGCGCGTTGCTGTGGTGATTTACCCTGTAGTGAGGGCGCGGGGAATTGATTATCCAAATACCGCAAAATACTTTGGGTTTCGCTTAATATAAAATCATCGTCAATTAATATTGGGATTTTTCCCAAGGGGTTAAGCGCATTAAGTGCATCAGAGTGCAAACTTAGTGCTTGGCCTTGATAATCCATGCCGCAGGTGTAGGGAATATTTTTTTCTTCGCAGCAGAGTAAAACGCTGCGCACAAAATTGCTAAAAGATACACCGATTATATGAATGCTCATGGTGGCTTCCTATCGTGAGGGGGGTTAATCGCAGTGGAAGCTTAAGGGATTGCACTATATGATCAAGAACATATAGTGCGAGCCAGTTATTCTCGCCGCCGCAAACCCCCAGAGAACTGGAGACCGCCATGAGCTGGAAACCCGAACATAAAAGTGCCACCCGCGACACCATTTTAAAATCCGCTGCCGAATTGTTTCTTCAGCAGGGCTACGAGACGGTGGGCATTGACCAAGTGATGGGCCACGCGGGTATGACGCGGGGCGCGTTTTATGCGCATTTTAAATCCAAGCGGGATTTATACGCCGAGGCTGTTTTGACGGCGGGGCGTGCATTAATGGCGCGAAGTGAAGAAATAGGCATTGATTTCGTAGGTTTTGTGCGCGTGTATTTGGCGACGGAGCCTGCTGGAAGCACGCAAATAACATGTCCATTGGCCTGTTTGGTAACGGATATTGCGCAGCGCGACGAGCAATTAAAAGTTGTTTATGAGCGGTTATTTAACGGATTTGTAAAACATTTGCGGCGTTTAAATACAGGGCTGGATGAAGCGCGGGCGCAGGCTTGTGCCAGTAGTTTAATCGGTGCTCAGGCGGTTGCTCGTGCCGTGAACTCACCCGCTGTTGCGCGGCAATTATTGGTGTCTGCGCAGCAGGCAATTATTGCGCAGTATTTTGTTTCTGAAGGTGAGGGAAGTTATTCCGATTGAGACAGGGCAAAACCCTGTTGTAATTCCGCTGGAAGTGCGGCTTTTTTATGCAGAACATTCGTTACACCCAAGCCGCTGATTAAAACGCCGACAACAAAAACAATAGCAGCAAGGGATAATACGTCAGTTCGCATCGGATGGTGGCCTCGCAATTGGACCGGGATAGGGAGATGAATTAGTGCGGGCTTTATACGCTTTTTTTTCTCGTTACACAATCGACAGTGGGGGATTTTCTTCAATAAAAATAAATGCTTGTGAATGGTTTGAGGAAAATGCCCGGTTTTGTGCAGGGATTGTGAAGCAGGTTCTATCTGTGTGCAGAATGAACCCGCCTACTGAGGCAGGTTCAGCGCGGCGGCACAAAATTTTTACCCTAAAAATAACCGGTAAGCCGGATTTTGGCTTTCATCCCAAAATGGATAACCTAATTCACTCAGGGATATGTCCAATTCCGCACGCGAGCTTTCCGGCACTTGTAAACCGACCAATACACGGCCAAATGCCGCGCCGTGGTTGCGGTAATGGAACAGGGAAATATTCCAGCGGCCCGCGAGTTTAGTTAAAAATTGCAAAAGCGCGCCAGGGCGTTCAGGAAATTCAAAACGCAGCAATAGCTCATCGGCCAATTCAGCGGGAGCGCGCCCGCCCACCATGTGGCGAATATGTAATTTAGCCATTTCGTTATCCGAAAGATCCATCACCTCATAACCCTGTTGGGTGAGGCGTTGAATTAAATCTTGGCGATCACGCTGCGCCGGGGAAATTTGTAAACCGACAAAAATATGGGCATTTTCGCTGCTGGTTTGAAAGCGATAATTAAATTCCGTAATGGCGCGTTTGCCCAGCAGGGTGCAAAATTCTAAATAACTGCCGGGTCGCTCAGGAATACTCACCGCTAAAATAGCTTCACGGTTTTCGCTGATTTCAGTGCGCTCAGAGATATAACGCAAACGGTCGAAATTCGTATTAGCGCCGGAATCTATGGCGATAAAACTCTGGCCCGTTACCCCTTCGCGGGCAATATATTTTTTTAGGCCGGCCAATGCAGCGGCACCGGCCGGTTCGGTAATTGAGCGGTTATCTTCAAAAATATCTTTTATGGCTGCGCAAATTTCATCGCTGCTGACGGTGATAACGCCGTCGATACATTCGCGCAAAACACGAAATGTTTCTTCACCAATTTGCGCCACGGCAATGCCGTCGGCAAATAAACCCACTTGGGATAAAACACTGCGTTCGCCGGAGGCCATCGCGGCAGCTAAACAGGCTGAATCCTCGGATTCAACGGCAAATACTTTTACATCGCTGCGCAGATATTTAAGGTAGGCCGCCATGCCTGCACACAGGCCGCCACCGCCGACCGGAATAAATACCGCATCCAGCGGGTAGGGGTGTTGGCGCATGATTTCCATCGCCACTGTGCCCTGGCCTGCGATTACGTCCGGGTCGTCAAAGGGGTGGATGTACACCATGCCCTGTTCGGCCACTAATTGTTTGGCGAAGGCGGCGGCTTCGTCGTAACTGTCGCCTTGTAATTCAACCTGCGCCCCACGACGTTTTACTGCGTCCACTTTAATCGCAGGTGTGGTGCGGGGCATAACGATGGTCGCTTTAACGCCTAAATGCTGCGCGGCCAAGGCTAAACCCTGGGCATGGTTGCCTGCGGAGGCCGCCACAACCCCTGCGGATAATTCAGCGGCACTTAATTGCAATAATTTATTGTAGGCGCCGCGAATTTTGAAAGAAAAAACGGGCTGTAAATCTTCGCGTTTAAGCCAAATTTGGTTTTGGCAGCGGGCAGAAATTAACGGCGCAAATTCCAATGGAGTTTCCACCGCTAAATCGTAGATGCGGGCGTTTAAAATACGTTTGATGTAGGACTGAGGCATAAGCAAACTGGCAAAAACCGCCATGTTACCTCTATTGATGGCCGAAATACTATGCGGGTTTGGGTTTGCGCTCCATTGAGGTTGCGAGGTTTAGTGCATACCTAGCGTTTCCGCCAGATACGCACCGGGCGCCGAAGAGTCAATGATTCTCGGCGTTTATAAAAATATCCCGCCCGCCGCTTCAATACGCTGGCCATTAATCCAACCGGTTTTGTCACTGACTAATACCGCGATAATATCGCCAATATCATCGGGCAAACCCACACGCCCAAGCGCTGTTTTAGAGGCGATTAATTGATTTAATTCGGTATTATCACGCACGAGTCCGCCGCCAAAATCCGTTTCGATAGCGCCCGGAGCCAAAGTATTTACCCGGATGTTCCGGTTGCCCAATTCCAGCGCTAAATAACGGGTGAGCGTTTCAACGGCGCCTTTCATAATGGCGTACGCGGTGTAACCTGCAAAACTAAAGCGCGTAAGGCCAGAGGATACATTCACAATTCGCCCTCCGTTTTTAATCAGTGGTAATAAGGTTTGAGTGAGAAAAAATACGCCTTTTAAATGAATATTCAGCATTAAATCAAATTGCGCTTCAGTGGTATCTGCAAATGAAGCATAAACGCCACTGCCTGCGTTATTAATTAAAAAATCAAAATCTGAGCGCTGCCAATGGATATTTAACGCTGCCCTTACCTGTTCGGCAAAGGCGGGGAATAATTGGCTGTTGCCCACATCCAGCGGTAGGGCTACTGCTGTTTGTCCCAGGGCGTTAATTTCTGCCACCAGTGCGTGCGCTTCTTGCTCGCTGTGTAAATAAGTAAATAAAACATCCTGCCCGTTTTTGGCCAGAGCCAGTGCTGCGCTACGGCCAAGGCCTCGGCTGCCGCCGGTAATTAATGTGATGGTACTCATACTATGCCTCGTGAGGTTTTAGGGCGCCTTCGGAAATTCACTTTTCGCGCGCGCTGCGTTATTTTCGTGCTCAGTCGGTCATTTATACCGCATAAACGCCCTCTCACCGCGCGAAAATACCTTGTGATCACCACGAAAATTGAATTCCCGGAGACGCCCTTTAGGTTGACGTGCAGCAGTTTATTGAGATGTTAATTTTGAATAAATAAGCTATTTTTGATTGGACTGTTCATAAATGCCGACCAATGGGGGGCGAAATGCTCAAGCCGGAACACCTGGCAATTTTTATCCGCGTGGCGGAGCTGGCGAGTTTTACTAAAGCCGCAGAAGGTTTAGGGCTGCCAAAAGCCAGTGTATCCGGCGCGGTGCAAGCGTTGGAGGCGCAGTTGCGCACGCAATTATTCCACCGCACCACCCGTAAAGTTCAGCTCACCCAAGACGGCCAGGTATTGTATGAGCGCAGCCGCGATGTATTGTTTGAGCTGGATGAGCTGAAAGGATTATTCCAGCAGGAAGCGGCGCACATTAGCGGGCGTTTGCGGGTGGACATGCCGTACATAATAGGGTGCTCAGTGGTGGTGCCAAAACTGCCAGAATTATTAAAAAACCACCCTAATTTACAGATTGAATTAAGCTCAACCGATCGACGAGTGGATGTAATCGCCGAGGGTTTTGATTGTGTTATCCGCGCAGGGCATTTGCAGGATTCATTATTAGTGGCGCGCAGCCTGGGCGCATTAACACAGGTAAACTGCGTCAGTGCTGGGTATGTAGAGCGCTTAGGAATACCGCTGCAATTAAGTGATTTAACCCAGCATCAATTAATCCATTACGCCACCAATTTGGGCGCCAAAGCCCAAGGGTTTGAGTATCAATCAGCCGGTGAATTAATTTATGTTGACATGCCCGGCGCTATTACTGTGAATAACTCAAGTGCCTATATGGCGGCTTGCCTTGCGGGTTTAGGTATTGTTCAAACACCATTGGTGTGCGTTCAACCCTATTTAAAAAGTGGTGAATTATTGGAAGTGCTACCCAATTTTAGGACTGAGCCAATTCCTCTTTGGTTGATTTACCCCAACCGCCGAAATTTATCCCGGCGTGTGCGGGTGTTTATTGATTGGCTGAGTGAATTGGTTATTGCCTATGCAAACTAATCCGCGTTTTAAATTCTGAATTTATAAATAAATTAATAGGAGACAACAGTGAAAAAATTTCACATAGCCTTAGGTGTGGCGGATATTGCCGCGTGTGTGGATGATTATTCCGAACGCTTACAGGCGCAGCCTTCCGTGGTTGTGCCCGGCGAATACGCGTTATGGCGCACCGCGCACCTGAATTTTTCTGTGCGTAAAGTGGATGTATCTTGCGTGGGGCAACTGAGGCATTTAGGTTGGGAAGACCCCAATGCAGAATCTTTCAGCCGCAGTGAAGATTGCAATGGGGTGTTGTGGGAACATTTTAATTTACAGCAACAATTAGAAGAAATAGCTCTGGCTTGGCCGGGGGCGGTGAAGGGGTCTGGGCGTGTGTAAACTGAGGTGCCCTGAGGTTTTTATTAATATGTATAACCGGCCATTGCTGGCGTGCTGCATCAGCAGTTTTGGATTTTAGTGCGTGAGTAAATGAGATGTTTTTATTGGTTTTTACCCAATCAAATAAAAATTACGCGTTATCCCCTAGCACTTCTTTTATAAACGGAATCGTTAATTTGCGCTGATGCTGTAAAGAGGCGTCATCCAAGCGGTTCAATAAATTAAATAATTCGTTGGTGTCGCGCACCGTGCGGGTAAGAATAAAATGCGCCACTTCTTGGCTCATCTCTAAGCCACGCCCTTTAGCGCGCAGCACGAGTGCTTGTTGCTTGCCGAGATCATTAAGGCTTTCGATGTGGTAAATCACGCAGCTGAGCAGGCGGGATTTTAAATCGGGCAATAATATGGGCAAGCTGGGCAGGCTGGTGTGGGAGGCGACTATTAAACGGTGTTCGGCGAGGTTAATGCGGTTAAATAAATGAAACAACGCGTGTTCCCAATGGCGGTTGCCGCAAATCTCATCCAGGCCATCCAGGCACAATAATTCAACGGCGTCTAAACCTTCGCACACATCATCAGCGGCGTAACCAATTAAATCCCGCAGCGGTAAATACTGCACACTCAGGCCGTTTTCATGGGCGCGGTGGCATACCGCTTGAAGCAAATGGGTGACACCGCAACCGCGTGCGCCCCAAATGGCCAGGTTGCGTTCGCCAAGGTTTTGCGCCGCGTGCAGTAGCGCGCCTAAGGCTTGGGCATTGGCTTGGGTGTTTTGGAAATAATTGGCGAAGGTGGCATCGTCTTTTAGCGATACGCCAAGGCTTAATTGAACCGGTGCGGGTGTTGTCACGGCGGCTTATTCCTAAACAAAAGGGTGGTTTACTCTATACCACAAGGGTGGATGAATTCGATAGCGGTTTAGCGCCGAAACCAGCCGGTTTTCGGTTGCGAGGCGCCTCAGTTTGCAATCCAGCGGTAATTAAGCGGGGCCGTTAAAGAGCCATTACCCTCAGGGTTGGCGGAAGGCTCCAGGCGCATATCCAGGCTTAAACTGCTGTTAAATTGGCTCAAATTACTGCGCAGAGTAATTTCAAAAACCAGCTCGCGGCCAGCGGATTGCACTAAACGGCATTGCGTAATGAGGCTGTGTTTTTTTAGATAATCGTTTATTTGTTTGTAGCGGCCAAAGCCATCAGCGCTGATGACGAGGTACGCTGTGGCGGTTGCGCTGCTGCCGCTTACGGCGTAACGGGCCGCTAACACATCCGCCAATTGGTGCAGGCCTTGCGCACCGTCAACGCCTGCGCGCTTCTCTCCTCTATGGTCAAAGTGCCAACGGCTGCCGCTGTCACTCCACTGCACGGCCAAAATGGTATCTAGGCCATAGCGGAAGGAAGCATTGAGCAGCGCCTCACTATCGAAAGCTTTGAATTGTTCAATGCTAAGCGCAGTGCGGTCGTCGGTATCGTAGTGGGGAAATACAAGGCTTAGCCCGCGCAGTTGTGCTTGGGTTTTTAGTTCGTCTAAGGCAGGAATAGCGCTGCCCGCATCCGGCCACTGACCGTTATTCAACCACCACACCAGCACTTTGGGGCGGTTGATCGGCCAGTAGGGCAGCGCATAATCTTTTACCAATTGATTGAGCGCGCTGGCTGAAAATGTAAATGTCACTTGGCCTGGTGCGGAATAGCTAAAGCTTTCGGCGTAGGTTTCCGCCTGGCTGAACACCCCGGCCAGCGCGACATTCTGTTCGGTTTGTTTGCTGCCGGTTAGCCGCCAGAGCATATCTTTTAAAGCTTTGCTCGCCGCCTGCGCGCGCGCCTCAGGGGCTTGAGAGGCCACAGGGGTGCTCATTTGATAAAAAGGTTCGGCGGCTTTCGCGCAGGGTAAATAGCTGATGAAAAAAATAAGTGCCCAAACACAATGCCGCACGGCGCGCCCTCTTAATTGACGTGAAAAGGGCGCATTGTAGCAAGCTGTGCGGATAAAAAACTGCCGTGTATCCGCGTGAGCTGGGCCGTTATTTGATAGCGACAATCGGTGTACACTCTGCGCCCTGGGGAAGGCTAGATAAATTCAGTGCGTCTGCACGTTATTACATGCAGCTGTAGGTTGGGTAGAGCTTGCGAAACCCAACAAGGGTGGGGCGGAGCATAGTGGTTTGCGTTGGTATAAATTTAACGCTACCCGATATTTTTCTGGTTGTGAGTACGTGCTGTGTTGGGTTTCGCAAGCTCTACCCAACCTACTTACTATTCAGCGCATTTCTTCGTTATTCCTGCGAAGGCGGGGTGGGGATGATGCACGAGAATTGCGGATGTGCTGAGCGGATATGCTGAATAGTTACAAAAGTCTTAAATAAAGAGGTATCACCATGCTGCTCGATTTAACTAAACAATTAACACAGGAAATTACCGAGCGCTTAAGCACACTGCCCAAGCCCCCGCTGCCAAGCTTTGATCATGGATTGCTGCGCCATTGGGTGGAGGCGGCGGTGCAAAAATGCCAGTTGGTGAGCCGTGAAGAATTTGACGCGCAGACCGAAGTATTACAGCGCACACGCTTGAAAGTTGAAGCCTTAGAGGTGCAGTTGGCGCAGATGGAGTCCAAGCTGGATGTGTTGATGGGCGAGGAATAAGTCAGGCTTAAACCTAAAAACCTCAGTTGAACTCTACTGCGGCTGTCTAATGTTTGAATCTGAACGTTTTTTTGTGAAAATTCGGCTCACCGTAGTGGTGACTACTGCTTTCACCGATTTTTCACAAAAAACGTCCATATTCAGCGCCCTAGCCACCCTCGCTACGAGTTCAACTGAGGTTTTTAGGTTAAACGCGCACCTGTCCATGAAAGACCACCGTTGCCGGGCCTGTCATTTCCACCGAGCCATCCCCACCCGCCCAGCTAATATTCAAGTCTCCACCCGGTAAGTGTACTTTAACAGGGGAGTTCAATAGCCCGCGCTGTATTCCCGACACCACCGCCGCGCAAGCGCCCGTGCCGCAGGCAAGGGTTTCGCCCGATCCCCGCTCAAACACCCGCAGCATAATTTCATTCTCGTTAACTTTCTGCATAAAACCCACGTTAACTTTGTTAGGAAAACGCAGATGAGCTTCGATCAGCGGCCCGAGTTGCTCAACGGGTGCTGTCGCCGTATTGTCCACTACGAATACCGCGTGGGGGTTGCCCATGCTCACTGCACCGCAAAAAAAAGTTTGGCCATCCACCTCAAGCGCATATTCGCTCGCCGGGCTTTCTGCCAAAAAAGGGATGCGGCCCGGCTCAAAAATAGGTGCGCCCATATCCACACTCACCTCGCCCCGAGCAGTGATTCTCAGCACCAAAACACCCGCTGCGGTTTCGGTACGAATTGAGCTCTTGTGGGTCAGCCGTCGTAATCGAACAAAAATGGCAAAGCAGCGCGCGCCATTGCCGCAATTTTCCACTTCGCTGCCATCGGCGTTAAAAATGCGGTATTTAAAATCATTTTCTGGGTGCGAAGGTGCTTCAACTACCAACACCTGATCACAGCCGACACCAAAATGGCGATTGGCAAGTTTGCGCGCACGTTCAGGCGTCATGGAAACGGCCTGACTAATGGCATCAACCATGACAAAGTCATTGCCTAACCCATGCATTTTGGTGAATTTAATTCTCATCGGGTTTAATTCGGCAACAACTGTTCATGGGCAAATAGGTCGGCAATGGTTTCTCTGCTGCGTACAGTATGAGCCTGGTCCCCATCAACCATAATTTCGGCGGCCCTAGGGCGCGAGTTGTAGTTTGAACTCATTACAAAGCCATAAGCCCCCGCTGATAGCATGGCCAATAAATCGCCTGGCTCCAAACACAGGTTGCGATTTTTCCCCAAAAAGTCGCCGGTTTCACAGACCGGCCCAACAATATCGTAAGGAATCTTATCCCCATTTCTGGGCGCCACCGGAACAATGTCCTGCCATGCCTGATAAAGCGCGGGCCGAATATTGTCATTCATCGCGGCATCCACAATGGCGAAGTTTTTATGCTCCGTCGGCTTTAAATACTCAACGCGGGTTAACAGCAGCCCGCCGTTCGCCACAATCGAGCGCCCCGGCTCAAACATTAACGCAATTTTGCGATCACCAAGCTTCGCCTTTACAGCGTTGATATAGGTACTAGGGGAGGGCGGAGTTTCATCGTTATAAGTAACCCCCAAACCGCCGCCCAGATCCAAATGATGTAGCGCAATACCATGCGCCGCCAGCTCATCAACCAATACCAGCAGTCGATCCAAGGCATCTAAAAAAGGCTCAAGTTTCGTCAATTGAGAGCCGATATGGCAGTCAACACCCTGAATACGAATACCCGGCAAGCTGGCCGCGCGGGTATAAACCGCCAAAGCGCGGTCAATGCCTATACCAAATTTATTCTCTTTAAGCCCGGTAGAAATGTACGGATGTGTATCCGGGTTTACATCAGGGTTAACACGGATTGAAATAGCAGCAACTTTATTCTGCGCAACAGAGACCTGTGACACCACCTCCAGCTCGCTCTCCGACTCCACATTAAAACACCCAACCCCCACCTCCAACCCGCGTGCGATCTCCGCTGACGTTTTGCCAACACCCGAAAAAACCACCTTGGCCGGGTCGCCACCGGCAGCGAGCACACGCTCAAGCTCACCTGTGGAAACAATATCAAACCCAGAACCCAATCGTGCCAGCATATTAAGCACACCAATATTTGAGTTCGCTTTCACGGCATAGCAAATTTGCCCAGGCCAATCGCCCAGCGCCTCTGCATACTGCTTATAAGCCTGGCTTATGGCGCTTCTACTATATACATAGGTTGGCGTGCCAAAGCGTTCGGCAAGCTCGGCAAGGCTCACGTCTTCAAAATAAAGGCTGCCCGTACGGACAGATAAACTAGACATGTTCATACCTATTTTCCAAACAGTTTAAGGTGCTCAAAAAAGCGCTGGGTTTCTGAGGTAATTTAAGCGGCCCTTTCTGCCCGCAGCCAGTTAGGCACAGGCAAATAAGAGCGAAAATAATGGCGACACTTGCGTGCGGTAGGTTCATGCACAAATCCTCAGGATAGCTGGCCAGTATAAGTGGCCCCATCGCGCAAGAACAAGGAAAGCCTGCCTAAGAAATCAGTGGCCAAACAGTCAATAAGGCCGCAGAAGCGAAAATACCTCAGAAATCCCATAAAAAGAGTTGACCGATATAATCGGTGTGTAGATAATGCGCGCCACTTCAGACGAGGTGGCAAAAAAGACTTCCAAAAAGCCTGCGGGTTTTTACTAAAAAGTCTTTTTTATCAGCGAGTTAGAAGCGGTGTTTGCGGCGGTCGG
>JBEGTZ010000018.1:0-8666 GCA_041179125.1 Pseudomonadota bacterium | reverse complement strand
TAACGCGTAACCCGCACCAACCGTAGGGCGTCACCTTGGTGCGCCGTTTTCGGTGTGTCCGAGTGTCCGGTGCGGCGCGCCAAGGCGACGCCCTACGGAGAATTGTTATTTTTGTACGGGTTACGCGTTTGTTTTTCTGTTCTTGTTTTTCTGTTTTTATCCACACGGATTGTTGTGCAATTCGCAAAATGCGCGCAGCATTCTTTACCGCCTTCTAATTACATGTTATCAATCCGACTCACCTTGCGCCCCGGCTGGAATTGTCAGCAGGACCTTTAGGGTTGCGCAATCCGCAAGAGGTTAACACTAATTCCAGTTTGGAGAGGGCTCTTTATGCGAAACGTCGCAATTCATGCATTAATATTTCTGCTGCTATTTTTTTCACTGCGAGTTACCGCCGAAACCCATGACCAATACACCAACACATGCGCTACCGAGCTCGGATTTAAATTAACCGATATTCCTTCTGCGTTTCATTGTTACGATGGCGAATTATTTTTGCCAGGCGAGGGACGCGAGCCCTTTAATGACTATTTAGGTTACTATCGTGTCAATAAAGAAGTGGACCTAACCTTCGCCTGCCGATGGATTAGTGGCAACACCGATGCTGTGGGAATCGAAATGATTCTGCACAACCGCAACACAGGTAAGACGTGTTTTTTTGGCGCAAAACGCTCCACCCAAACCAATTTAGTATCTATTCAGATTGTTTCCCCCACCAATCTTAATCCGCCCTCTGGAATTAAAGCGTCAACTTATTGGGATGCACCAAGTGTTATTAACAATAACCCCTGTGTTGGCTGCCACGTGGCCGGCCCCTATATAGCAACACCCGAAATCGCTCCGTTTTTGGCAAAAAACGGTTTAATGAACGATAAACACGATACATTTAATCGTATCTACCATGCCGTGGGCACCACCTTTAGCGGTTGGGATGCCATTGTTAGCAACGGCATCTCTAATGCGGGTGCAGCTTGTTCAGGCTGCCACGTAGTCGGCGGCAATTCAACGGCAACAGCATCCTTTATGCGCGCCATAAGTACAGTCATTAGCGATGTTGCCGCAGGCAATCATATGCCACCATCCAGAATTAGTGATTACGCGTGGGTTAATTTGGATATTCCCGACGATTCCGGTGGCACCAGCGATTGGGAAACACTGGCAAATGCCAAAGCATTTAGCCCTACATTGGTAAACTGCAGCACGCCGCAATATGTAGAGGGACGAGCTGTGGGTTCAGATTACATAGTGCGCACCGAACGATTTCCAAATAAATTTAGTTTATTTAATCCTAGCGTCGGACTTGAATGTAAAGACAGCGATCAAGACTTTAAAAAATGTTTAGACTATGAAGCGAGGTTTTATTGTAGCGCTGGTGCCAATGCTAATAAATGGACACCCTGGCAAAACACCCCATTGAGCGCAACGGGTGATAAAGAAGCCCCGCCAGCTAATTGCAAGCCCAGCCAAATGGAAGTTCGCGTTGATTACTGGGATTGGCGCGGCTGGAAAACCATTAGTGAGCGCCGCGAAGATGATTTACGATTCTTTAATAAAACCGGTCTTGGTTGCATGATTGGCGATCAAACGGACGCGAAGTGCTCGAATTACAGCGTGCGTTACGTCTGCCCGCCCACCTCACCCCAAATCCGAAATGTGTGGACGGGACGAGCTCTTACCCTGACGCTTCCCGCCGCTGCGCAAACGCTCAGCGTCAGGCCGCTACCGACTAGCTCCACCAGCCAAACGTGGGTTTTGCAGAACGTAACCCAGGGCGGTCAAAATTACGTACGCATTAAAAACAGTCAAAACAATTATTATTTGCGAGTAACCAGTACGGCCAATGAAGCCGATGTAGCGCTCTCCACGTCCTCCGCTGGTGACAACGCACTGTGGAAAATGGAAGAATCCGGCGGCAATGCCTTGGTGCGATTTAAAAACTTGTATTCTGGCCGCTACCTGACTGTATATGAAAATACCGATAATTCCGTAGTGAAATCTACCACCCTCAATAAAGACTGGTACAGCCAGTTATGGAGCCTAGAATAGATTTTATTCCATAGGCTTGAGGGCAACGTACAACCCCATAAATTCGCTGAATCAGAGACATTGCACTGCGTCCAGACCAAGAGTGCAGAGACAGGTTAAAGACCTAGAATTCCTGACTTTCAAAACTAGTGAATTTTAGAGAGCGAGAAATTATGGCCAACGCGTAACCCGCACCAACCGTAACGCGTAACCCGCACCAACCGTAGGGCGTCACCTTGGTGCGCCGTTTTCGGTGTGTCCGAGTGTCCGGTGCGGCGCTACGGAGAATTGTTATTTTTGTACGGGTTACGCGTTAGGACAACGGAATACTGTCAAATCGGGACTGTCAAATCGGGACAACCACCCAATCAACCCAGCGCTTCCGGGCCTGGCGCGTAACCCGCACCCATCAGAGATATTTGTTGGGCGCCGCAGGATATAGTTTTTGAACCGGCGCACTATAGTGCGCCCTACAGAACTACGGGATAAGCTGCTTCAGCTCGAAATTCCCCAGCGGTCAAATAGAAAATATAAACGTTTGTTTCAGCAACGGCAGCACTTGGGTTTTTTCAGTCGCATCGGTTGCAAGATGCCGCCCACGGGGATCATGAATGACAAAACCCCAGTATTGTAAAAATCGGTCTACAAACCGCACGTTAATGATTATGGGCAGAAGCCAGTCTGGCTTATGTTCTCCTGCGGCGGATAATGTAACCAGCAGATCCGGAAAGGCAATGGCCACTTCTTTAAACATTTTTATGAGGCTACCGTGGCTGTGTACGCGCCAAAGCATAAATAACCAGAAGGTGCGCAAATCGATACCGTTTTCCCAACTGTCGAGGTAGGCCCAATTAAATTTACCCACTGCGGCTTCGAGTATAAGCAGGAAAAACCCGTTAATTCCTCCAGCAAGGTATTGCTCTTGGGCAGATTGTGACAGCCAGAAGCGGCCACTCTTTAGTGTCAAAATTCCGGTAACTTCAGCCAATACACGCGTGTAATGTAGCGCCCTAAAATTATCTTCGTTGTTACCGGCATAATCGCTAATGGAAATGTCCTGCTCGTATAACGCTATGGCAAACTCGGGCAATAAAGCACTGGCCTGTTTAACCAACTTAACGGGTAAATTACCTTTAGTGGTTGCTTTAATTGAGCCACCTTGTTGTATAGCCTCCCGCACAATTAAATCTAAATACCGCATGACCGGGCAGGCGGAAAGATCCGTTGGCGTGTTTATTGTTACCCAAAGCAACTCGTCGAATGGGGCACTTAACCAATTGCTCATTTGCGTTGCCGATAATCCGCAAAAATCTGCAATTGGCCGGTTATTACGCTCCGTCATTTTATGAGCCATTAGCACATTGAGCTCATCCAGATTCAAGTGTGGGTTCATCGCGATCGACTGAGCAAATTCATCCAATATCTCGCCGTGTTGTTTTGATGCCCCCTCAAGGCAGCAGTGTTTATATTTTTTTCCGCTGCCACAATGGCAAGGATCGTTGCGCCCAATTTTCATGTTTAATCTTCTATTTAAATTATCCTAGAAACCTCAGTTGGGCACCCAAAAGCTGTGTAAGCCACGGGTATCGAATAGTGAAAGTTTAAAATGAAGGGCAACCTTATTGGTTGCTCGAAAAATGTTGGGATTCGCAAGCTCACCACCAACCTACCCAACTTACGTGTTACACAAAATTAACCCGATGTACGCAACGCGCATTAACCGTAAGGCACAATTCAACACGCAAGCTGGATCAGTTTATGTAGGACGTCACTTTAGTGCGCCACTCCGAACACTGCGGCGCACTAAAGTGACGCCCTACGAACAATCTGAAAACAAATTTAATGCGCGTTACGCGTTAATCCAACCCCACTTTTTGCCGCTTAACCACCGGCACTTGCCAAGGTGCCACCCGATAACCCTTGGCAATCAACTGGCTCACCAACCCATCTGGCCCGGCCAAATGGGCGCTGCCTACTACCACTAACTCCTGCCCTGGCGAGGCAAAGAGCTGTTCGATTTGTGGCAGCCAGCGCTGGTTGCGTTGCACCAGTAGAGTTTTGTAGATCAGTGGGAATTGCGTCTGCATGGGCGTCACCATGTCGTTTTGAATTGCCGCTAAATCCCCCGTCCGCCAGGCTTTTAACATGCTGGCCAGCATGGATTCGGCGCGGCTTAGGTCGTCCAGGGTGCTTTTGATGACTTCATCGGGGTTGAGGTCGTCCAGGGCTTTCATCATCGCCAGAACGTCCTCGGCGGATTCCAGCTCGCCCACTGTTTTACCCGCTTTGCGGGCTTGGGCGTCCAGGTTGATGTCTACGCCCGGCACAAAACCTAGGTGTTGTAAGCGCTGCATGGTGAGCACCATGGAGAGAAAAAACGCTTTGGAGTGTTGCAATTGTTCCAGGGGGATTTGGTTGGCCGAGCAGTACTGGCTCAGCTGTTGCCACACCTTGGGGCTGAGCACATCGGCGAGGGTTTTGCCTGCGGCTAGTTGTTGCAGCGCCATCATGCGTACGCTCAGTTGCGCTTGGTGTTCGGCGGTGACGTTGCTCTCCAGCACCAAATGCGCGGACTGCTTTAGTGCTGCATCAAACTCCGCCGGTAGTGGGAAGTCCTCTTTGCGCAGCAAGTGGATGGAGCCGCCTAGCAGTAGGCTTTGGCCGGGTTTATCGCTGCGGGTCACTTCAAATAAGGTGGTAGCGGCCTGGGCGCAAACGCTGAGGCTTAATAGCCAGATGATGAGTATTTTTTGCATATTTAGGTGCCCTGTGGCTTACGCTTCGGCTGTTTCTTGATGTTCATCAAGCAGCCAGCGGGTTAACGTTTGTTCTAATTCCCCCAGGCCGTCTTTGTTTAATGATGAAAACGTCTGCACGCTGGTGTTGGTGTAAATATGCTGGCGCAGGTACTGGGTTACTTGCAGCAGGGTGGTTTTGGTTTGGCCCCGGTTGAGTTTGTCGCTTTTGGTGAGCAGTACGTGTACCGGCATGTTGGCCTTGTGCGCCCAGCCCAGCATCAACTGGTCAAACTCTTGCAAGGGGTGGCGAATATCCATCAGCAGCACCAGGCCTTTCAGGCAGCGCCGCTCGTATAGGTACTCCGCCAGGTGCTCCTGCCATTGCAGTTTAGTCGCCAGCGGCACTTTGGCGAAGCCGTAACCGGGCAAGTCCACCAGGCGTTTGGTTTCATCGCCCAGGGTAAAAATGTTGATTAACTGGGTGCGGCCAGGGGTTTTACTGGTGCGTGCCAGCTTGCCGTTATCGGTAAGTGTGTTGATGGCGCTGGACTTGCCGGCGTTGGAGCGCCCGGCAAAGGCGACTTCAACGCCGGTTTCTGCCGGGCATTGCGCAAGGGATGGGGCGCTCACTAAAAACTGAGCTTGGCGAAAGTTAATGCGAGGGGGCATGGGTAATCCTAAGGCGGTGTTATGTGCAATGGGGCTGCAAGGGGTGGGGTTATATAAACGGGTTGTATATAATGCCAGCCCCTTAAGCGCCGGGCTATGTAAAGCGTAATTTGCCCAGCCTAATCTGCTCAATTTAAGGGCACCTTGCGGAAATTCAATTTTCGTGATGAGCGCGAGGCATTTTCGCACGGACGACTGCATGGATGCCGGAGGTAGAGCGACGCAGGATGCCAAAGCCGAGGGAGGGAGTTTATGCGGTATAAATGACCGACTGAGTACGAAAATAACGAAGCGCACGCGCGAAAAGTGGATTTCCGGAGGTGCCCTTAAGGCTTAAGCGGTGTGTAGCTGCTAGGCTAAAACCAAAACTCTGGCCGGTGCTGTGCGCAGGCCAGGCGAACATTCTGATTAAAATAAATGGAAACCCCATGAAAACATCAATTTGTACAGGGTTATTGATCCTCGGCGCGGCCCTTAGCGCAACATTGGCCGCTCCGGTTTTCGCCGCTGGCGACGCCAAACAAGGGGAGGCGCTGGTGATTACCTGTACCGCCTGCCACGGTGACGGCGGCAACTCTACCACTCCTGCGTTCCCCAAACTGGCAGGGCAGGGTGAAAAATACCTGTTGAAACAAATAAAAGACATTAAAAGCGGCCAGCGTGTTGTGGCGGAAATGGCCGGAGTGCTGGATAAGCTCAGCGAGGCCGACATGGCAAATATCGCCGCTTTTTATGCGTCTAAATCCATGCAGCTCAGCGGCTCTAAGGCATTAAAAGTTAAGTTGAATTCTGGCGAACAGGCCGACAGCCTAAGCCTTGGCGCCAAGTTATTCCGCGCCGGGAATGCTGCCTCCGGTGTGCCCGCCTGTAGCGGCTGCCATTCACCCACCGGCCTAGGCAATGCCCCCGCAGGCTACCCGCGCATCAGCGGCCAGCACGCCGCCTACATTGAAAAACAACTCAAAGCCTTCCGTGCCGGTGAGCGCACCAACGATGGCGAGCCGAAGCCCATGCGCCAAACGGCTCAACTGTTGAGCGACGCCGAAATTACGGCGGTGGCCAACTTTATTGCTGGGTTAAATTAATCCTAAAAACCTCAGTTGAACCCGTAGCGAGAGCGACTAAGATGCCGAAAACAAAGCGATTTTTGCCAAAATTTGGTGAAAGCAGTAGCCACCACTACGGTGAGCCAAATTTTGGCAAAAATCGCTTTGTTTTCAAATATTAGGCGTTCGCAGTAGGGTTCAACTGAGGTTTTTAGGTTAATAGACCTGCATAACACTCAAACCCTCAACGGAGGGTTTGAGTGTTATTTACATCGCCAAACCCAGCCCAAAGCGGGTGGCATCACAGTTTTGTTGCCTTGTACCGCGTTTTGTTGCCTTTTTCCTTTATAGCGGGGAACTTGGCCCTTAGTATGCCCTCTCAACCTGCCTAATCTATCTCGCCATCAACCACTACCCATCAATGAGGAACCCCAATGCGTTTTGCTGCCCAAGTGATCCGGTTTTTTTTCCCGCTTTTTGTTCTGGCCAATTTTGCTGTTGCGGATAACGTAGCGCCCGCGCCGGTTAAAGCCCCCACGGCTATTGAAGAAGGCAAACAATACGAAGTGATTAGCGGCGCCAACAAACCTGTGCCTGGCGCCAAGGTAGAAATCACCGAAATGTTTTGGTACGGCTGCGGCCATTGCTACGCCTTTGAACCCATCTTAGAGCCCTGGCTGAAAAAACTGCCCGCCGATGTGAAATTCACCCGCTCGCCCGCCATCTGGCCCACCCGCCGCCCTGGCTTGCCTGAAGATATGATGAAAACCCACGCCAAACTTTATTACACCGCCGTAGCCATGAACGCCGTGGAAAAACTGCATCAGCCTATTTTTGATGCCATGCAAAAAGACAGCAAAAACATGATCGACGACGCCGAAATTAGCGCTGTGGTGTCAGCCGCAGGCGTTGATGGTGCCAAGTTCTTAGCCACCATGAAGTCTTTTGCAATCGGCGCACAGGTCACACAGGCGGATGCGCGTCAAAAAGCGTTTCAAGTCACAGGCACCCCGGAAATCGTAGTGGCCAATTACTATAAAATCTCCGCCACCAACGCCGGTGGACAAAAAGAAATGCTGGACGTAGCGGACTTTTTGATCAAAAAACTCCAAGCTGCGAAATAACCCACCCTTCCCTAAAAACCGCCGTTGGGCTTGGTCTCATCGGCGGTTTTTTTTGGTCTATTAGGACGCTCACTATGCCAACATCTTCTTCTGTCTCCCGCGTATTTATGGCGCCCAACGGGCCTGAAGTGTCGCGTTTTGTTGCGGGTTTTTGGCGCTTAAAACACTGGGGCATGAATGCGCAACAACTGCTGCGGTTTATCGAGCAATGTGTGGATATGGGTGTTACCACGATGGACCACGCGATGGTGTACGGCTCCGAGGCCTTATTCGGTGAAGCCCTCGCCCTGCGCCCCGCCCTGCGCCAGCAGATGGAAATTGTCAGCAAATGTGGCATTCGCCCCTGTGGGTTTGGCGCCCTCGGCGCCCTGCAGACCAATCACTACGACGCCTCCGCCGACGCCATTGTGCAATCGGTGGAGCATTCTTTAACCGCCCTGGGCACGGATCACCTGGACGTATTGTTGATCCACCGCCCGGATTATCTGTTGCAGGTGGACGAGGTGGCCGCCTGTTTTGCCGCGCTCAAAGCCGCAGGCAAGGTTAAGTATTTTGGCGTCTCCAACTTTAATACCCACCAATTTGCCAGCTTGCAGCAAGCCTGTGACGGCAGCTTGGTGACGCATCAAATTGAGCTGTCACCACTGCACCTGGCGCCTTTGGATAACGGCCTGTTGGATCAGTGTGTGCAACAGCAGATCAAACCCATGCTGTGGTCGTGCCTGGCGGGTGGCAGCCTGTTAATGCCTGCAGATGAGCGCGGTGTGCGGGTGCTGGAGGCGCTTAAGCGCGTGGCTGAGGCGCTGCACGTTAATGTTGAAGTGGTGGTGTACGCCTGGGTGTTAACACTGCCATGCAACCCATTGCCCCTGCTCGGCACCAGCAAAATCGAGCGTATATACTCAGCCATCCAGGCTGACGCGCTGCGGTTAAGCCGCGAGCAGTGGTATAGCATTTGGGAGGCGGCTAATGGGGCTTCTGTGCCCTGATCGCCATTAGGTCTCGCGGGGCGTTTTAACCTAGAAACCTCAGTTGGGCGCCCAACTGAGGTTTCTCGGGTT
>JBEGTZ010000017.1:0-5828 GCA_041179125.1 Pseudomonadota bacterium | reverse complement strand
CGAGGATTATTTTACCTTGGTCGATGAAACTGGCCGCTGTATTCGCGACGATAAAAAAGGCTATATTCCAGAACGCCTCGCCCCAATTTTGCAGCGGCTGGGGATTCAACCTAAAAAATGGATCCAACAAATACAGCACTTTGGCCGCAGTTATGGCCCATGCGCGGGTTCTGCCAATAATATTTTGGCTTTTGCGGGTAAATTTAACCGTAAATGGGGTAAGGGTGTGGGGGTTGCGAAAAAAGCTTACGTTGGTTGTGGCGCCTGAATGGTTGGGAAATAGCCTTGTAGCGTGCTTGCCCACCATTTTTGGTATGGCTGCAAAAAAAGGCGTGAATCAAAAAAGGTGGGCAACAAGTTGCCCACCCTACGTGCTATTTAATTATTCTACGACTACAGCTTTACAAACTATAAATAAATTATCGAAAAACAATGCGCTGAAACCACCTTCTGGCTTATAAGACGGCACAAAATTAGCCTTGTAGCGCGGGTTATTAACCCGCGCTGACGGAGTTTCCGCTCACGATAATTTTTGTAAATACATGGAATTTTGTTGTGCGGTTTTTATTGGGTTTGTGCTTGGCTGATAACCTGCGCGGGTTACGCCTTCGGTTAACCCGCCCTACAAGGCTGTGCTGAGCGTTATAGCGGGTCGAGCTTTAAACGAGAAAGTGAAAGTTCATAAACTTTGTTTTTATCTCTTTCGCCAACTGCAAGTACCGTAACTGTGACAATATCGTCCGATACTTCATACACGAGTCTATAGCCTAGTTGGCGCAGTTTGATTTTGTATAGGTCTTTACCACCACTAACAGCAGCAGAAGGTATACGAGGGTTTTCGAGCCTTTTTATAAGTTGCTTCTTAAAAATCTCTCGAATGTTTGGCGCTAACTTTTGCCATTCCTTTAGTGCGCTCTTTTTGAAGGCAAGTTTATAGGTCATCTATTGAAACCGAAATGCTTTCTTCATCTGCTCGGGCGCTTGCAATTACTATGAGGTCTCTATCCTCAATAAGGTCAAGCATCGCTTCAAATGCTTTGGCTGGAACACAATAGAATGCAGGTTCATTCCTGTTTAATACAGCTATAGGCATACCTAGCCCGCTGGCAACAACCTTCATGGGGTTTGCCTTTAATTCGGAAATACTGGCTGCTATATTGGCGAAAATTTGGCTTGTCATAAGTACACCTCATTGCTATGAGACCTAATAATAGGTCTTTAAAGTGGTCTTGTAAATAACTATAATAGATAAGGTTAAATTGCGCATGGCCGCAATTTAACCGAATTGTTGCACAAGCCCGATGGTGATCGAAGTGGAACGGTGTCTGTTTAAAGGAAATTGCTTTGGCGGGGTAGGATTTGTCAAAGAGTGAATAGGGATAAAAACAGCGTGCGATCGAGCAAAAATACCCATCAAAAATCCATCAGCGAATAATTATTAAAAATGTCCCGATCAGGCGATAAGAGTTTGGCCTAAATTTCTAGTCTTTTCCAGCCTGCTGGCGAGCGTATTCCTTGGCCCCTTCGGCCAATAGAATAAATCCCAGAATTTCCAGCTTAAAATTGCTTAAATTATCATGACGGCGAAGGCTGCGGTTACTACCATAGTGCGAAACAGCAGCGGAATCCGTTTCGGAAAAACAAAAATCACCTTCACCGCCTGCTTGCAACACGCGCAGAGGGGTGGCTTTTTGACTGGAATTTCTGTTGGTATTTTTGTTTTTAGCAACTCCTGCACCTGCTGTAATTGCCGCTTGGCATTCGGATGTAAAAACCCGAAATCGCGCACCCGCCTAAATCCTCGCGGCAATACGTGTTGCACTAATTTCCACAAAAAATCTTTTTTGTCTTGCGTTTTGTGACAGATTTTTTTGGTTTTACTATCTTGATACTGATAACGCACTTGGTTATTACTGGTGGCATAAATATTATTCTGGCTGATCACGCCGCGATACAAATAGCGCGATAAATACCGCAACGCCTTTTCGCCCCGGCCCACACATTTAATATTGGCCACCCGTTGGGGCATGCCCGTAAGCAAATTCTGTATGCTTCTGGACGAACTAACAAAAGGGCACCTCCGGAAATCCACTTTTCGCGCGCTCACTTCGTTATTTTCGTACTCAGTCGGTCATTTATACCGCATAAACTCCCTCCTTTCGTGCGGAAATGCCTTGCGATCATCACGAAAATTGAATTTCCGGAGGCGCCCAAAAGACCTTATTTACGAGCGCTAAAATTATGGAAATTTCATTATCGCAATTATCAATGCTTATTGAACTCACCGAGCGAGAAATCAAGCGTATTAAACACATTATTGACGACCCATCCTCCACCGATGAAGAGGCTGACAATTGTGGTGAACTGTCGATGCAATATTTATCGCTTTCATCAACGCTTGCGCAGCTGTACAAAAACAAATGGCCCGGTGACTCAGGGCAACCGACTTATGACGATCTGACAGATGAAATTCAAAAAAATACGTAAATGTTTTCCATCTGTAACCCGATGACTATTTCGCCTAAAATACTCGCCTTCGACGATAACAGCCTGTGGCTTGAACTCTCAGATGGCCGCACCTTAGGCGTGCCTTTGGCCTGGTTTCCGCGTCTTCTCAACGCATCAAAAACGGAACTAGAACAATTTGAATTAAGCCCACGAGGTATTCACTGGAATTTATTGGATGAGGGTATTTCGATTGATGGATTATTGGTTGGGCGCGGCGATATAACACACCGACCACATAAACCCATATCCCAGGCACGCCTTTATTAGCCCCAAAAAAACAACACAAATAAAGAGACACAACGATGATCTACACGATAAAAATAAAACTAATTTTTGGCTTGTTCGCCAAAGAAGCCTGGGAGGCGGTTCTGGAAATAGCGGGCTCCGCTAACCTGCATGAGGTACATCATGTCATTCAACAGGCGGTTGCGTTTGATAATGACCACATGTATGAGTTTTACATTGCACGCACAATGCGCAGCCGAGAACGCAAACGGTTTATTGATGGTGAGGATGACGACTTCGGATTCGATGATGTGGACGATCACGATATGGCCAAAACATGCTTGAAAGATCTATTCCCTTTAGAAAAAGACAGAAAATTATTTTACATGTTCGATTATGGTGATGAGTGGCTTTTTCAAATATCACCCACCCGAGCAAAACCCCACGCTGCGAAGCCGGGCGTAAAATATCCGCGACTGCTCAGCGAGCAGGGCAATAAACCCGAGCAATACGGGGAGTGGGACGAGGAATAAAAACCCGCATGGGTGTGTAGGTCGGAAAAGCGAAGCGCCTTCCGACATGTAGCCTGAACAGGGGGTAGAGGCTCCGCACCGCCGCGATTTAAATGCATAGATTGCAACGACCTCAAGTGTCGGAAGGCGCCTTCACATTTCCAACCTAGGCAATAACGTAATTAACCCAAGATACGCGGGTGGAGCTTATGGTTAAAAGCCAGTACCTGCGATTGTTATAGTGCCAGGGGAAAGTTAGAATGCCCGCCCCATTTTGGGTTTTAATCACGGAGCTTGTGCAAAATGCATACTTTACAATTTAAAAAATCAATTTTATTCATTACAACCCTTCTTTTATTGGCAGGCTGCGGAAGCGGCGGCAAGTCAAATAATTCAACCCCACAATCACCCTCGCCCACCACCATAACCCCCAATGCCGGTGCCGATAAAATTGCTAAAACTGGCGATTTCATTGAGCTGGTGAGCAATACAGGCGTTGTAGGCGGGGATAGTTACACCCTCGGTGCGGGTGAAGTGGATGTTAAAGGTAAGTCGAATGTTGGCACTGATGTCGTGCGGATTACCTGGACTAAACTTTCCGGGCCTCCCGTGGCGTTATCAAGCGATGGCACGACAAAGGCCACTGCTCGGTTTACCGCCCCTTCAACCGGTACCGAGCCCTTCGTTAATATCGTATACCAGCTGACTTTTTATTATGGCAATGGCAGCACTGCAAATGATCAAATTACTATTCGCGTAAACCGCGTTAACCAAGCGCCACAAGTGGCTATCAGCGCTGATTTTGATTTGAATGCAGAAGACACCATTAATTTATCGGCCACAGCCATTGATCACGATGGGCGAGTGGTTAGTTATGCTTGGGAGCAAACCGCTGGTGCGGCAGCCACTTTAAGCGACAAGTCAATTTTGCAACCTACGCTCACCGCGCCAGCAGTGGCATCCGCTACTGACTTGGAGTTTTCGCTAAAAATTACCGATAACGAAGGCGCAACATCCACAGACACCCTTAAAATTCATGTTTTGCCTAAAAACACGCCGCGTATTAATGTGTTTTTCCCGCCCGCCAACAGCAATTTCAAAGGTGAAAAACTAGCCATTACCGGAAAGGTGGCGGGCAGTGGTGCTGAGATAAGCTCATTAACCGTTATTGCTGACGGCATTGAATACCCTGCAAAAATAGCGGCTAATGGCTTGTGGCGGGTAGAGGATGTCTCCTTTCCCAAGGGGCAAACCCAGTTAAATTACTCGGTGCGCGCTGTTGATGCCCTTGATCGCACAAGCACTATTACTTCTGGCGTCACTAAAAAAGAGCTTTCGGGTGGGGATTATTTGTATTCTGTTGACGATGTGGTGAATATCGCTGTGGATTCCCCTAATAAACGCGTCATCATATTAGCTACGGGGGTAAATTATAGAGACGGAAAATTACTAAGTGTTGACTTGCTAACCGGCAAGCTCAGTAGTGTTATTTCCGACTTTAGCAATTTAGCTCAGGGCGCAAATCCATTGACGTTAACGAATATGGTTTGGGATGCGGCACGGAAAAAAGTTTATGCCGCAAGCTCGCCTGCTGACCCCGCGCAAAAAGTGCAGATCATCAGTATTGACATGCAAACCGGCCAACGCGTTGTATTAAGTGACAGCGAACATGGCAGCGGCCCGACGCTTAAACACCCTACCGGATTGGCATTAGGCCACAACAATAATCTGTATGTAGCGGATAACGTTGCCAGCGCCATAGTGTCGGTGGATTTGTCCAATGGCAACCGCCAAGTGATTGCCGATGAAAACACGCTACTCTTCGGTATCGACGCCCCATTGTTGTTGGCAATTGACCCTGACCCAGCAAAGAAACGCTTGTTTATGGTGCCAAATGCTTCCCGCGCACCAGTTTTTTCACTGGATCTTAGCGGGCAGGTGGCTACCACTTGGCTGGCCTCCCAGCCCGATGTGTTGTTGTCCTTAGACGAATACACCCCAGGTATCGAATACAACCCACTCAACAATGAACTGATAACAATCAATTCGTCTGACCGTGTGGTGCGTACTGATGTGGCAACGGGTGTGTCCCGCTCCAATGTTGAGTTGGGGTTTGCTTTTAATGCTGGCGGATATAGTTTTGATGCGGACAGCCAGGTCATCTATTTTGTCTCGGATTTATTCTCGAATCTTTATGCTATGGATTTAGTTTCGGGGCAGACGGTACAGGTGAGCCGGGGTAACCAATAAGGAAAATACATGGGCTGCTTATGCGGCCCCTGTTTCTAATAGCGTAACGGTTCACCCTAGAAACCTCAGTTGGGCGCGCAAAAGCTATACAAGTCATTGGGGCGGATAGTGAAAGTTGCAAATGAAGGGCAACCTTATTGGTTGTTCGAAATTTTTAACTTTTGCTAGACGTACCAATGACTTGCGCAGACTTGAGTGATTCAACTGAGGTTTTTAGGTTGAATCACCCAAGCCTGTGCAACCCATTGGTACGCCTAGCAAAAGTTGCAAATTTCGAACAACCAATAAGGTTGCCCTTCATTTGCAACTTTCACTATTCACACCAATGGCTTA
>JBEGTZ010000016.1:0-14007 GCA_041179125.1 Pseudomonadota bacterium | reverse complement strand
GGGGGGCCGGGGGTTGCGGTCTAGTCCTTGGATGATTTCGGCGAGATCACCGAGGTTTTGCATTTTTTTCAGGGCATCTTCGGCGCTGATGTAGGCGACGCTTTTGATGCCGCTGCGGTGTTGAATTTTTTGTTGTAGGGCGTTGATGGCGGTCATGTCCATTTGCGGTTTTAGGTACACCGAAAGACGCGGGCTTGCGTCCCAGCGCTCGCCGAGTTGGGCGATGTTGTTCAGCGCCACCAACAGGGCGGCGGGCAGCATGAGGGCGATGGCGAGGGCGAGGGCGGTGAGGGTGGATTGCAGCGGTGCGTGCAGGATGCGCAGCAGGCTTTCTAAGCAGGAGATGCGGTGGTGGGCTTTCCAGGCGTTAAGGCTTGCGTTTTTGTTGAGCGTAAAGGCCGACATCACAAGGCTCCGTCGTAGACCAGGTGCCCTTGTTCCAGGCCGAGCACGCGGTGGCCCAGGCGGCGGATGAGGGCGATGTCGTGGCTGGCGATGAGCATGGTCACGCCCGCTTGGCTGAACTGTTCGAACAAGTGCATGATTTCGGCTGAGAGTTCTGGGTCCAGGTTGCCGGTGGGTTCGTCCGCCAGCAGAATTTTGGGTTTGTGTACCAGGGCGCGGGCGATGGCTACACGTTGCTGTTCGCCACCGGAGAGCGCAATTGGGTTGGCTTTTTCCCGCTCCAATAGGCCCACTTTATCCAGAGCGGCGCGCACCCTTCGGGCGCTGTCTTTTGGGTCTATGCCGCACACTTGTAAGGGCAGGGCGACGTTGTTAAATACGCTGCGGTCGAATAACAGTTGGTGGTTTTGAAATACCACACCAATCTGGCGGCGCAAAAATGGGATTTGGCCGCAGCGCAGTGTGGCGAGGTTTTGCTCGCCCACCCAGACTTGACCTGAGCTGGCCCGCTCCATCAGCAGAATCAGTTTCATCAGCGTGCTTTTGCCTGCGCCGGAATGCCCGGTTAAGAACACCATCTCGCGGGCGGTGATGCTGAAATTCACCCCTAAAAGTGCTTCGTGGCCGTCGCCATAACGTTTGCTGACTTGGCGGAATTCAATCATTGCGCGGTGTTTTTGCCGAACAGCGCATCCACAAAGGGCCGTGCTGCGAAGGGTTGCAGGTCTTCTAGGGTTTCCCCCACGCCGATAAACCGCACGGGGATTTTATGTTTTTGGCTGAGGGCGAAGATGATGCCGCCCTTGGCGGTGCCGTCCAGCTTGGTGAGGGCAAGGCCGGTTACGCCTAGGCTCTGGTGGAATTGGTCGCACTGGTTAACGGCGTTTTGGCCGGTGCCTGCGTCCAGCACCAGTAGCGTTTCGTGGGGGCTGTCTGGGTCGATTTTGGCCAGGACGCGTTTGACTTTAATCAGCTCTTCCATCAAATGGCTTTTGTTGTGCAGGCGGCCTGCGGTGTCGGCGATGAGCACGTCCACCTGGCGCGCTTTTGCTGCGTTCAGGGCGTCAAATATTACCGAGGCGCTGTCGGCGCCGGTGTGCTGGGCGATAACCGGTACTTTGTTGCGCTCGCCCCAGACTTGTAATTGTTCCACGGCGGCGGCGCGGAAGGTGTCGCCTGCGGCCAGCATGACGCTTTTGCCTTCGCCTAAAAAGCGGTGGGCGAGCTTGCCGATGGTGGTGGTTTTACCGGCGCCGTTCACGCCGATCACTAAAATCACAAAGGGTTTGTGTTGGCCGGTAATCACCAGCGGTTGCTCCACCGGCAGCAATAAATTGCGCAGGTTTTCCTGAAGCGCGGCGAACAGGGCGTCGCTGTCGTTAAGTTGCTTGCGGGCCACGCGGGCGGTGAGGTCGTCGATGATAACGGTGGTGGCTTCAATGCCCACATCGGCCACTAACAACTGGGTTTCTAAGTCTTCCAGCAGTTCGTCGTCGATGGCTTTTTTGCCGAGGAACAGATTGCCCAGGCCTTCGGCAAACTGGCTGCTGGTGCGGGCTAGGCCCTGTTTGATGCGGGCGAAAAAGCCGAGTTTTTCTTTGGGAGGCTCGGGTGTGGCTGGAGCGGGTTCGTCAACTGAATTGAACTTTGCCGGTGCCGGAGTGGGCGGCTCGGGGGCCGGGCTTACTGGGCTTTCTGCCTGGGTGGCTGTTTCTGCTGGGCGGTGTTGCGCATCGTCTTCAGGGGGTAAGCTTGGCGCAGGAGTTTCCGTGCCGGGTGGATCAAAAGCAACTGGGTTGGCTGCATCCGGCGGGGGAACCGCCACATCCGCAGACGGTTCAGCAGATACCGGCAGTTCAGGCGCTACCGGCAACTCATCAGGCGCAGCGCCTGGGGTTGGCACATTGGTTTGCGCATCGGTTTGCACCGCCTCGGGCTTTTTGCTTTTAAATAAAGAAGTAATCTTGGAGAACATGTTGGCGCGTCGCTAACTGAATAAACTAAAATCCCGCCATCCTAACATCTGTAACCCATTGATGTCCGGTCGAATCCCGCCTTCAGCCCTGTAGGCTTGAGTTGTTGGAGCGGCGGGTTATAAGCCGCCTTTTCGCGCCCGGCACCGCCGCCCATAACGCCATAAAGAGAATCACTTGCCCAAGAGCCCTAAAGTCCCTAACTCTAGCCTGCGTATTATCGGTGGGCAGTGGCGTGGGCGGAAGTTGAGTTTCCCCTGTATTGAAGGCCTGCGGCCCACCAGCGACCGCATCCGCGAGACCTTATTTAACTGGCTGGCGGCGGAAATTCATCAGGCGCGGTGTTTAGATTTATGCGCAGGCTCCGGCGCCCTTGGGTTTGAGGCTATCTCTCGGGGCGCGCAATCCGCCGTGTTGCTGGACACGCACCCGGCGGTGGTGCAGCAGTTAAACAGCCACTGCCAATTGCTCAAAACCGATCAAATCCGCGTGTTGCGGCAAGATGCTGTAAGTTTTTTGCAGCAACCGGCCAGCACGGTGTTTAATTTAGTCTTCCTCGACCCGCCATTTGCTGCCAACATCTGGCAGCCATTGGCAGAAGCCTTAGCGCGCGGCCACTGGCTAGCCCCTGATGCACTGGTGTATATAGAAGCACCCATCCACCAAACACTACAGCTGCCCAATACCTGGCAGCGGATAAAAGATAAAAAAGCCGGGCAGGTGGCGTACCGTTTATACCGCTGCCAGCCCGGCGCGCTAGCATCCTAAAAACCTCAGTTAAACCCTACTGCGACCGCCTAATGCTTGAATCTGAACGTTTTTTTCCAAAAATTGAACCCACTAAAGCGGGGCCACTGCTTGTGCTCAATTTTTGGAAAAAAACGCCCATATTCTGCGCTTTAGTTGCTCTTGCTACGGGTTCAACTGAGGTTTCTAGGATCATCTAATAACCCCGCCCTTAGGAGATTCGGCATGACGGCCAGCCCCAAAACCCCAGTCAGCCATAAAATTGTTGTGTACCCAGGCACCTTCGACCCGATTACCAACGGCCATGTCGATATCGTCGAGCGCGCCTGCCGTTTGTTTGATGAAGTTGTTGTTGCCGTGGCAGCCAGCCCGCGCAAAAAACCACTGTTTAGCCTGGAGCAGCGGGTGGACCTTTGCCGGGGTGTGTTAAAGGATTACCCGCAGGTGAGTGTGTGTGGCTTCGACGGCTTATTGGCCACCTTGGTGGCGGAAAAACACGCCTGCGGCGTGGTGCGCGGCATTCGCGCGGTATCGGATTTTGAATACGAATTCCAGCTGGCGAACATGAATCGGGCGCTGGACGACAAGCTCGAAAGCCTGTTTTTAACCCCTTCGGAGCATTTATCGTTTATTTCTTCTTCCTTGGTAAAAGAAATTGCCTCGTTAAATGGCGCGGTGGAAAAGTTTGTACCGCCGAGTGTGGCGGCGGCTTTGTTGGGGAAATTTCTGGAGTCTTAGGCTTAAGGGCACCTTGCGGAAATCCACTTTTCGCGCGCTCGCGGCGTTATTTTCGTGCTCATTCGGTCATTTATACCGCATAAACTCCCTCGTTCCGCGCGAAAATGCCTTGCGATCATCACGAAAATTGAATTTCCGCAAGGCGCCCTTAACCTAGAAACCTCAGTTGGATCACCCAAGTCTGCGCACCCCCCCAGGCATCGCCTAGCAAAAGTTAAAAATTTCGAACAACCAATAAAGGTTGCTCCTCATTTTTAACTTTTACTATTCGCACCAATTACTTACACAGCTTTTTGGTGCTCAACTGAGGTTTCTAGGTTTAACCTAAAAACCTCAGCTAGGTGCTTAACTGAGGCGCTCTTTGTATCTTCTTAAATAGCGGAGAAAACCGCGTTAGTTGGCCAGTGCCAGTACGTGCATGTCACCCGCAGGGCTTACATTTAATACCAATTGAATATCGTTATCTGATGTTTTGGCCGGTTGCCCGTCAATTAATAAGGCTGTTTTGATGGGGTAAACGCCTTGTGGTAAGCCTTCGGGTAATTGAAATGAAAATTCATTTTTATAACGGCCACCGCGTTTGGTTTGAGCGTTGACCTGTTTGGTCATGTTTTTAAGTTCTTTGCTGTGGTCTTCGTTATCAAAAATGCTGATGCGCTCTTCAATTAAAGCCTCTTGTTTTTGCGCGCCGGGTACCACTTCTATTTCTGATTGAATTTGTACTTTTTTCCCCGGTGCCACTACTTTGCCGGGTAGTGTTTGAGTGGTGTAAAGCGAGGCCACAGGCTTGGGGGGCAGCGTTTTGTATTTTTCTTTGTATTCGGCGATCACTTTGTTTTCGTCGGATACTTTTTGGGTTTTATATTCCACCACCATATCGGCAATTACCTTGGCGGCTACTACCACTACGGCTACTTTTGCTGCGGCTTTTAGGTGTTCTTTATTTTTACAGCCTTGGTCGGAAGGGTCGCATTTATGGCTTTTATCCACTTTATCTTTAAGGTCGTTTAAGCCAAAACCAGCCTGGGCTGAGGTGGCGGTTAAAGAGGCGATTAAAATAGCGAGGCTAAGTGTTTTCATGCTGTGTATCCTTAGGTTGGTTGGTGTTTTAGTGTTAAAAGTTAATTAATTTTTTACTGGATGGAAAAACCCGCTTTGATACTGCGTTGGGTTTCTACCGCGCGGGTGCGGATACTGGTGGCCTGTGAATTACCGGGGATAACCGCTAAAGCAGCTTCACTTTTGGCTATGGCGCAGGCGTAATTTTTTTTATCTAAACAGGCTTGTGCTTGCTCAAGTAAGTTATTCACCGTGCCTTGGGTTGCCTGTGTTTGTTTTTGTGCTAATTGTGCCTGTTGTTTTAATTCTATTGCGCTGGGGTTGGCTTTATCAATGCTTAAAGCTGCATTGGCTTTATCAATGGCGCAGGTGAAATTATTTTGCGTTAAGCAGGTGCGCCCAGCGTTTAATAAACCGACCGCTTTTTGTGTTGAAATATGCAGCATTTGTATATTTTGATTTTTAGCCGCAAAAACTTTACTGGCGAGTGACACTGCGTCTGGGTGCTGCCGGTTAATCGAGCTGACTTGTTCATTTAATACTTCTGCACAGCCGAGGTCATTTTTGGCCAAACAGGCTTCTGCCTGGCTGATTAGGCCTGCTATTTCACTACTTTTAATAAGCGCTTCGGCTTTGCTTAACAGGGTTTGTGCTTCGCTGTGGGTGGGTATTTGGTCGAGTATTTCGCGGGCTTTAACTTGGGCGCAGGGATAATTTTTGCTGTTCATACAGGTTTGCGCCTCGCTGTATAAATGGCTGATGCGTGTTGCTTGTTGTTGTTTTTGCAAACCCAATTGGGCATTTTTTAACAGTGCGGGCGCTTGTGTATTGCTGCCATCTAAGCTCACCACCACTAAGGCTTGTTCTACTGCGCAGGCGAAATGGCTTTCAGCAAAACAGGTTTGTGCCACGTTTAGTTTTTCTGCGATGGTGTTTTTTATTTTGGCTTTGGCTTGATAATCCTGGTAGCCAAACCAACCTGCACCGGCTAAGGAGGCGGCCACGGCCACGGCGGCTATTTTTACAAACAGGGCAGTGCGGCTGGGGATTAATTCCGCCATAAAGGCAGCAATGGTGGGTGTACGCTGGTGTTGTTGTAGGGCCAGGGCGTGGCTGAGTGCGCGCCATTGGCGGTTGTTGAGCGCGTCGATGCGTTTAGGTTTTAGGCCTTTTTCCAGCGCTTGCTGTGCGGAGTGGCGCTCGTAGGGGTGGTTGCCGCTGAGCATTTCATAGGCTACGCAGGCCAGTGCATAAACGTCATCGCTAAAGCTCGGGGGGTCGCCGCGCAGCATTTCTAAGGTGGCATAAGCGGGGGTGAGTGCGCCTAAGCTGCCTGCATCAAACCGGTGTTTTTGCGCATCGAGGGAGGCGGCGCGGGCGATGCCAAAATCTAATACCTTAGCGCGGCCTTCACTGGCGATAAATACGTTGCCGGGTTTGAAGTCTGAGTGGATGAGGTTGCGTTGGTGGGCATAGCTGAGTGCTGCGGCCATATCCTGTATTAGCTTCAGCGCGCGCTCTTTGCTTATGCCCCGGCCTGGGTTGGCTTTTATAAGCTGGTCGAGCGGTTCGCCGTCTAACAGCTCCATCGTCATAAAAAGGATGTCGCCGTCTCGGTCGAAGTCATGCACGGTGACAATATTGGGGTGTGCCAGGGTGTGGGATTTGGCGGCTTCTTGTTGCAGGGTGACGAAGGCGTCCGGGTGTTGTTGGAAGTCTTGGTTTAATACTTTGGTGGCGATGTAGGGGTTGGGGTCTTCGGCTTCAACCTTGCGTAAATCGCGGGTTTTGTACACGGTGCCCATGCCGCCGCTGCCGAGTACGCTTTCTAAAACAAAGCGTTTTTTCAGGAGTGTGCCGTTGCTGGCGAGGGTACTTTGGGCGATGGCGCGGGCTTTGGCAAAACCTGAGGAGTCGCTATGGGTGATTTGGTATTGGGTGTAGCCGGGCTTGGCGCTTGCGGGCTTTGCGGGCGGGGCATCCGGGTTTACGGGCGCGGACGGTTTGTTCGCCAAACGGGTGCGGTCATCGGCAGGCGCCGAATTAGTTAGCCGAGTACGGTCGTCTTCTGTCACAACTGGCTCCTTGGCCCCGGTGGATAGGTGGGGCAGTCTATCATGCTGAACGCCCATTCAACGTGAGAAGTCCATCATGTTTATTTCGCTGTAACGACTCAGCTGTTTTCTATTTTCGTGCCTCATCCCTGCGTAGGGGTGCTATTCATTGCGCCCCTACAGGGTGAAATGTTTATTACGTTTCGCTTTAATTTTTAACCCCGGCGCCCGCGCCCAATCCCTGCGGCTTGGTAAATGTCGGCTTCGCCGGGGGGGCGGGTTTTGAAGCGGCGGTGAACCCATAGGTATTGCTCGGGGTGTTTTGAAATTTCCCGCTCAATAAGTTGATTGATGACATGGGCATTTTGGTGGTCATCGCCTTGGAGTAATTCGGTGATAGGGGGCAGAATTTCTACGTTATAGCCTTTGCCATCGCTGCGCCGGTGGTGAGCAAAAGGGATAACTTGGGCGCCGCCCATCTTGGCTAGCTGGCTGGTGGCGGTGATGGTGGCGCTGGATACACCAAAAAAAGGCACAAAGACGGAGTGGTCGCGGCCATAGTCTTGGTCGGGTGCGTACCATACGCCGTGGGCTTCTTTTAATGCGCGCACCATGCCGCGCACGTCGCCCCGCAGGATGCAGCCGCCGGTGTTGTGGCGTTCCCTGCAGATGCGCTGTAAATAATCGTACAGTGCGTTGGCGTGGGGGCGATAGAGCCCGTCGATGGGGCTTTGCATACTCACCGCAGCGGCGCCCATTTCTAGGTGTGTAAAGTGCATTGCCACCAGCACAACGCCTTGCCCGCGCGCCTTGGCCTGATGCAAGTGTTCAATGCCGTGCAGTGTGAGCAGCTTGCGCAAACGTCGGCTTGGCATAAACCAGGCTATGCCGGTTTCAAAAAATGCTTTGCCGATGGAGTCCATAACGCCATCCACCAATTGGTGTTGTTCGAGGGGGTTAAGGTGCGGGAAGCATAATTCGATATTGCGCGCGGCGATGGCGCGGCGCCTGGGGGCTAGGCGCCCCAGCACGCGCCCCAACTGCGCACCCATTGCCATTTGCCAGGCGTAGGGCAGTTGTGCCATCAGCCACCACAGGCCAAACCCCAGCCAAATTGGCCAGTAGCGGGGGTGCAGCAGTTGAGCGCTAAACGCGGGGGAAGCGATCATCCTAAAACCTCAGTTGAACTCGTAGCGAGAGCGCCTAAGACGCCGAAATTTAAGGGGACTTTTCAAAATCAGGTGAAGGAGGTTATCGCCTCTGCGCGCAGTAAAACTTTGAAAATCCCTTAATTTCAAATATTAGCCAAGCGCAGGGGCGTTTTTGGAGCTTAACCTAAGGCCGAGGTGCTTAACTAAAACCGCACGCTTAACTCGGGGTTTACATCGGCGGCGTAGTCAACGCCCTCTAAGCCAAAGCCAAATAACTTGAGGAATTCAGCGTTGTAGCCTTTAAAATCGGTCAGCTCAAAGAGGTTTTCTTCGGTGACGACCGGCCACAAGGCCTCAACTTTTGCCTGAATGTGTGCGGCCAGTTCTTTCTCGTCCATACGCAAACGGTTTTGCGCATCAAGCCGAGGGGTGGGCGTGTACAGGCCTTCGGTAAATAAACGGTAGAGCTGCTCGATACAACCTTCATGGCTGCCATCTTCTTTCATTATTTTATTTAACAGAGAAAGGTACAGCGGCATGATGGGAATGGCGGAACTCGCCTGTGTGACCCATGCTTTGAGCACGGCCACATTGGCCTGGCCCTGGTGGCGCTCTAGGCGTTGGTTGATTGCGGTGGCGGCGCGGTCGAGGTCTTCTTTGGCTTTGCCGATGGTGGCTTTGCCGTAAATCGGCCAGGTGATTTTCTCGCCCAAATAGGTGTAGGCCACGGTTTTAACGCCGTCGGCTAACAAGTCGGCATCGGCCAGCGCATTCAACCACAGCTCCCAGTCTTCACCGCCCATCACTTTAACGGTGGCGGTGATTTCAGCCTCGGTGGCGGGTTCGAGGGTAACGTCGCTAATTTTTAGGGTATCGGTGTTGAGGTTTTTGGTGGTGTAGGCCTCGCGCATAGGCTTTAACACGGACTGATAGGTTTCACCGGTAGCAGGGTCCGTGCGACGGGGGGAGGCGAGGGAATAAACGATTAAATCCACCTTGCCCATGCCCGCTTTGAGGGTCTCGATCACCTGCTGTTTAATCTCGTTGGAAAATGCATCGCCATTGATGCTCTCGGCGTACAGGCCTTTAGCGCGGGCCAAATCGTCAAACGCGGCGGCGTTGTAAAAGCCTGCGGAGGCGGTTTTTTTATCTGTACCGGGGCGCTCAAAAAACACACCCAGCGTGTTTGCCCCACAGCCAAATGCGGCGGTGATACGTGAAGCCAAACCATAACCGGTGGAGCTGCCAATGACTAAAACGTTTTTAGGGCCGCCGCTGATAGCCGGTTGTTGTTGTATAAAAGCAATTTGCTCTTGCACGTTAGCAGCACAGCCTTGTGGGTGAGCATTTGTACAAATAAAACCGCGAACCTTAGGTTGGATAATCATGTAAGCACCGAGTGGACAGGAATAAAGCGCGGCATTATAGACTGAAAAACCCCAGATGCACCCCATCTATTAAAACCCTAACCCCCCATGCCTTTAACCTAAAAATCTCAGTGGAACGCGCGGCTTTAGCTGCAACCCAGCGCCGCAATTTTTAAGAAAATCCTTTGCGTAAAATCAAGCACCGCCGGTTTTTTATTGATTGGAATCAAACGTTTATTGGCTGAAATAAACCAGACTAAAAACGCTGCAAAACATTTTCTGCAGCGTGGGTTTTAATCGGTTTTTTGAGGTGTTTATGTATTTGCCAGCGATTGTAGTTACTGCTGTATTAATAGGTACTTTGGTGTTGTTGGGTGTCGGCGGTTGCGGGTTAATCATTGCCGATAAAAAATGTACGGGCCTGCGCCAGCACTGAGCTTCTTTTTTATTTTAGTGTTTTAGCCGCGCAGCCTGCGGCTCCATTTTCCAACCTAGAAACCTCAGTTGAATCACCCACGTCTGCGCAACCCCTCAGGCAGCGTCTAGAAAAAGTTAAAAATTTCGCTATCTACACCAATGGCTTACACAGCGTTTGGGCGCTCAACTGAGGTTTCTAGGTCCAAACAAACTATTTGTGCTTGACGGTTGCGGCCAAGGTTTTTAGCCGGGGCGCCATCTGCTAGACTGCGCGCCTTTTTTCCGCCGCCCCCTAAAAAGCCCAAATATGCCCACCTCCTGTTTTGATCGCATCCGAATTGTCTTGGTAAATACCACCCACCCCGGCAATATCGGCGGTGCTGCGCGGGCGCTGAAAAATATGGGCCTGGCGCGTTTGGTGTTAGTGGCGCCGAAGGAATTCCCCTCCGACCGAGCCTTATGGCGTGCGGCCAGCGCGCAGGATGTGCTGGAAAATGTTCAAGTCGTTGAAACCCTAGAGGAAGCCGTGGCGGATTGCGCCTTGGTATTGGGCACCAGCGCACGGGAGCGGCGCATTCCCTGGCCATTAATTACACCGCGCCAATGCGGTGAGCGCGTGGTGACGGAGGCGGCTGCGGGCCATGAAGTGGCGATTGTGTTTGGCCGCGAAGACCGGGGCCTCACCAACGAGGAGCTACAGCTGTGTCAGTTCCATATCCATATTCCCTCCAACCCGGAATACAGCTCCTTAAACCTGGCCGCTGCGGTGCAGGTTGTCTGTTATGAACTGCGTGTGCATTGGCTCGAACGCGAGGCTGGGCGTGAGTTGGCATTTGATGATTGGGACCAACCGCCTGCGGCCAGCAAAGATTTAGAGCTGTATTTCCAGCATTTGGAGCAAACCCTCACCGAATTAAACTTCCTCACCGCTGACAACCCCCGCCAAACCATGACCCGGCTGCGGCGCTTATTTAACCGCGTGCGCTTAGATCAGATGGAGTTGTCCATATTGCGCGGCATGTTAACCGGCATTCAAAATTATATTTATCACAGTCAAAAACGCTTAGATAAAGCCAATAAAGCGCATAACCCACCAATACCCGATTAAAACCCTAGGATATTTACTTGATTAAAACACTCGGGTATTTGATAATTTAGGGATGTATCTGGAGGCAAAACTATGCGACTTACAACCAAAGGCCGTTATGCGGTAACAGCAATGTTGGATTTAGCCCTACACGCGAATAACGGGCCGGTCAGCCTGGCGGATATTTCCGGGCGGCAAGAGATTTCACTGTCGTACCTGGAGCAATTATTTGCCAAGCTGCGGCAGAACCAATTGGTACAAAGTGTGCGCGGCCCCGGTGGCGGCTACCGGTTGGGGCGGCCTTTGGAGGCTATTTTTGTGGCCGAAATTGTCGACGCGGTGAACGAATCCGTAGATGCCACCCACTGTGGCGGCGAAGGCAATTGCCAAAAAGGAGAGGTGTGTTTAACCCACTATTTATGGAGTGATTTGAGCACTCAAATCCACCAGTTTTTAAGTGGCATCAGCCTGGCAAGCCTTGTGGCCCGGCAAGATGTGCGGCGTGTTAGCGAGCGGCAGGATGCGTTAGAGCAAACGCCAGTGGAACAGGGTTTAGAGAACAGAATTCCTCTAGCCCCTGTTTTGTAGTTTTTCAGCCTCTTATTCAGGGGCCGTTTTTGGAACCGTTTTTTGTGGGAATAGCCATGCAAACCCCTATTTATTTTGATTATTCAGCCACCACCCCAGTGGCCCCCGAAGTGGCCGAAGCCATGATGCAGTGCCTCACCAGCACCGGCAACTTCGGCAACCCCGCCTCGCGCTCCCATGTATTTGGCTGGCGCGCCGAGGAGGCCGTTGAACACGCACGCGAGCAACTGGCGCAATTAATCAACGCCGACCCGCGTGAAATTGTCTGGACCAGCGGCGCCACCGAATCCGACAACCTCGCCATCAAAGGGGTTGCGCAATTTAATATCAAACGCGGCAAACACCTCATCACCTCTAAAATTGAACACAAAGCCGTGCTGGATACCTGCCGCCAATTGGAGCGCGAAGGCTTTGAAGTGACCTATCTTGAGCCAACCGCCGAGGGCGTTATCACCCCCGAAGCCGTCGCCGCCGCCATTCGCCCAGACACCACGCTGGTCTCCTTAATGCACGTCAATAATGAAACCGGCATCATCAACGACATCGCCGCCATCGGTGCCATTTGCCGGGAGCGGCATGTGGTATTTCATGTGGATGCCGCCCAAAGCGTCGGCAAAATTGCTATTGATATCGAACAGCTGCCGGTGGATTTACTGTCTATTTCCGCCCACAAACTCTACGGCCCCAAAGGCATCGGCGCCCTCTACGTGCGCCGCAAACCGCGTGTACGCATTGAAGCGCAAATCCACGGTGGCGGCCACGAGCGCGGTATGCGCTCCGGCACGCTGCCCACCCATCAAATTGTCGGCATCGGCGCCGCCGCCGCGCTCGCCAAAACCCGCTTAGACGCCGACTACCAACACGCCAAAACCCTGCGCGAGCGCTTTTTGGCGGGCATTAGCGACATCGAACAAGTCCACATCAACGGCTCCGCCACCAACGGCGTGCCGCATATTTTGAACGTGAGTTTTGCCTTTGTAGAAGGCGAATCCTTAATTATGTCCCTGAAGGACTTAGCCGTTTCATCCGGCTCCGCCTGTACCTCCGCCAGTTTAGAGCCGAGTTATGTGCTGCGCGCGCTGGGCCTTTCCGATGAACTCGCCCACAGCTCCTTGCGGTTTGGTTTTGGCCGGGGCACCACCGCAGAAGAAATAGATTTTGCAGTGGAAAAAATTCACTACGCAGTGAACAAACTGCGCGAACTCTCGCCACTTTGGGACATGTACAAAGACGGCATTGACTTAAACACAGTGGAATGGGCCGCCCATTAGTTGGCCCGTTAGCGAGGTAAGGTTATGGCATACAGTGAAAAAGTAATTGACCACTATGAGAACCCACGCAACGTGGGCAAATTAGACGCAGACGCCAACAACGTAGGCACCGGCATGGTGGGCGCACCGGCCTGTGGCGATGTGATGCGGCTGCAAATTCAGGTAAACGACCAAGGCATCATTGAAGACGCCAAATTCAAAACCTACGGCTGCGGCTCCGCCATTGCGTCCAGCTCCTTATTAACCGAATGGGTAAAAGGCAAAACCCTAGACGAAGCGGCGCTGATTAAAAATGTGGACATAGCCGAAGAACTGGCCCTGCCACCGGTAAAAATTCACTGCTCAGTACTCGCCGAAGACGCCATCCGCGCCGCCATTGACGACCTACGCAAAAAGCGCGGTGAATTAGTTTAATTGTTTTGTTTTTTGATTGTTTTAAAGGGGAATTACTATGGCCCTAACCATGTCACCCACCGCCATCCACCACGTACAAAAACACCTGCAAAGTCGAGGCAAAGGCATCGGCATCCGCCTAGGCGTTAAAACCACCGGCTGCTCCGGGCTTTCCTACGTGCTGGAATTTGTGGATGGGTTTGCTGAAGAAGACGAAGTATTTGCGCAGGATGGATTTTCACTGGTTGTAGACCCTAAAAGCCTGTCTTATTTGGATGGGACGGAATTGGATTATGCGAAAGAGGGCTTAAACGAGGGGTTTAAGTTTAATAATCCGAATGTGAAAAATGAGTGTGGGTGTGGGGAGAGTTTTCATGTTTAGCAAGTTGATATGCGAACTGAGAATATGGCAAATATACCAATAGATATTGAAGAGGGATTCTTGGTGCATTGGTGTGAGGAGTTCTTGCACTACTATGGTGGGAACGCTGAATTCCCGAGGGCTTTGTCAGACTTGTACACCATTAAAGTAGCTAAAATGATGGAGCGGAAGGGGGATTTTGATCCAGATACAAAGCTGGGACTCTTCTCATGTGATGCGGCGGTTAACTCGATACGCGATTTGATCATTGAAAACGAAGATGTTGGAAAAATTCTATACAAAGAAGCTTTTGGTACTGCACCAATTGGTGTTACTCGGTCCCTCGTTGATGGAAAATTTGGAAATGGAATGTTTAACCAGTGGCTAAGCTATTTT
>JBEGTZ010000015.1:0-4232 GCA_041179125.1 Pseudomonadota bacterium | reverse complement strand
CGCTAGGCCGCATTTTTTGCCCCAGTAATCCCCGCTGCATCAGGATGCCTCCAAGGTGCTTTTACACTAACGGACAGTTTGAAACTTATGAATTCCACTGACGATGACGACCTTGTTAATCTCATTGCCCGTTGCGCCATCGACGATCGTGCCGCGTTAAAAGCGCTGTTTGAGCGCTTGCATTCCTATCTTTACGCCACCGCGCTGCGCTTAGTGCGCCGTGAGGATTTGGCCCAGGAAGTGCTGCAAGAAACCTTTATCCAAATTTGGCAAAACGCCAATCGCTACCGTGTTGATAGGGCCAAACCCCGCACCTGGATCACCAGCATTCTGCGTTACCGCGCGCTGGATAAATTACACGCTGAACAGCGCCATCGCACAGAACCCCAAGATGAAACTCTGGAAGAAGAACTGTTACAGGTGGCCGCTGAGCAATGCCCGCTGCAAGACACCCAGCACAGCCAATTGCGGGATCGCCTAGCGCGCTGTATGGACGGCTTGGGCGAGAGTATTCGCAAGGCCATCGAACTGGCCTACTGGCAGGGCCTATCACGAGAGGAAATTGCAGGCATCATGCAAACCAATGCTAATACGGTTAAATCCTGGTTACACCGAGGGGCGCTGAGGTTAAAACAATGTCTGAACTAACGTCTTTAACCACACGCAATCACGCTCTGGCCTTGGAATACGTGCTGGGCACCTTAAGAGGGGCCGAGCGCCGTGCGTTTGAGAAAGCCTTAACGGATGATGCCGAACTACAAAATACCGTCGCCGCGTGGGAGGAAACACTCATGGCGCTTCCCGGCCCCACACCCCAAGCAGCTCCGGCAAGCACCTGGGGCAATATTGAAACTGCTCTTAACGCGCAACCTAAACGTGCCAATGAGGCCAAACGCTCGCCCTTCGTTCGCTCGGTGGCCTGGGTAGGCAGTTTGGCGGCGGTATGTTTGTTGGCTTTAGGCGTTTGGTTTAACACACCACAAAATGCGCCTGAACCTGTTTTGGCGCCCGCACCCAGCCCCGTCCCATCGTCTGCACCCGCTACGCAGCGGCCAGAATTAGCCTGGCGCGCGAGTTATGTGGCGGTACTCACCGATGAAAACGGCAAAGCCCAGTTAACGGCCCTCACCCAAAGCCAGGGCGAACCGCCCAATGCGCAACACAAGCTGAAATTACACAGCACAGCCAACACAACCACCCTGCAAATTTGGGCTATGGCTGAAAATGGCAGCGTACAAAAACTCGCGGTGTTAGAGCCTGGCAACACCGAGCCTTTGGCCTTAAGCAAAGAGCAATGGGTGCTGATTAAAGCCGCTAAAGAACTGTTGTTAACTGAGGCATCCGACAGTGCTCAACCTGGCCGAGTACTGGCCAAGGGCCCTTGTGTCCAGCTGGCGCAGCAACCCGCACCGCAACAAGCGCCCGTACTCTGATAAAACCTGTGCTGAAAATGCAAAAAACCTTAGTTGAACCGCCTAATCTGCGCGGCCCAACTAAGGTTTTTTTATTTGATCGTAACTGTTCCGCGTATAAACATTTCACCTTGTAGGGGCGCGATTCATCGCGCCTGGGTTGATGTTTGTAGGTTTATTGGGCGCAATGAATTGCGCCCCTACGCAGGGATAACACACGAAAATAGAAAACATGCTGAATAACCACATTTGCTCAAACTGTTTATTGCGTTTTGCGTGTCCAGCCTAAAGCTTTTAAGTAAAGCGCTACATCTTCAGAGCAATTCGCACCTCCGGCTGTGGCGGTACAAAGGTATGGCGTTTTATTCCTGCCAGCCCTGCCCATTATTTCAACGGATGCTTTTATTTGCGCATAGGCTCTCACATCGGTACAAAATTCATTGGGGCGACCACAAATTGCCACATCACCCAACCCCTCTTCGCCGTGGCAATCAATACAACTGCCGGTGGCTTGGCCTACGCTGGCACCGAGGGTTCGGTATAGCGTTTCGCCTTTGGCCACTTTGGGGCTGAGAGAGATCAAATAAGCCGCTGTATTGGCCGCACAGTTCTCAGCGGTGTTACAGGCTGTGGCGTGCGCACTGTTCACCGCAGGTGTAATTTGGGTCAGCTCCGCCTCGGTATATTTACGTGGGTCTACACCCCTCGCAGTTCCGCCTTCGCCCAGATCGCCGTGGCAGTTGGCGCACTTCGCCATATATTGCACAACGCCTGCGGCGAGATCTCCACCACTGGAGGAAGAACTTGAAGATGAGCTGGAACTGGAACTGCTGCTAGAACTCACGCCCACCCCGGAACTAGAAGAAGAGCTTGAACTTGATGAGCTGGAAGAGGAGCTAGAGGAACTGGAAGAAGAGCTGGTGCCGGGTTTTGAGAACCAAGACTTCATAAAGGCAGCGGTTTGTTCTGCACAGGCGCCGGTACATTTAGGCGCTTCGTTGGCGGCCACCGGCGGCATAGAGGCGGCAATGGTGGACTTAGCCACGACTTTTGCGTCGTTAATCGGATAAGCGCCCTGCCCAGGCCCGCGCCCGTGGCAGCCTGCACAGCCCATTTTGTCGTAGTACTCCGCGCCGCTATTGCCCGCGTAATCATTTTTAACAACGGGAATTTTATCGCCACAGCCTGCAAGGCCGATCAAACTCAAAATCAATACACACAAATTAAAACTGCCGAAACGGCGGGGGAAAACCATACTCAACTCCAACAAATAATACGTTCAGCCAACCGGCTTGCTCAACTTAACTACGAGGGGCGGATATTCATCACATCCGCCCTATTGATACGTAAACCTAGAAACACACTCACACCTCCATTTTATACTGCTTTTCTCCGCCCCGCCCCGCACACACAACGCCCAGCCTGTGAGATAGCGCACAGTCTGTAGGCCCTAAGCCAGCGCTCAAATCCATCAACGCACGCCCATTCGTCGCGATCTCGGCTTAACGCCTTGAAATCACGAAGGATTGGGTTATTTTTCAATAAGCAGCACCGCAACGTGCCCACCCTTTTCCTCGGCCAGAATTGTTGAAAATCTCCATTGCATTGAGTTGTTGTTTTACAGTTGAGCGCCCAAAAGCTGTGTCAGCCGCGTATACCGGATAGTGAAAATTAAAAAAACAGGGCAGCCTGATAGGCTGTTCAAATTTTTAATTTTTCCTGATGTATAAAAGGCTTATGGGCGCCTCCGGAAATTCAATTTTCGCGATGATCGCAAGGCATTTTCGCGCGGAGGGAGGGAGTTTATGCGGTATAAATGACCGACTGAGCACGATAATAACGAAGCGAGGGCGCGAAAAGTGGATTTCCGGAGGTGCCCTTAATGTAGAAATACCGCTATGGTGTAGGTTTGGCAGTAATGCCCAACGCAGTAGTGTCTTCGATAAAAAATGGCGCCTTGAAATGAAATGCCGACGTGCTGGAGCGGAATGTGTTGTGTTGGGCATTACTGCCCAACCTACGCACTGCCCAACCTACGCACTACTCAACACGTCGGGATTATTTTATTTTTTACCTTCTGCAAATCCCTACAAAGGTTTTACCCATTTTAAAAATACGTCGTTAATTTCCGCTTGTGATATTTGAGCGTTTTCAGTTTTAACTTTATCCGCCTGGCTGAATGTGGCGACGACGATGGGGGTGCCATCTACTTCGGTTAATAATATTAAGCCTTTATTTTCGGTAAATAAGGTGTCCCATTTTGCCCGCACTTGTGCCCAGTAGCTTGAGGTTTTTGACCAGTACAATTCAGCGGGTGAAAAATCAAACCCTTTTATGCTGCGGTAATTATTAAAGCCAAATTCACGCACCAGGGTTTGGCGGGTTTTGGGGCCGTCGCGCAGCACTTTGGTGTTGTCTTGTTCGTGTGTCCAGCCCATCGGGGTTACTGTGTGTCTGTTTTCAACATTTAACGCATTATAATCTTTGCGCACGGTATATTCGCGGCGCGGCAAAGGCCGCCAGGTTCTGTCGCTGGTCCAAGTGGAAACATCGTAGTTGTGGTTCCACACCGCAGTGCCGCAGTAGCGGGGTGCATCGGACACTTCATACACACATTGCGTCCAGGCTTTGGTGCTTTTTTCAGCCGCTATTGCGCGCATTTCCCAGCGCTGATTTTCCACAAATTCAAAACGCTCGCGGGCTTCATAAAACCAATCTTGGCGCCAGTGTTTGGTGACATGGCCTTCTTGGCTGACCAATAAATGTTGTAAAATAATACGGTTTTCAGTGTTTTCAATGACGATTACTTTTTCAAAGGCA
>JBEGTZ010000014.1:0-2622 GCA_041179125.1 Pseudomonadota bacterium | reverse complement strand
TAATCCTTGCCTTCTAAATCGCCGCACTCGCCATTGCTGATGAATTTAGCTTTAGCGGCATCGGACGCGCAGAGGTTGGAAAATGTTTTGTATACGCCGGTGGGGCAAGGCGCTTTTTTGCATTGAATGTTTTGCGGTACTACAGAGCAGACAGGCTTATAAATGGCCGGGCAAATAGCGCCGCCGCCGTTGCTGCTTGAGGATGAACTGCTGGAGGAGCTTTTACCGCTGGACGATGAGCTGCTAGAGGATGAGCTTTTACCGCTAGAGGACGAACTGGAACTGCTGGTGCTGCCTTTGGGTGGCTCATCAGTACAGGCCACCAGGCCGCACAGCACAAAGCTTACGGCGATGAGTTTGATCAATTGAGTGATGGGGGTAAATGTGAGCGATTGTCTAATTTTGGATGTTTTGCACATGTTGCGGCTCCGCAATAAGTCACTTTGTTGAGCCTGCATGGTAAATTGCCCGCCCACCAAAATCTGTGTGAAAGTGTAAAAAAACACTAATTACCCTGCGCAGGCTGGCAGAACTGAGACTGAATCGATGACTATTGGACGATACCGCTGGACCATCTGTGGCTTGTTGTTTTTTGCCACCACTATTAATTATCTCGACCGCCAAGTGCTGAGTTTGCTGGCGCCGCAGTTATCCAAGGAGTTTGGCTGGAGCAATACCGATTACGCCAATATCACAGCGGTATTCCAGTTCGCTTATGCGTTTTCAATGGTATTTGCAGGCCGTATTGTTGACTCGTTAGGTACTAAACGGGGGTTTGTTCTGGCCATTGTGGTTTGGTCCCTCGGCGCCATTTTGCACGCTTATGCGGTGCCGATGGGTGAGATGGCGAATAACCTTTTGGCCCTTGCGGGGCTGGCTGCGCTGCCGGTTGCGGTGCTGGGGTTTATGCTGGCGCGGTTGGTGTTGGCGGTGGGGGAATCCGGTAACTTCCCCGGTGCCATTAAGGCTACGGCGGAGTATTTCCCAAAACATGAGCGCTCGTTAGCCACGGGAATTTTTAATTCCGGCGCGAATGTGGGCGCTATTTTGGCGCCTTTAACCGTGCCTTGGATCGCCGCGCAATGGGGTTGGCCTACGGCCTTTATTTTGATTGGCGCGGTGGGGTTTATTTGGCTGGTGTTTTGGCTGGTTTTTTATGATGAACCCGCGCAACAAAAACGCCTCAGCGCGGAAGAGGCGGCTTATATTCGCCACAACCCGGATGAACTAGCCGCTGCGCCAGCACAGGGGCGGTTAAGCTGGTTCGATCTTTTGGCCTACCGACAAACCTGGGCGTTTGCTTGTGGCAAGTTTTTAACCGATGGGGTGTGGTGGTTTTATTTGTTTTGGCTGCCGAAATTTTTAAGCCAGCAATACGGTGTAACGGGCACGCAGCTCATGTTGCCGTTAACGGTTTTGTACAGCATGACGATGGTGGGGAGCATCGGCGGCGGTTGGTTCCCGGCTTATTTTATTAAACAGGGCTATGCCGCTTACGATGGCCGTTTGCGCGCCATGTTTGTGATCGCCTTATTTCCGTTGTTGGTGTTACTGGCCCAGCCCTTGGGGCATTTTGGCCTGTGGGTACCGATTATTCTGATCGGCATTGGCGCCTCGGCACACCAGGCGTGGTCTGCGAATATTTTCACCACTGTATCAGATATGTTCCCGCGTAGCTCGGTTGCCTCTGTGGTGGGTATCGGCGGTTTGGCGGGGGGATTAGGCGGGGTATTAATTTCTAAAATAGGTGGCTGGCTGTTCGATTATTACGGTGCCCTGAACGATATTCACACCGGTTACGCCATTATGTTTGGCTTTTGTGCGTTGGCTTATGTGGTGGCTTGGGGTGTGATTAAGCTGTTGGTGCCGCGTTATCAGCCCGTTTTAGGTTAAATGTAACTGTAGGTTGGGTAGAGCTTGCGAAACCCAACAATGCTGGAGCGGAGAATAGTGGTTTGCGTTGGTATAAATTTAACTGCGCCCAGATGTTTTTTCTTAGTTGCGAGTACCTGCTGTGTTGGGTTTCGCAAGCACTACCCAACCTACTATTCAGCGCATTTCTTCGTCATTCCCACAAAGCCAGGGCGGGAATGACGCACGAAAATTGCGAATGTGCTGAATAGTTACGCAAGGTTTTTAAAACGCCCGCCCAATTTGCAAAGCGCCGCCCAGGCTTTCCCCGCCCTGAATAAAAGCCAAGTCCGCCACCCAGTTCCCCAACATAAAACCCGCCCCCAGGCTGAAGTCCCCGGCGTTGTTGCCGCTGGTGTCGTAGCGATACCCAGCGCGCAGGGCGATATGGCGCCAGTGGTATTCACCACCCAGGCTTAAATCCTGCCGTGTTAGCTCCCCGGCAAAGGCGTTGCTGGGGGTGAGGTCTACGTCTAAGCCTAGACTGTAGTGCTCTGCTACGTAGGCGCCGCCTAGGCGTGGTTTGGCTTTGATGGCCACAGGGTTGCCGCGTTCGCTGACAAACTGTTTGCTGCGCAGGTCTTTGATGGTGACACCCAGGCGGTATTTTTCCTGCCATTGCATTACAACGCCCACATCGGCGTCGAAATAATAGTGATCGGTGTTTTGAGTGTCTGTGGCGAGGGCGTCGTTCACCACCCGACGCTCCTC
>JBEGTZ010000013.1:0-6596 GCA_041179125.1 Pseudomonadota bacterium | reverse complement strand
CTTTTTCGTAGTGGCTGGAGGGCGTGGCGTTGGCACCGTTAAAGGTGGTGGTGGTAAGGCTGGCGCGGCCTAAGGCGTCGTAGCCGTAGGTGCGGGCGAAACCACTTACGCTATCGCGCTCGACTTCGGTTTTGCCTAGGCCGTAGGGGGCGGTGTCGTAGATCCATTCGGATTTAGCTTTAACTGTAGGGCTTGTGGAGTTTCTGTTGCAGTTGCTATCGGTTTCGCAGCTTAGGCGAAGGGTTGGGCGGCCTGCGAAATCGTACTCCGTGATCTGGATTTGGCCTTTGGCATCCTGCTGATAGATCAACTCGCCGAAGGCGTTGTAGTTGTATTGCCAATTGCCTTTGTCGGGGTCGCTCATGCTGATCTTGCGGCCCAGGGAGTTGTACACCAGCGTGCTGGTGTTGTCTTTGGGATCCACTAGTGTGGTGAGGTTGCCTTGGGCATCGTAGGTGTAATAGGCGCTGACAGGTTCGCCATTGGTGCCGTGGGGTTCGGTGACGCTTGTGATTTGGCCGAGGGCGTTTTTGACTTCTACTTTGGTGGCGCCTGCGGGGTTGGTGATGGTTTGTTGAAAGCCGCTGTGGGTGATGCTGGTGCTGGCGCGGGTGGGGGTTTCTGTGCCGTCTGCGGTTGTGATGTTGAAGGGTAGGAGTGTGGCCAGTGGGCGGCCCAAAATATCGTAGCCGGTGACTTCGGTGAAGTGGCTGGCTTGATTGCCTTTGAAGGGTTCGCTGGATTTTACTACCCGGCCCAACACATCGTAGTGTTTGTCTACGGATACCCAGGCGCCGTCGAAGCCTCGGCTCATAGCGCGCAGTTCTTGGCCTGTTTTGTTGAAGCAAACACGGGTTTCGGCACCGCCTGCGACGGCTTTGGTGGTGCTGTAGAGGCTGCCGGTGGGACAATTGCTAACGTCTAGGTTGGTTTTTACTTCTTGGGCGGCACCGCTGGAGTCGGCGCTGAAGAACGGTATGCCCATAGGGGTAACGGCGGTGCGGCTGACGGTGTAGGTGCTAGCACCGTTGTAGTTGTGAGTTTGCAGGGGAATGCCGTGTTTATCCCGTTGCACTACTTCACTGACTTTAAATGCTTTGCTGCCCGCTAGTGTGTTGTATTCGCTATTGCCGGAAGGGTTGGCGCCGGGGGCGTTGAAGACACCGTAGCTGGCTTGAGGAAAGCGGCCTGTGCTGTCGAACTGGGTTAAGGGGGAGAGACGGGATTGACCGCCGCCCTGGCTGAGGGTAAATATTTTGTTGCCGTAGTCGTCGTAGTAATGCTGGGTGGTGAGGCCGGATGCCACGACTTGTTCCGCACAGAGCATGCCCGTTAACACACCGTTGCCGCTACAGCTGAGTGCTCCGCCGCTGACGCCGAAGTAGGCGAATTGGCTGCTGAGTGTTTTGTCGGTTTGGCCACGGCGTTTACTGGTGACGGTAGAGGCCATGAGGCGGCCTAGGCTTTGCCAGCTGGCGTCTGCGGCGTAGGTGTTGGTGGTTTGTTTTACGGCTAAGGGCGTGCCGCCGTTGGGATTGTCAGTGGTAATGGCCGATGCGGCATCGTGGGTGGTGACGGTTAAATTTTCGACATTGCCATAGGCGTCATTAGCCGTAGTGGTGACGGTTTGGGCGATTAAGCTGCCTTGGGCGGCGCCGTTGTTGGCTAGGTCGTAGGTGGTTTCTATGGATTTTTCAACATAGGTTTGGATGGGGCCGAGTGCTTGGGTACCGCTTGCGAGTGCCGTGGCTTTTTTAGCCGCTAAATCGGACTGGGATACGCCGTAAATAACGTAGTTGTTGGTGCTTTCTGAGAGTTTTTTACCTTCTTTCGAGTGAACTACAGTGGAGACCGGGGAGCCAACAAATGGCCAGTCTTGGCGGTAGGTGGTGGTGGTGTTGACACCGGTTTGTAAGTCCACCGTGTTGAGGGATTTAAAGCCCAATAAGCCGCGGCCACCGGCTTGCATTTTGGCTTGGGTATAAAAATAAGCCACTTTGGCGGTGGCATTGGCATCCGCCGCTGTAGGTGCGGAGCTTGCCACTTGGGTCACTACGGGTACCGCACCGTTGTATTCCATGGCGGGAATATTTTGATCCAATCCAAGGCCGTAGCCATAGGTGCCTGCTTCGCCAAAAGGATTGGTAATGAGTGCATAGAACTGATCAAAACTGACAGCGGGCACGAGGTGTGTGGTGCGCACCATACAGGCCCGATCACTGGCTTCGTCTGTTCCAGTACAGACTCGTACGTCTTCAGTCACCCATTGTTGAGCGTTGTAATTAATACCTATATCGCTGATTTTATTGTAGTTAGGGGTGGTGATTAAGGCGTCATAATGGATGGTGGTTTTAATGCCTTGGCCTGAAGTAAACCCGGTGACCAAATTGTTGCTGAGGGTTTTAGTACCTGGATAGACATAAAGTTTGTTATCGACAATTTCCGCTGTGTCCAAAGCGCCATCGGCGTTGATGTCCAAAAATTGGCTGCTGACATTGCCGGGTCGGGTTGGATCCACCTCTTTTGGGTGGGCGGGAAAGGTGTTGTTGGCCCATTCGTATACATACATCCTGGAGTTGTCTTTTTTATTTATCCTTAATTCCATTTGGCCGTCGGCATCTGTGTCGGTAATTTGCAGGGAGCGGCCCTGACCGTAGTAGCTGGACAAAGGATAGGTGTGGGTGGCGGCAAAGCTGCCTTTGCCATCACCAAAACGAACCATTACATTTGAAAATAGGTTATCTGAGCTGGTTAGCGTCCACACCAAATCAGACGCGCCATCTGAGTTTATATCGGCTACTTGGACGTTTTCGGGGTAAACTTCTGAGGCGGCAAATTGGGTGTCGCAGGGAACTTGTTCATAGCTAACGTCATTCCATTCGGAATTGATTGGGTAAACTGCTCGGAGGCTGGAAGCCGTATGGTCAGCCGGAGAAAATGCCGCTTCAACACGGGTGAATTTGCCCTGGCCATCTTGAAAAAATATCTTTATGCCTGCCTTAAATGTGCAGGTGGAGGGATCACTATTCGTTACATTGGAAAAGGTGCCTATAAAATCCAACCGGCCATCACCATTAAAATCCGCAGCCGGCGACAATTTATGGGAGTCGGTTCCCGCCGCCGAACCTACTGGCTCAGGCACTGAGAACATGTAAGGTAAATTGGCGAGCGTGGAAGCCGTGTTGCGCCGTAAATACGACACATAAATTTGGTCGTTTTCAGTGAAAATTGCATCCACTAGGCCATCGGAGTTGACATCACCAAACTGCACGCCGTTGGTGCTTTGATTGTTGTTTTGCGCGTTGGGTGAGGTGCCAAAGGGCAATTTAAATACGTGGTTTATTTGCAGCTTCCAATTATGCGGGAAGGGATCAAGGGTGGGGGTGGACACATAGACTTCCCAAGTGCCCTCTCGGTAGAGAATTAAATCTGAACGGCCATCGTTGTTAATGTCAACCGGATAAGTGCGCAGACGCATTTGATGAGGCTGGTAGTTTTCTTGCCTGCCTGTCCAGTTGTCAAACCACACTTGAGCAAGGTTCGAATTAAAAGAGCCGGGTGTAAAAGTGCCATCCGCCGCTTGTATCCAGGAGCGCAGTACATATTTTTCACCGCTTGCGGTTGAATTTAATGTAACAAAATCCAATCGGCCATCGGCGTTGATGTCCAGATAATTAGGCCCAAAAGAATAACTATCATAGGACGTTTTAATTTCAACCGATTGATTGAAGACGGCTGCACTTGTGCCGCCCCAGGTAATACGTAGCGGTGGCAAACAGGATTCGCCAGAACATTCAAGAACACTGGTTAAGCGATCCCGTCCATCGTCGTAAGGCGTAGTAAAATCACCGTTGTAATTAAATGAATACTTGCGCAGTAAATTTTCACTGTTAATAGTTTGATAGGTTTCGACGCTGGCCAAACGGCTGTCGCGGTAAAATTGATAACCTGCGGTTAGATAATTCTCTTTTTTACCCGCTTCGTAATTTAATTTGACGCGTGCATTGGCTTGTCCATTGGCGTAGGCATAGGTAATGGCGCTGAGGCGATAGGATTTTTGCTCGGCGCTGGCGCCGTTTTCGTAGGTGTATTGAATTTTATTACCTACGCTGTCGCGAAACTGAGTGAGGTTCCAGCTCATGGTTTTGTCGGCGCAGCTACCGTTGCTGGCCACTGTTTGACAGTTGGCTGTACTGCTGGGGTAGCCTTTTTCTTCACTGCTATCCGTACCCAATACACCATAAATTGACGTTGAGCCGTCTTTAGCTTTCACCTCAAAATAATCGGCACTGCTGTTGCTGCCGCCTTTTTGAATGACGGTAATCTGTGCGTCTATCTCGGTTTTATATTGAGAATCTGCGGCGCCGTAGGCACCCGACACCACCAATAAACGCTGGCCATTTAGGCAGTAGCGGTCGCTAGCGTTCCAGCTAATCGGTAGGGCAACATGGTCTATTTGTAGTGTTTGCCGGCAGCGACTAATGGCACCGCCGACATTCAATGACCAGCCTAAACCCATTAGGCCATCGCCGGATTGGCTGCTGTAACCGACAGATACCTCCGGCGCTACGCCCGCCGTCCCCTGCGGGAGTTTCAACGGAAGGCTGTAAGTGGCGGCACCCGCCTCACTGACTCTAAATTCCCCGCTTAATACGCCGAGAGAGTCCATCGTTTGTTGATCTTGAGCATTTAATGTGGGTTGTGCGTTTGACGGCGCTGGTGGTGCAGGTACGTTGCTGGTGGCGGCAGCGGTATTGGTATCGGGAACCAGGGTTGAGTTTGCGTTATAAAGATAAAATTTACCCGCTATGGATAACTTGCCATTGGTAAGGCTAATGGCCTGGTTGCGGTCGGAGAGGTTGCCGTTCACTACGGGGCTGCTCGACCAGCCGGTGCTGCGACTATAAATGCGGCCATCACTGTCTATGTTGCCTAAATAACCCGGCACGGTGTCGTTGCCGTCTTGCACGAGTTTGCCGTTGATTAACAGAGCGGCATCGTATTGGCTGTGCCCACGCACTAAAAGATCCTCTGTGCCATCTCCGGTTAAATCGCCTTGAGCTATATCTTGCGGGGCGGCTTTTTGGGCGTTGGCTTGCCAGGTGTTATCGGCATATTCCAAAATTTCAGCATCTTCGTGGCTGTGGTCTGATTTTTCGTAAAACACATAGCTGGTGGGGCCTTGCAAAATAATGGGTACGGAAACATCGCCGTACAGCAGGATAAACGTGTCGCGGCCGTGGAGGTACACATCATTGGCACCGCCATCGCCGTTAAAATCGCCGTAATAAACGTCGTATTTGCTGAAGTCGATGGTTTGGTTAGTGGTAGTGGCTGCGCCTGTTTGGGAGACTTTAAAGGTGTGCGATACGGAGGTGACGCCTTGGTTGGGTGCAGCCGTGTTGTCGTATGCTGTGACGGTGAGCACTTTGTCGGCAATTGCTTCTGTGGTGGTGGGTGTCCAGTTGAAGGTGTAGGTATTCGCGGTGCCTTGAGTTGCGGTGGCGATTAGATTGGTGCCGTCACGCAGTTCAACTTTGCTAATGCTGCCGTTGTAATCTGAGGCGGTTATGGATACGGGATAGCTGGTGCCTGATTTAAGGGTTTGGCCTGCGGCGGGGGCGTTTAGGGTGACGAACGGGCGTAGGTTGTCGAATTGGGCGGGGTTTTCGCGGTTGATAGAAATTTGGCTGGAACTGTATGAGTTTGAGTCGTTTGACTCACAGTAATAGATACCGTTATTGGACTTGTATGAAGCGCGCGTTTGAGTAAAAGAATAGGAATATGTGCCGGACTCGCGGTAGAGGTCTATCGACCAGCTCGTCATGGATGACGATATGCCTAGCACAGTCTCGATAAGAACATCCGACGTTCTACCTGCTTTTGTCTCATATAGCGTCCCTTTATTGCTACAGTTATCGTCGGACGCCATGCCACTAACGGAGACGCGTACCAGTCCGTTACGGCTATCAGCTGTTACACCAACATTACCCGCTCGCACTATGATGCTCATGCTGGTCAGCAGTAATAAAGAAAATAGTGCTGTGCCGTTGAACCAAGACCGAGGAATCCTAATTTTCATACTTGAAAAACTCACATAAAAAAGCAAATAAATTGAACAATCACCGGAAAAACCATCTTAAAAGGCTTTTTCAGTAGGCAAAAAGTTACATTCAGGGGAGAGAGACTGGGCATGTAGAATTCGGGCTGTACTCCCTATCGCCAGGACTCCCAAGCCGAAAATGGGCGGCATTCTACCCAATTCGCTTTTAAATTACCAAATTGAGACCTTTGCACGAAGCCGATTTTCGACCCCGCGCGATAAAAAACACGATTTTTTAAAGCAACACTTTTCAAATCAATCAAAAAACAACCCCCAAAAAGCCAAAAAACCTGTTTTTAGAGGTAATCCTCCTCTTTTTCCCATTTTCTATGGCGCAACACTCCTGCATAAGCTGCATTTCGTGCAAAGCTCTCATCAAAATTATTTTCACAATCCGCTCTGTCGCGGTAATGTTGGAATATTGCGGGAAAATCGCTGGATAAACTGGTGATTAATACTGAATATTCAAACGTTTTAATATTTTCGGGGCCGT
>JBEGTZ010000012.1:0-5948 GCA_041179125.1 Pseudomonadota bacterium | reverse complement strand
CCCAATAGCGCCGGGATCAGCATTAATACCTTCGCCAACTTTACCGTTAATCGCCCACTGGTTATCTCAAACACGCTAGAAGCTTACGGCGCTGGCGCAACCCGCACCGCACGAACTATCGTTATTCAATCCAATGACATGGCGATAAAAAATAACATTGAAATTATCGGCGCAACCGCTGACTTGGTATTAGTTTCGCCTGCCAGCAATACCACGCTCAGCTGCCAGAGCTGTAGCTTTGCCAACATAAATAGGTTAACGCTAGCCGCAGCTAGCTTCTCCACACCTTTAAATTCCACCTCCTCCGTACTGGGCAATCTGGTCACTAACGCCACTAGCACTGTTTCGATTGACAGTCTCAACGCGGCGGGCTTGTCCTCGTTAGAGCTGATTGGCTATAACATAAAAAACACGGGCACCATTAACACTCTGTTACGTGCTAAGCGCAGCCCAGACGGAGGCTATACCGCGGACCCCAGCGGCGGCTTAGTTGTCGGCTCAGGTGTTGTTAGCCTGTACCCCAGGAAGGTATCTATTGATTATGAAACATTAAATATTAAATCTATTACCTCTGAAAACTCAGAATACCAACTAGGCGGCACTATTAAAGCCGCTGTAATTCAAATAAAAGCTGCCACACCTCTGGAACTTATCGGTACCCTAGATACACGCTCTGACCTATTATCGGCCTCCATGCGTAATCAAAAAATTAGTGCGCTAAGCGAAGGCATAAAAATCACAACGCTTGCCAATAAAGATACCTCTTTGCAAGGCCGCATAGCCATTAAGGGCTCGCTAGAAACTGATGCAAACCTAACCATTGAATCCAGCGGCGGCTTGAGTATTTATGGCGCGCTCGGCGGTAAAGATATTGAGTTTATTGTCGCCAACAAACTTTTAAACCAAGCCGGCAGTACAGTTACCGCTAAAAAAACCTTAACAATTGCAGCGGATCAACTAGAGAATAATGGCATTTTTGAAGGCGATAAATTAGATTTTTCAGCGCTGGGCGATATACAAAACCGCTTTGGTGGCCGCATTCTTGGCGACGTTATAGAATTGAAAAGCGAAAATGGTTTAATCCGTAACGGCTCTACCTACCCTTATTTACCACGCACTGAAACTGCTTTTATCTACAACGACTACACTGGCGATACCTTGTCGCAAAACAACATACTAAGCACTACAAACTCATTCACCTTCGACCCAGCCAAACACATCAAAAAGAATGATTTATCCGCAAAAATTATTGGCGGCTCGGTTAAGTTGGATGCGGGCGGCAATATAGAAAACATCAACCCTTATTTTGAGTTGCGCGAAAACAACGTGTGGGAAAGCGGCATTACGTTTGACTTCGAAAAAGCTGAGCGCGTAACTATTTTAGGGCAAAAAAATCTATCGTTAAATGTGCGCTCATCTAATGGGCGGCTACTCAACTCATCCGCTATTTTAGCCACCACATCCTCGTCAGCACCCCTCGTGGATAACGCGGAGCAAGATTTTGGATTTAAAGTGTATGCCCCTTTGGTGGTTAACGAGCGTTACTTAGCCCGCGCCATTACTGATAGTTTTGACGAATCGAGCCAAAAAGGCCAGCAATTAGCACTTAAAATCTATTCGCCTCCAGGGATTATTTATTCGTTCTCTCGCTTGCATTGGAAGTTCACCGGTAAATACAAAGACAGTTTCATAAATAATGCATCGTATTTTGAGTTATTTGATACGGCGAAATTTGCTATCGAAACCTCATTGCACGATAAATACACCATCAAAAACATGGGATTAATGATGGTGCGTGAAACCAAAGAGCTGACAACTTTAGTGACTACACGCCATAGTCAGTGCCTGGCATTCAGCGTTGGCTATGAAAGCCGCTGCCCCGAGCAAACGGTTAGTGTAACTAGCGCTGTGAATATTAACCAAGAAAACGAACAGCAGACGTTATTTTCGGTAAAAGAACTCGAAGCACCAAAATTTAGCTTAAATGCCTCCACCCGAAATGTGATGGCAGATATTCGTGCTACCGCAGAAGCGGCAGCGCTGGCAAACAATCCATACAAAGCCGATCACTACGGTAATCTCCAGGTCTCGGTTGGGGCCTATTTCGACGCTGACCACACTAATCTTATTTTCTATATGAATCATTTTTGGAATGACCCTGACTGCGGAGGGGACTCGCGCTGCCTCTCTGAAAAACATAAAGACGAGCCTCTTCCTCCGAACTTGCCGACAATAAGTGTGCCTGTAGCGCAAATCATCACAGACGCTTTTGCAAAACTAAAACAAGCCGTACTCGCCGACATAACCGCCATTAAATTATGGATTTCGAGCATAGGAGCCTAAGTTATGAAATCAGAACTCAATTTTCCAACACTTCGCCACAGATCAAGTTGTACACGCCGTGTGCTTTCAGGTTTTTTAGCATTTTTAATTTTATTTCAAAGCTGCACTCAAGCTGTATACGCCGCCAGCTATTCGGTAAGTGATGCAGACGTTGTGCGGTTATTAAGCTCAGATCCAGAATTACACCGTGTTGCACAAAAACTAAACTTATATACTCGCGCCGAATATTTAATGGCGGAGCCAACGTCCAGCGCCACCAACTTGGCTAGCTTTTACGAGCGGCTTAAAAATACCAGCCTGATACAGGGTTCCTCCAATCTGGGAAAATTAGTTGGGGATGACTTTGTACAAAATCGCATTATCCGCAGTCAAATCCACATCCAATTGGGCCGCCACATTATTGAGCCGGGCAAATACCCCGGCGCGGACATTAACCGGCAAATGGAAATACTGCAAAATAACGAGCTGTACGAAAACGCCTTTCAATTTGCAGCAAAAAACCCAACAAAAGTTATTTTCGGCAACCGCCTACCCGCTGACCTCATGTCAGAAAAAGACCTAATCTGGCCCGAATACCGCCAAATAGATAAAGAAATCGTATTGGTGCCTGTGTTGTACCTATCGGACGCCACGATTAAAAAACAAATGGTTAAAGGCAATGTGCTTGAATTTAATAGCACCGTAACTTTTAGTGACATCAAGCTGGATAAAACTACACTACAGGCCAAACGCTACGCTTTTATTCAAGCCAGCAACGACATCATAGTTAACCAAGGCAGTATCTTAGGCGAAGACAAGCTTAAGTTATTAGCGGGCAATGACTTTATTAATTTCTCGGGCACGGTCAAAGCCGCCAGCGATATTTCAATCGCCGCGAGTAATATTGAAAATAAAACCCTATTGATCCCCTTTAGAGACAAAAATGGTTCAGGGCACCGTTTAGGCGAAATCGCACGTATTGAAACCAATGGCAACATTAATCTGCGTGCAGTTTCTGATATTACATTCACCGGTTCCTCCGCAAGCGCAAACGGCGGTATTACCTTCGAGGCAGGCGGCGATATAGCCATATTGGCTGCAAAAGTAGACAACACCGCCAACGAAACCTGGGCCGGACAAAACCGTATAAACCAAAGCCAATTGGATTTATACCAGTCCCGATTAAGCGCCACAGACACCATTAGCCTTTCTGCTGCCGGGCAAATCACCATATCCGGTTCGGAATTGTATAGCTCCGCAGGCGGCATTGAATTATTGGCCAAACAGGGCATTTACGTGCTCGACGAACTGGGTAATACAAAAGTTACTATGTCTGACACAATTGGTAAAACCACATCTCAAATGTCTGACTTTCAACAATATGCCGTTCGATCAGTACTTAAAGCCGGTAAGGGGATTATCTTAAATACATCTGCAGGCGGTATTACCCTTAAAGGTGCAAAAATAGAATCCACAGATGGCACTCAAGTAACCTCAAATAGTGGAAAGGTTAAACTTCTGATCGCCAAGGAGCACAGCGAATACCAATATCAACTGACCAAAAAAAGTTTCTGGACTATCAAGACCCAAACTGACACCAGCATAAAAGAAACCCCCATATACAATTCAATTTTAGGTGGGTTCGCCGTGAATGCATTGGATGGAATAGAAATCGAATATGGAGGCAAAGAAGGCGTCGAAATTCAGGATCAAATTAAGCAACTCTCTCAATTTAAAGATTTAGAGTGGGTATCCAATTTAAATAATGACCCCGACATTCGTGCCCGTATTGATTGGACTGAGGTTAAGCTAGCCTATGAAGAAATTCACAAGCGAGACACAAATCTAAGCCCTGCCGCAATGGCAATTATTGCTATTGCGGTAGCTACAGCAATGGGTCCTATGGCCGCTGGTCTAACTGGGCCATCAGGATCCATAGGTGCAGTAACGCTTAACGGCACACAGTTGATCAGTGCAGGCGCCATGCAATCTGCTGCGGTGACCATGGTCACGACTGCCGCTCAGAACCTTGCAGCTGGCAAAACCCCTTCTGAAGCCATGAAAGCAATGGCTCAATCCGTTGATTTAAAGGGGCTGGTCATCAATACATTGACACTAGGGGCCATACAATCATTAGGGCTTGATGGATTTCAACTTTTCACCGTTGCAGGAGAAGGATTTAAAACCGATGCTATTAATCTCATCAATCAATCCGTCAATTCACTGGGTAAAGCAGCCATAAAAAGTAGCTTAAAGGTGGCAATAGATAACAAGTCGGATGGATTTCTTAAAGAATTTAATAAATCCTTTAAAGAGTATGCCGCTAACTCATTGAACCAATATGTTGACATCCAAATAAGCGGGGTCAAACAGTGGGTCGGCCCTGAATTGGGTGTGTTTGCAAAAGAAGGTAAACTGATAAGCACAATCATTTCTACGGAAGTAGAGCGTGCTATAAGGTTGGGAGCAAAGGTATTAGTGGACGGGAGAAGCATAGAAGATTTCAAAACGGAATTTGCTACCACTTCAGCCCAAGGCTTTGCGGCGTATTTAAGTTCGAAGATAGATAGCAAATTCAACGAAGAAAAAGCTGAAGCAAACAATAAAGAAGCTACAAAATTTATCAATAGCGCACTTAAATCAGCGTTAAAGAATATAACGGAAGCAGGTAAAACAGCCATTGAGGATCCCAATAAAAATGGAGATGTTTTTTGGAATCAACTCGCGCTTAATGTCAAAAAAGATGCGATCGCCACACTCGGGGATCATTTTTCGAAAAAAATTGATGCTTTGTCTAGCGGGCCTGAGCCAAAAATCGATCAAGCCGTTCGCTTCATCACCCAGGTATCTTTAGGGTGTTTACAGGATATCGCTATAGGAGGAATAGATCCTGAAATAAAAGCCAAGCGCACCAATTACGGAGAAACTTGTGGGCAAAAAGCAGCTTTGGTGGCAGGGGACTATTTATCTGGGCAATACGTAGAAGCCAATTTAACACCACAACAAAAAGAGTTGGCTGAATGGCTTCGCGCTAAAGGCATTTATTCAGAAGAGGAGTTCGGCAAAAAAACAACCGCTGAAAAAGACGCGCTAATAGAGCAGCTCGGAACCATATCTATCACTCGCGCTGAGCTAGATCAATTGTTAGCAAAAGGTGTTCACCTAGCGAACCTTTCATCCGCTGTTCTAGCCTTAGGGTTTAGCTTAACCCCAAGCTTTCACTCGGACTATACGGACGCAAGCAATCGACTCTCGGCATTAGTTTTTAACGCAAGCTACAACTTGGCAAATAGTATTGACAGCTATGCGAAGTTTAAAGTCATGGATGGTTTTATAGAGAAATATAAGTCGACTTCTGCCGCAGAAAAAGACGCACTTTTGATTCAGTTTGCATTGTCAGAAAAAATTGCCCCTTCAATCGTGTTTTTAGAGGGATATAAAGGTAAATTTCTAATTGATAGAGTGTTGGAGTTGGCGTCTATTTATGGTTACGGGAAAGAAAATATTGATCACCTAAAAAAAATTAAAGACTAATTTTTTAGGTTGTTTTCGGCATGTAACCCGAATCAAATCGCAATACGAAACCCAAATTGAATTGAACCTGAAAACCTCAGCGGAGGGTGTTA
>JBEGTZ010000011.1:0-4171 GCA_041179125.1 Pseudomonadota bacterium | reverse complement strand
TCCAGTTTCCGCCACAATGGGATGGGATTTAAAATAGGCGTAATCAGCGAGCATGAAGTGTACAAAAAATTGGCTGCCACACCCGCAGCCCGCATGATCGCTTATCGCAATTTATTCCAGCCTTGTAGGGCGGGTTAATAACCCGCGTGGAGGGTGTTATCACTCACGATATTTTTTGTAAATGCATGGAGTTTTTTGTGCGGTTTTTTTATTAGGTTTGTACTTGGCTGCCGGTGCGCTGCGCGGGTTACGCCTTCGGCTAACCCGCCCTACTCGGCTTGGGTGATCCAACTGAGGTTTCTAGGTTGAACAACCAATAAACCTAAAAACTTTAGTTGAACCCTACTGCGAACACCTAATATTTGAAAACAAAGCGATTGTCGCCAAAATTTGGCTCACCGTAGTGATGATTACTGCTTTCACCGATTTTTCACAAAAAAAACGTTCATATTCGGCGCCTTAGCCACCCTCGCTACGAGTTCAACTGAGGTTGAACCATCCCGCTATAATGCGGAGCCCCCATTCCCCATTCCTTTGCCCCGTGGCGTTTATGTCGATTAAAAACTCTATTGTTTCTGCGTTAAAAAATAACCTAATCCCCGGCCTGGTGTTGCAGGTGTTCGCGGCGGTTATTTTGGCTCTGTATTTTTGGCTGCCGGGGGCTAAACCCTATTTTGATTATTTTGGGGCATTAAAACAGCAGTACGGTTACGCCTATTCCTTTGCTGCCACGGCGCTGTTTGGCGGCTTGGTTCCCTTTTTGTATTTATGGCTCAGCGCAGGCTTGGCGCAGGTGCGCAGGCTTTGGGCGGTGGGGCTGTTTTATGCGGTGTTTTGGGGGGTGAAAGGTATGGAGGTGGACTTTTTTTACCGTTTGCAAGGCTTGTGGTTCGGTATGGGTAATGACCTGGCTACGCTTGCGACTAAGGTGGCGGTGGATCAGTTTATTTACAGCGCATTTTGGGCGGCGCCGACGATCACGTTGAGTTATTTATGGATGCAGGGCGATTTTAACTGTGCCGCCTGGCGGCGGGCGCTGGACCGGCAATGGATCGTTCAAACCCTGCCCACGGTGATTTTGTCCAATTGGCTGGTGTGGATTCCGGCGGTGAGCATCGTGTACGCCATGCCCAATGAGTTGCAAATTCCTTTGTTTAATTTGGTGTTGTGTTTTTGGGTGTTGATGTTGGCGGTGTTGAATAAGCGGGCTGGGTAGCTTGGTAAGGTTGGTGCAGTTCAGCGCGCTTCGCGGGTATGCCAGATGCGCAGAATGTAAATGACAGCGTTGTTAATTTCATAACGCATTTCATAGTGTCCCACTAAAAGTCGGCGTACTTCGCGCTCATTGAAATGCTCAAGCCTTACACCTATGCGAGGGTTTGTAATGAGTGCTGATGGCGCTGAAGTGAGGGCTTGTACGGTTTGTGCTGCGGCTTTTTTATTGACCAGGGCAAGGAAGTCGTAAAGCCTGGCTAAGTCGGAAAGCGCTTTGCTGGTCCACTTTAGCTGCATTAGCGGGGTGCAGGTATTGGCGTGTTATCGGATGCGGTACCTAGGCTTTCTGCCCAGGCTTGCACTGCGCTATGGTCAATAACATGCCCGGCATCAACGTCCGCCAGGGCTTCGCGGGTTAAACGGTCGCGTTCTTCTTCCAGGTCGATCCATGCCGTTAGCGCCTGTTTAACAACCCAGCCGCGTGAGCGATCTATGCGCTCGGCGAGTTGATCTACTTTGTCGGCAAGTGTGCGCGGAATGTGGGCGGTTAGCACCTTGGTGTCGGGCGTTGCCATGAAGATCACCTGTTTGATTAAAATATAATCATAGTGATTGGGGGTGATTACGGCAAGTGCATTGGCTGTGGGGTTCAGCTGAGGTTTTTAGGCTCAACCGCTATGGCCCTTACTCGTGCCCCGCTTGCGCCGATATCTGTTGTGCTGCCTGCGTGCAGCTGGGTTCGTCGCAGGGGTGTTGCCATTGGGTTAGGCTAAATAAGTTATCCCCCGTCCACTGCGCGGGCAGTTGCAGGAGTTTTGCTTGTCGGAATTCCGCTGTGACAAAGCGGCCAACGGTAAAACGGCGCAGTACCAGCACCGGGTGGTCATCCAGGCGGCATTCAAACCAGGCGCCTGCTGCTTGCGGGGTGATGTTTTTGGGGGTGCAGGGGATGTCTGGGTGCCAGTCACCTAAAAAAGGCACCAGCTTGTCTTTGGCTTGGGTGCGCTGGTATTGCCAGCGCTGTACCCACACGGAGCCAATCAATCCTTCTTCCGCTAAACCTGCTGGGGGCATGGGAGTGGCAACCGCCCATTGGGGCAGCGGGCTTGCGGCCACTGGTAGGGGGGGCAACCAAGTGGCGGGGGCGGGGGTGCGCTGGCTGAACAGCAGCAGTAGCGGCCCTAAGCAGAGCACACAGAGTACGGCGAACAGGTGGCGTAACGGGGGCGAATAGTGTTCCACCGCTGTGCGTGCCGCCGCCCGCACGGGGGCAAAATACAGCGGCGGTAAGGCCACGCCTGCGAACAATAACCAGCCAAAAGTTTCGTGATCGGCCACTAGGCTGCTTTGCATTTGGGTGAAATAACCCAGCAGAATGAGGATAAAAATACGTATCCAGTTGGTGGCCAAGCCCAGCAGCAGCGCCACCAGTAGGGTTGTCCAATAGGCGCGGGTGGTGTAGTGGTTCAAGCAGGCCAACATGTGCCCCAAGGCCAGTGCAATGACGATGTAGCGTAGGCCAGAACAGCCATGTGCAATGAGAATCTGGCCGTAGGGCAGGCTAATGGTGGCGCCGTCAATATGGGCGGTGATGCCTGCGGCCTCAACCATGTGCCCTACCATAAAGCTGCTTAAATACAGGGCGGAGGAATTAAGTTCCCCCCATAGGCTGGTGGCGAATAAAGGCAGTAACAATACGGCTTTGTAGCGCCAGCTCTGCTCAAACCCGAGCCAGGCGGTGTAGGCCAATATGGTAGTGAGCAGCAGTGCGACTTCGGCCAGTACATTAATGCGTACCGACTGCACTACAAACCACAGCAGTGACATCAGCCCCACCAGCACAGCGCGCAGGGCAAAATGCTTGCGCGGCAGGGCATGACAGGGGCGCACCCACAGCAGCCAGATAAAAACCGCCGCCACCAACAGGCCGTGGGACATGCCCATATCCCACTGCGTCCAACGCTTCGCCAGCACCTCAAAGGTGGGCCAGTACAGGCCGATGATGGCGGGCATTATGACCAGAACAAAAATCTGTTGCGGCGCTAGGGCTAGGGGCTTCATGCGTGGTGGCTCATAATCTGCCGCCGAACAGGTAAATCAATGTGTTCAGCGGTAGAGGTTAGTAGTGATTAAGCTGCGATTTTGTGTCCCTTCAGCCCGTAAAAAACAATGTACAGGTAGCACAGCACAGGCACTAAAAAGGATAGTTGTAAACCCAGCGAATCCGCCAGGAAGCCCTGTGCCAGCGGGACTAAGGCGCCGCCCACAATCGCCATACATAAAATGGATGAACCCTGGCTGGTGTGGCGGCCTAGGCCTGTAACGGCCAGGCTGAAGATGGTGGGGAACATCACCGAATTACACAGCCCCACCGCCAAAATAGCCCACATGGCGACGGCCCCGGAGCTGAATACCGCCAACAGAATTAAAGCCACCGACCCCGCCGCACAGAAAGCCAGCACTTGGCCTGCGGGCACTTTTTGCATCACCGCCGAGCCGATAAAACGTCCAATCATGGCGCCGCCCCAGTAGTAACTCACGTAGTTGGCGGCGTCTTTTTCTACCATGCCGGCCACTTCAGGCAGGCCGAGGAAATTTACCAACAGGCTACCGATGGCCACTTCACCGCCCACATACACAAAAATACCTACGGCACCGAGCACCAAGTGTTTGTACTGCCAGGCGGAGCCTGAGTCTTTCTCGGTGGCAGGCAGGGCTTCATCCACAATGACGGGCAGCTTCAAAAAGGCAAACACGGCGGCCAGTAACAACAAGGCTGCGGCCAGCGCCACATAAGGGATTTGCACCGCCTGTGCCTTGGCTTGTTTTAAATCTTCACCGCTGAGTGTGCTGTCCACTGTCACCGCACCCAAAATCAGCGCGCCGCCAATCATCGGTGCGATGGTGGTGCCAAAAGAGTTAAACGCCTGGGTGAGGGTTAAGCGGCTGGAGGCGG
>JBEGTZ010000010.1:0-7718 GCA_041179125.1 Pseudomonadota bacterium | reverse complement strand
AGGATTTAATGCCTTGGGCGGTTAAGGGATAGGTGGGGTTTGTTGGTCGCTTACCTTCATTTTTAACTTTCACTATTCACATCAATGGCTTGCACAGCTTTTGGGCGCTCAACTGAGGTTTCTAGGTTTAACTTGTTCTCGCCGCGAGAGGGAATGTTGGGGTTCGCAAGCTCACCGCCAACCTACATTTAGCCTAGTCTGCGTGCTGCTTGTGTAATGCGTTAGCGATTTGGTTTCTGGCTGTTAATTCTTTTGGTTTGCCGCTCTATATTTTTTAAGTCCAATCTCCTGCACTTGTTGCATTTGAGCGTCCGACATTGCAATCATATTTCTATAATATTCCTTGCAAAAGCTTTCCGATTGTTTTTTTTCTCTGACCGGTTTTAAATAAATTTCATGGTAGCTTGAGCGGTATTTTTCCAGTATTTCTTTAACTTCTGAATTGTTTTCAAGAAGTGCATCTTTGTCGGCTATGCTCTTAACGTGCTGGGTTATTTTTGTGTAATCAAGGTTGTTTTTTGGCGCATGCATGCCACAAAATTCGTTCAAAAAAATCGTTTGATATATAACTAATTTCACAGCTAGGATTCTAGTATTTCGCTCTCCTTCGGTTTCTAAGGAGAAAGAACTATTAGGTGCCAACATTAAGACAAGTAATAACAAGTGTTTTTTCATGCAAACTCCAATGATTGATGTTTTTCAGAAGCTCAGGGATGGCCATCGCTTTAGTGCGTAGGTTGGGCAGTGCGTAGGTTGGGCAGTAATGCCCAACACAGGGATTCCAGAAATTAGAAAAACCATTTTCAAAATTAAATTATTGCGATTTAAGTTTTTTGTTGGGCATTTTTGTTGGGTATTTTTTGTTGGGCATTACTGCCCAACCTACAAACCACAAACCACAAACCACAAACCACAAACCACAAACCACAAACCACAACTTACCCACGCAAGCCGCGTTGAAAAAACCCTATCGCCATTTGCATTCCTAACAGATGTAATTCCGCGTCGTAACGCTCGCCTTCATCGCGCATAAAAGCGTGTTGGCCGTTAAATTCGTGCCAGGTGAAATTTAAGTTTAACCCGCTCAATAATTGATACACCTCGGTGCGTCCGGCGGCGGGGATGTGGGGGTCTTGTTTGCCCCAGACCATTTGCAGTGCGCCGGTGATGTGCTGGGCTTGGTTGCGGGTTTCGTTGCCCGGTTGTGCGGGGATGATGCCGCCGGTGTGGATGTCGGTGGCATAGAAACAGCTGGCGGCGCGGATGCGGGGGTTGATGGCGGCGCGGAAGGCTAGGTGGCCGCCTAGGCATACGCCCATCGCGCCTATGGCGCCGTTGTGGCTGGGCAGGCTGTCGCTGAAGTTGATTAGGGCTTGGGTGTCGCTATCGTGGGCTTCTAAATATTTTTGTGCTTTGTCGGCATTGCCTTTGTCGCGCCCGGCGTCGTCGTAGCCCAGTACGCAGCCGAGGGGGTTGAGTTCGTGGAATACTTCCGGCACTAAAACGTTAAAACCGTGCCCGGCTAGCATTTGCGCGGCACGGCGGATAGGCCCGGTTTGTTGGAATATCTCGGAATAAAAAATAATGCTGGGGTATTTGCCGGTATCCACCGGTTGGTAAACATAGGTGCGCATGGGGCCGGTGGGGGTGTTGATGTCTGTGCTGTGGTTGCGAATAAGCATGGTTGAGCCTCTGGTGTGTGCAGTAATGGACATTGGTGCGGGGTGTTTGCCTTGCCCTGCGTATCATAGTGAAAATTAATGGGTATTTGATTGCCGGGTTTTAGGGCTTTGCTTATAAAGCGCCTCCGGTGGCAAAACCGGTAGTAGCCTGTGCAACGGGCCGCCGCGATAACCATAATAATTTTGAGAACCCGTCTCCATGCCTATTGCTCAGCTCTCCGTCACCTTTTTCTTGCAGATGCTCATTATTCTCGCCATGTGCCGCTTAGTCGGTTGGCTTGGGCAACGTTATTTTCATCAGCCGCAAGTTGTTGGTGAGATGATCGCCGGGGTTATTCTCGGGCCTTCGCTGTTTGGGTTGTTAATGCCGGATATTCAAAAAATAGTATTCCCTGTTGATACCAAAGGCGTGCTTTACGTGGGCGCGCAATTGGGAGTAGGGCTGTATATGTTTTTGGTGGGCCTGGGGTTTCGGGCTGACCATTTCAAAAGCAACGCCAAAAGCGCGGTGGCGGTGTCGATTTCTGGCATGTTGGCGCCCTTTTTAGTTGCTATCGCGATAACTCCTTGGCTGATGTCGGTACCGGGGTTGTTTTCGGCCAAGGCTACCCTGTTTAACGCTACCCTGTTTATGGGCGCGGCCATCGCCATTACGGCGTTCCCTATGCTGGCGCGGATTATTCACGAGCGCGGCCTCAGCCAAACCCGGCTGGGTACCCTGTCGTTGTCGGCGGGGGCTATTGATGATGCCGGGGCTTGGTGTGTGCTGGCGGTTGTGCTGGCCAGCTTCGGTGCAGGCCCGGCTCTAGCGGTCAAAACCATCGCTGGTGGTGCTGTATTTGCCTGCGTGCTGCTGGTTCTCGGCCCCAAACTCTTGGCCCCCTTAGGCCGTATCGCCGAGCGCGAAAAGTCCTTAAGCCCTACGCTGCTGTCGATCGTACTGATGCTGTTTATGCTCAGCGCTTACGTGGCCGACGGCATTGGTTTACACGCGGTATTTGGCGGCTTTTTACTCGGCACGGTGATGCCGCGTGGGGTGTTAACTGAACAACTCAAACGCCAATTGGAGCCGTTTGCCGTGGTGGTATTGCTGCCAATGTTTTTCACCTATTCTGGGCTTAATACTCAGCTGACCATGGTGAACAACTTAGAATTGTTGTCCATCGCCGCCGTGGTGTTATTGGGTTCTGTGCTGGCCAAGGGCGGCGCCTGTTGGGCGGCGGCGCGCTTGTGTGGTGAAGACAACCGCACGGCACTGGGAATTGGTGCGCTGATGAATTCACGCGGGCTGATGGAGCTGATTATTATCAATATTGGCCTGCAAGCCGGTGTGATTGGGCCTGCGTTGTTTTCCATGCTGGTGTTGATGGCGATAGTTACTACGTTGATGGCCTCGCCATTGTTTGAACTGGTATACGGCAAAAGCGCACGCGCCTCCGGTGAGCTGGGTCGCTTGCCTGGTGGTGCTACTCATATTGAGGCTAAGGGCGCCACCAAGACAGAGACTAAAACGGTAATAGACAGCAAGACCGATACTGCTGTAATCGCCAGCTAAGCCTTTTCAGCTCAATTTGGCCCGGTTCTGCCGGGCTTTTTTATTTTAGTAGCAGTAGCCTGACGCAGTCTTCCAATGCGTAACCCTAGAAACCTCAGTTGAGCGCCCAAAAGCTGTGCAAGCCATTGATGTGAATAGTGAAAGTTAAAAATGAAGGGCAACCTTATTGCTTGTTCGAATTTTTTAACTTTTGCTGGGCGCGTCAAGGGGTTGTGCAGACTTGGGTGATCCAACTGAGGTTTTTAGGTTCAACCGGGGTTTCTAAGTTAAGAGCCGGGCTGGAGGCCTTCGTGGTTGGTTAAAAGGGTTGAGCGCTTTGGTTGATTTGCGTACACTCTGCAACCCCTTTCAAAAATGGGCCAAGCTGCTTATTTAACGTATTGAGTTTTGTCTTTTCGGTGTGTAGGCCTGGCTTGCACGCAAACATATTAAACCTTAGGCATATTATTCATGGCTCGTATTACTGTTGAAGATTGTTTAGACCACGTAGCAAACCGCTTTGAGTTGGTGATTGTCGGTAGCAAGCGCGCACGCCAATTGGCGATTATGGGCAAACAACCCCTTGTCCCGGCAGAAAACGATAAACCCACAGTTTTGGCGCTGCGTGAGATTGAAAAGGGTTTGATCAGCGTAGATATTCTTAAAGAACCTGATGAACAGCGGATTGTGGTGCCTAAGCACATACCACCGGTTGATTCTTCCTTCGACGAGTAATTTTTTATTGGGAGGGCGCTTTGTTAACTATTAATTCGCTGTGCCACAGGCTGTCCTCCTACTTAGACCCCACGCAAATCAACCGTGTGCGCCGCGCTTATTATTATGCGGAGCAGGCGCACACCGGCCAATTCCGCCGCAGTGGCGAGCCTTATATTACCCACCCGCTGGCGGTGGCGAATATTCTGGCGGGCATGCACATGGATCATCAAAGCCTGATGGCTGCCATGTTGCACGATGTAATAGAAGATACCGGCATTGCCAAACAAGCGCTGCAAGAGCAATTCGGCGAAATTGTGGCCGAACTGGTTGATGGTGTCAGCAAGCTCGCTAAAATCGAATACGAATCTCAGGCTGAAAAACAAGCCAAGAACTTTCAAAAAATGGCCTTGGCTATGGCGCGGGATCTGCGCGTTATTGTCGTAAAAATGGCTGATCGCTTGCATAACATGCGCACACTGGGCGCCTTGGCACCGGAAAAAAAACGCCGCATCGCCAAAGAAACCTTAGAAATATATGCCCCTATTGCCCATCGGTTGGGTATGAACGACCTGCGTATTGAATTTGAAGACCGTTGTTTTACCGCGATGTTTCCCTTGCGTGCAGCGCGTTTACACGCGTCACTTAAAAAAGTGCGCGGCAATCGCAAGGCATTGGTGGAAAATATTCAAGCTGCTATAGAGGCACGCTTAAAGCGAGAGGAAATTGTTGGTGATGTCATAGGGCGTGAAAAACATCTTTATAGCATTTACAACAAAATGCGCAGTAAAAATAAATCATTTAATGAAATCATGGACGTGTATGCGTTCCGTATTATTGTGGATGATATTAATACCTGTTACCGCACTTTGGGTGCAGTGCATAATTTATATAAACCTATGGCGGGGGAGTTTAAAGACTATATCGCCATACCTAAAACTAATGGTTATCAAAGTCTGCACACTGTATTAGTGGGTATGCACGGTGTGCCTATTGAAGTGCAAATTCGCACCAAAGAAATGGACGAATTAGCTGGCCGGGGAATTGCCGCCCACTGGTTGTATAAATCTATCGGTGGCGATGAGCATAACGACCCGCCCGTAGCGCGGGTAGACCGCTGGATTTCACGTATTTTAGAGTTGCAACAACATACCGGCAGCTCTATTGAATTTGTTGAAAATGTAAAAATGGATTTATTTCGTGAAGAGGTTTATGTATTTACCCCTAAGGGCGAAATCATCGAATTACCGCAAGGTTCAACGCCTGTTGATTATGCGTACGCGGTACACACCCAAGTGGGGAACCGCTGCGTGGCCTGCCGCATTAACGACCGCCCAGCGCCTTTATCTCAAGCCTTACAAAGCGGTCAAAAAGTTAAAATTATTACCTCTGAAGCATCTCAGCCTAATCCTAATTGGCTTAATTTTGTCGTGAGTGCGAAAGCGCGTTCGGCCATAAGGCATTATTTAAAACACCAGCGTCACATGGAATCGGTGGAATTAGGCAAGCGTATGTTAAGCCGCGCACTGGCTAATTTGGGTATGCAACTAGAGCAATTAGCCGAGCGTGAATTTAATCATTTGCTTGAAGCGAACAAAGTAAGTTGTGTGGATGAATTATACGAAAGCATCGGCATGGGAAAACGGGTGGCGCTTTCGGTGGCTCAGTGTTTAAGGCCTGATGGCAACAACAATGGATATGCCGTGGCGCCCTTAACCATTGATTCATCTGACGGGTTGTTAATTAATTTCGCCCGCTGCTGCCGCCCCATCCCTGGCGACCCCATAGTGGGGCACCTTAGCAGCGGTAAGGGTTTGGTGGTGCATCGCGAAACTTGTAAAAATGTAACCGACCTGCGCAGCAAGCGTGAAAATATTAGTGATGTAAATTGGTCAATTAAGGTGACGGGGGAGTTTTTAACGGATATTCGTGTTGAGGTGGAATCCGAGCGCGGTATTATCGCCTCTTTGGCCACCCGCATAGCCGAAACACGCACCAGTATTGAAGGTATTAATGTCAGTGAGCGGGATGCGCAGCATTCTGTTATCACTTTAACGATCGGTGTGCGCAACCGAGTACATTTGGCCGATGTTATGCGCCGGGTGCGCACCATGCGCAGTGTCAGTAAAGTATCTCGCGCAAAAAGCTAATTTTTAATTTAATTATTTTGGATATTGATTATGCCCAACAAAGCCATCATTTTTACCGATAAAGCGCCAGCGGCTATCGGAACTTATTCACAGGCAGTAAAAGTACACAACACAGTGTATTTATCCGGCCAAATTCCTTTAGTGCCTGAAACCCAAGCCTTGGTTGAGGGGGATTTTGCAGTACAGGTGCATCAGGTATTTAAAAACTTACGGGCGGTGTGTTTGGCTGCGGGTGGCGATTTAAAAGACATCGTAAAGCTCAATATATTTTTAACGGATTTAAGTTATTTCCCTGTGGTTAACCAAGTGATGGCGGAATATTTTGAAGCACCTTACCCTGCGCGAGCGGCTATTGGCGTCAGTGAATTGCCCAAAGGGGCTGTGGTTGAAGCGGATGGGATTATGGTGGTCTAAACCTAAAAACCTTAGTTGGATCACTCAAGTAAAAGTTAAAAATTCGAACAATCAATAAACTTGCCCTTCATTTTTAATTTTCACTATCCGCACCCATGCCTTATACAGCTTTTGGGCACTTAACTGAGGTTTCTAGGATAACTGAAATAATTTCTAACCTATGCAGGCATTATATTGAGCAGGCACTCAGTATTAGCAACGGCAGCAAGAGCAAAGCGGCAGAATTATTAGGGTTGAAGAATTACCAAACCCTGAGCAATTGGATGGAAAAATACAGCATAGAATAAAAAATACATAAGTTGGCGCGGCCCAGGCAATGTGGCCTTTATGGACAGAATTATTTTTATGAAATCTATGAACTTTGAATTTTTACGGCCAAAAGGTGAATTGCTTGCAAACCTAGCGGGTTTAGCTGAAGGGGTGTTGCATATAGACCCAGGTAGTACCCTTACCAGGCTGCGTAGTTTTGCCGAGGAACTTACAAAAGCAATCTATCAAGAAGAAGTACTACCTCGTTTACCGCAAGCGAGTTTTTACGATCTGGTCAAAAATCCCGTTTTTTCATCCTGTGTAGATAAATCCTTAATTAATCAGATCAACTACTTGCGCATACAAGGCAATGATACCGCCCACGGTGCAAATGGTAGTGTGCAAAATGCCAAAGCGGCCTTGAGCACGGCATACGATTTAGCCATGTACATGGCACTTAAATACTACGGCAAAACCCGCGATCAGATCCCAGCTTTTAATGCCGTCAAAGACCCCACCTCAACATTAAATGAACTGCAAAAGTCTGTTGCAACCTACGAGGCGGAATTAAAACAACAACAAGATCAATTGCAACGTGTCATGGAGCAATTGGATTGGGAACGTACCAAAAATAGTGAAAAGCTAGAACCTCCAGCTAAGCCAGACCAGGCAAAACGCAAACAGAAAAGCCAACAGATTGCCAACAGCTTGCAATGGAGCGAAGCCAAAACTCGCGCAATGTTAATTGATGCCTTGTTGTTACAGGCCGGTTGGGATGTGCAAAACCCTGAGAAAGTTGGCCAAGAAGTTGAGGTCGTCTTCCCTAATAATCCGTCCGGTAAGGGTTTTGTGGATTACGTACTCTGGGGCGACAATGGCCAGCCTCTGGCGGTTGTAGAAGCAAAAAAATCAGGCAATACCAGTTTGCAGGCAGGGCGTGAACAAGCCCGCCTTTATGCTGATGCATTGGAGCAA
>JBEGTZ010000009.1:0-4707 GCA_041179125.1 Pseudomonadota bacterium | reverse complement strand
TTATGTGCGCAAGGTGCCTTGGATTTTTCCGAATGGTTCATTATTCAGCCCCAATTATTATAGGTTTAAGTATTCGTGCCAGAATGGGGGATTCCCCCATGCAAACTGGCGCCAGGATGGATAGTAGCTAGCCATTCCGGCGTTAGTCAAACTGGCGGCGTGTGTTTAGGCAAGAAAAAACAAGTGGTGCTTTTTCTTGCCCAGTTTCAGCATGAAGTATTTCCCATGCATTGAATTGGTTAGGGAAAATACCTGCGAGCAATCCATGAGCTGATCGGCCTGTACCGCTTGCCCATTCACCCATAAGGAGCCGCTGTTTAATGCGTCTTTCACTTGTTTACCGCTTTTTACTAGGCCTGCGGCGGTCAATATTTGTGCGAGTGATTGGGTTGTTATGTCCTCGGGCTGAAGCGCGCTTGCGGGTAGACCGTCTTGGGCCAGCTGAGTGAAGTCCTCCAGGGTGAGTGCGGTTAATTCCCCACAGAATAAGGCGTCGGTGATGCGCAAGGCGGCTTGCAGGCCTGCTTCGCCGTGGACAAGCTGGGTGACTTCGCGGGCGAGGATGGCTTGGGCTTGGGGTTTGCTGCCGCTGGTTTTGTCGGTTTGTTCGATGGTGTCTATTTGTTCGACGCTTAAAAAAGTGAAGTACTTCAGGAACTTATAGGCGTCTGCGTCCGCTGTGGTGAGCCAGAATTGGTAGAAGGCGTAGGGGGAGGTTTTGGCGGCGGAGAGCCAGACGGTGCCGCTTTCGGTTTTGCCGAATTTGGTGCCATCGGCTTTGGTGACGAGCGGTAGCGTCATGCCGAATACCTGGCCGCCGTGCTGCCTGCGGGTGAGGTCCACGCCGCCGGTGATGTTGCCCCATTGGTCGGAGCCGCCAATTTGCAGGGTGCAGTTGTGGGTTTTGTACAGCTCGGCAAAATCCAGTGATTGCAGCAGCATGTAGGTGAATTCGGTGAAGGATATGCCCTCGCCTTCGCGCTCTAAGCGCTGTTTTACCGATTCTTTATTCACCATGTTGCTGACGGAAAAGTGTTTGCCTACGTCGCGCAAAAAATCCAATACGTTAAGCGGGGCTGTCCAGTCCAGGTTGTTCACCACCAGCGCGCTGTTGGGGCCGCAGTTGAAGTCGATGAACTGGCTGACTTGCGTGCGCAGACGCTCTACCCAATCGGCTACTACATCTGCAGTGTTGAGTTTGCGCTCTTGCGCTTTAAAGCTCGGGTCGCCGATGAGACCGGTGGCGCCGCCGACCAGCGCGATGGGCGTGTGGCCTGCTATTTGAAAGCGTTTGAGGGTGAGCAGCGGCACCAGGCTGCCGATGTGCAGGCTGTCGGCGGTGGGGTCGAAACCTGCGTACAGGGTGCGCGGGGATTGCAAGAATTCTTGTAGTTGTTGGTCGCCGGTCATCTGGGCGACAAGGCCGCGTTTTTGCAGGTCAGCTAGCAAATTCGGGTCAAGGTTCATGTAAATGTCTCGCTGAGGTGAACTTTTTAGAAGCGCGACACCATACAGAAGAAGCAGAAATGGCTCAAACCCTAGTGGACTGAATGCGTGTTTTGGCGGGAGCTTATTCCAATAAAGTTCATGCATTTTTGGTCTGAAGGGTGCTTCCCTAGAAATTTTCTGCTATAAATCCACCCGAACTGAAAACACAACGTCCTTACAATGAAAATAATTAACACTATCTGGGCTAAGTTACAGAACAATGACCGCGAGGCTTTCCCTCGCTGGCATTTGCTGGTGGCCGGTTGTTTGGTAGCCGGGCTGATCACCCTGCTTAATTCACCCGCCTCCGATGACACCGCCTTAGAAACACAAGCTTCATCCAATGAAGAGCGCCCGGGCGTGACATCCCCGGAAACCCAGGCCGCTTTAGAGGCCGAAGAACTGCTCAACCCACTGGCCACCCTGATCCCCAAGTCCAACCCCCTCTCTTTTTACGAATTCGACGCAAGCCCACTCCAGCCTGATGCCGCTGAAGACCCCCAGGTAAAACATGAGGTGGTGCGCAAGGGCGATAACCTTTCTAATATTTTCCAGCGCGCAGGCCTAGACAACAAAAAGCTGGCTGATTTTTTAGACAGTGGTAAAGAAACCAAAACTCTTAAACAGATGCATCCAGGCCATCATTTGGTCTTCAAACTGGACGCACAGGGCAATCTCTCCCGCATCGACTATCAACCCAACCTGCTTGAAACGCGCACGTTTACCCGCGTGGGCGATAAGTTTGTGTACAGCGAGAGCAAACGCAAACCGGATATTCAAACCAAGGTGGCAAGCGCTGTGATTCAAGGCTCGCTGTATGGCGCCGCCAAAACAGCACAAATTAGCGACAAACTCATCTACGACTTGGCGAATGTGTTCGCGTTTGATATCGACTTTGCGTTGGATCTTCAATCGGGCGACAGCTTTAAACTCCTCTATGAAGAAGCTTTTTTGGATGGGAAAAAAGTGGGTGCAGAGCAGTTGTTAGCGGCTGAGTTCACCAACAAAGGCAAGACCTACAAAGCCGTGCGCTACTTGGGTAAAGATGGCCAAGGCCAGTTTTACAGCGACGATGGCAAGGCGCTGCGCAAGGGGTTTTTGCGTACACCGGTTGAATTTGCCCGCATTAGTTCCGGTTTTAGTTTGGGGCGTATGCACCCGATTTTGAATAAAATCCGCGCCCACAAAGGGGTGGATTATTTTGCGCCCACCGGCACCCCCATCATGGCAGCAGGGGATGGCAAGGTGACGATGGCGGCAAGCTACAGCGGTTATGGCAATTGCGTCACGCTGGATCACGCCGGTAATTATTCAACCCTGTACGGCCATTTGAGCCGTTTTGCCAGCGGGATTCACAAAGGCAGCAGTGTGAAACAAGGGCAAGTGATTGGTTATGTGGGTTCCACCGGTTTAGCCACTGGCCCCCACTTGCATTATGAATTTCATATAGGCAATAAGGTTGTGAACCCTGTAACGGTGGCTTTGCCGAAGGCCGAGGGTATTCCCAAGCATGAAATGGCGCGCTTTAGCAGCCAAATTCAGCCCTTATTCGTGCAGCTGAAAGATGCCGCTGGCAAACCGAAGGTGGTTTCGGTGCAGCCTGGCACGCCTGCCAACCAGAACGCTTTGTAGCGGATTTTGGCCGCACAACGTACAAAAGGCGCTAGCCGTTAAGGCTTAGCGCCTTTTTTAATGGGCGCTTTTTAGTTTTCATAGGCGCCGTTTTTAATGGGCGAGCATCTTGCCCTCATCAAGTGAGCTACAAACACGGCATGAGTTTTTATATCGGGTTGATGTCTGGCACCAGTGTGGATGCGGTGGATGCGGTGCTGGTGGACTTTGCGGCGGCAACTCCCGTGCTTGTGTGCGCCCACACTCAACCGATTCCACAGATGTTACGCGCTGAACTGGTGGCCTTGTTTACACCGGGCGATAACGAAATTGACCGTTTAGGGGTGGCGCACCGACACCTGGGGGTTTTGTATGCCGATGCGGTGGCGGCCTTGCTCAACAAAGCAGGGATGAACAGCCAGCAGGTGGTGGCGATTGGCAACCACGGCCAGACTATTCGCCACCGGCCACGGCTTGGGCCGCAATCGGCGTTCACCCTACAAATTGGCGACCATCATTCCCTTGCGCACAGCAGCGGCATTACTGTGGTGGCGGATTTTCGCGCGCGGGATATGGTGGTGGGCGGCCAAGGTGCGCCTTTGGTGCCGGGGTTTCATCAAGCGGTGTTCGCCAGTAAAACCATAAACCGCCTGGTGTTGAATATCGGGGGTATTGCCAACCTCACGTACCTGCCCATAAACGGCCCCTGCTTGGGTTTTGATACCGGGCCGGGCAATGCGTTGCTGGATGCGTGGGTGTTCCATCAGCATCAATTGCCCTTTGATACGGACGGACAATGGGCGGCGCGCGGTGTGGTGGATGGCACTTTGTTGGCGCATTTGCTCGCCCACCCCTACTTGGCGCTGCCGCCGCCCAAAAGTACCGGCAAGGAAGAATTCACCCTATTGTGGCTGCTGGATGTGCTGGCACGCTTGCCGCCACTAAGGCCAGAAGATGTTCAGCGCACACTGCTGGAGTTTACTGCGGTAAGTATTGCCGATGCGATTCAGGCGTTTTGCGGCGGTGCGGAGGAGATTTATGTCTGCGGCGGCGGTATTAACAACCGGCTGCTGGGGCAAAGGTTAGAGGCGCTGTTACCTGCGCCGGTGTATTCCACCCAACGCTTAGGTGTGGCACCCCAGTGGGTGGAGGCAATGGCGTTTGCTTGGCTGGCTAAGCGCTGTTTGGATGGCTTACCGGGCAATGTGCCGAGTGTGACGGGGGCTGAGTGTGCGGTGGTTTTGGGGGCGGTTTATCCGGCGGCTGCCCAATCGACCGGATATTAATAAGCCAATTACCCCTTTGGTTTTGAGGATAAACGGAATCGATTCCAACGGCGGCAGTTGTTTGCAAAAAAACTTTTTTAATTTCCTGCCAGGGTTTGGAATAATCCTAGAAACCTCAGTTGAGCGCCCAAAAACTGTGTAAGCCATTGGTGTAGATAGTGAAAGTTAAAAATGCAGGGCAACCTTATTGGTTGTTCGAATTTTTTTAACATTCACTATTCTATACCCGTGGCTTACACATTTTTTGGGCGCTCAACTGAGGTTTCTAGGATAAAAACTTATGCTTAATTTCGAAAATGCACACTTTCAATTAACTTGGAGC
>JBEGTZ010000008.1:0-6951 GCA_041179125.1 Pseudomonadota bacterium | reverse complement strand
AAGCCTCAGTTGAGCGCCCCAAAGCTTTGTAAGCCATTGGTTCGGATAGTGAAAATTAAAAATGAAGGGCAACCTTATTGGTGGTTCGAATTTTTAACTTTTGCTAGGTAGATCAAGGGGTTGCGCAGGATTGGGTGATCCAACTGAGGTTTTTAGGTTCAACTGAGGTTTCTAGGTTCAAGCCCCGCGATTGCCAAACAACACCGCCCAAGGGCAGGCCCAAACCCAGTTGCAAGGTTCTTAAATGCGCCAAGCTGTGCTAGTATCCGCGCCCTTATCTTAAGGCTCAAACAGCGTATTTTTAAACACATAACATAACTATCGAATACGTTGCTCGGCAGCTTTTATCCAGCCAAATCCGTTCAGTAGGAACCCCTTAGCCCATGGGCGATATAGCACAGCAAATTGTTCCAGTAAGTATTGAAAACGAGATGAAACAATCCTACCTCGATTACGCCATGAGCGTGATCGTAGGGCGCGCACTACCGGACGTGCGCGATGGCTTAAAACCGGTGCATCGCCGGGTTTTATTTGCCATGAGCGAACTAGGCAACGACTGGAACAAACCCTATAAAAAATCCGCCCGTGTGGTGGGTGATGTAATCGGTAAATACCACCCCCACGGCGACACCGCCGTGTACGACACCATCGTGCGTATGGCGCAGCCGTTCTCCCTGCGTTACATGCTGGTGGACGGCCAGGGCAACTTCGGTTCGGTGGACGGCGACAGCCCCGCCGCCATGCGTTATACCGAAATCCGCATGTCGAAAATTGCCCACGATTTACTGGCCGATTTAGATAAAGAAACCGTAGATTTTGTACCCAACTACGACGGCACCGAATTAATCCCGGCAGTAATGCCCACCCGCGTACCCAATTTATTAGTTAATGGCTCCTCCGGTATCGCCGTGGGTATGGCCACCAATATTCCACCGCACAATTTAGGCGAAGTTATTCGCGCCTGTTTGGCCTTAATCGACAACCCGGAATTAACCGTTGACGATTTAATGGAATATATTCCCGGCCCAGATTTCCCCACCGCCGCCATCATTAATGGCCGCGCGGGAATATTATCTGCCTACCGCACAGGCCGTGGCCGCATTTATGTGCGCGCCCGCGCCACGGTAGAAACCGATGCAAAAACCCACCGCGAAACCATCATCGTTCATGAATTACCCTACCAAGTAAACAAAGCGCGCCTGATTGAAAAAATTGCCGAATTAGTCAAAGAGAAAAAAGTAGAAGGCATATCAGAAATTCGCGATGAATCCGATAAAGACGGTATGCGCATCGTGATTGAAATTAAACGCGGCGAAATGGGCGAGGTAGTCTTAAATAACCTCTACACCCAAACGCAAATGCAAACCGTATTTGGCATTAATACCGTGGCATTGGTAGACGGCCAACCGCGCACATTAAATTTATTAGAATTAATAGAATATTTTATTCGCCACCGCCGCGAAGTCGTCACCCGCCGCACCGTTTATTTATTGCGTAAAGCCCGCGAGCGCGGCCATGTGTTAGAAGGCCTGGCCGTTGCCATTGCTAACATCGACGAAGTAATTATCACCATTAAAAACTCCCAAACCCCCAACGAAGCCCGCGATGCCTTATTAGGCCGTGGCTGGCCGGTGGGATTAGTGAGCCAATTTTTAGAGCGCGCAGGCGGCGACACCTGCCGCCCAGATGGCCTGCCCGCTGAAATGGGCCTGCGCGACGGCGCTTATTTTTTATCCCCCGCCCAAGTTCAAGCCATTCTAGATTTACGCCTGCACCGTTTAACCGGCATGGAGCACGATAAACTTTTAACGGAATACGAAGAAAAATTAAAACTCATCGGTGAATACTTAGAAATTCTGGCTAATTCCACCCGTTTAATGGAAGTGATTCGCGGCGAATTAGTACAAATTGGCGCTGACTACGGCGATGCGCGCCGCACGGAAATTCAAAATTCATTATTGGATTTAACCGAAGAAGATTTAATTACCGAAGAAGACCGTGTGGTGACTATTTCCCACGGCGGTTACGCCAAAAGCCAACCGGTCAGCGGCTACCAAGCCCAGCGTCGCGGCGGCATGGGCAAAGCGGCCACAGCGGTAAAAGACGAAGATTTCGTCGAGCATTTAGTCATCGCCAGCACCCACGATTATATTTTGTGTTTTACCAATTTAGGCAAAGTCTATTGGTTAAAGGTGTATCAAATCCCCGTCGCCAGCCGCACCTCCCGTGGCCGTCCGGTGGTGAATTTATTATCCTTAGATGAAGGTGAACGCATTACCGCAATTTTACCCGTGCGCGAATTCGACGAAGATAAATATATCTTCATGGCCACCGCCCAAGGCACCGTGAAAAAATCTTCACTCGCCCAATTTGCACGCCCGCGCAGCGTAGGCCTGCGCGCCATCGAATTAGACGAAGGCGACCATTTAGTGGGAACCGCTATTACCGATGGCAACTGCGACGTTTTATTGTTTGCCAGCAACGGCAAAGCGGCGCGCTTTAAAGAAGAAGCCGTGCGCGGCACAGGCCGTAGTTCTCGCGGGATGCGCGGAATTTTATTGGCCGAAGGCGAGCGCGTCATCTCCATGATTATTCCAAAGCCCGACGGCCAAGTATTAACCATTAGCGAAAACGGCTACGGCAAGCGCACCGATGTTAATGAATTCCCCACCAAAGGGCGCGGCACACAAGGCGTAATCGCCATGCAAATATCTGAACGCAACGGCGTAATTATTGGCGCTATTCAAGTATTTGCCGGTGATGAAATTATGTTAATTTCAGACCAAGGCACCGCCGTGCGCACCCGCGCCGCAGAAGTTTCCTTGGTGGGCCGTAATACTCAAGGTGTGCGTATTATTAAAACCAAAGAAGGCGAACATATTGTAAGCCTTGAACGCATTGCCGAAAGCGAAGACGTAAACATAGACGATCTGAATGCCGACGACATTGACTTGGATGCGGCGGTAGGCGAAGGCAATATAGTCGATGCCAGCGATGCAACAAACACAGAAGAACCCAGCGACGAATAGGACGTAAATCTATGAGCCATGAAAAAAATAGCGAAATAGATGAACAAACACAATTAACACACGTGCGCGAACGCATTGATGCCATCGACGAGCAAATTGGCCAATTAATTAGCCAACGCGCTCGCTGCGCACTGGAAGTGGCGGAAATAAAAAAACAATTTAACGGCGGCGTGGCGGCTTCTTTTTACCGCCCCGAGCGCGAGGCCCAAGTGTTGCGCAAAGCAATGGCGCGCAACCCCGGCCCGTTAAATAATGAAGAGTTTGCGCGTTTATTTCGCGAAATAATGTCCGCCTGTTTAGCGCTAGAAACCCCAATAAAAGTCGCATTTTTAGGGCCTGAAGGCACTTTTACACAACAGGCAGCGTTAAAACATTTTGGCCATTCCGCGCTAACCGTTCCATTAAATGCCATTGATGAAGTATTCCGCGAAGTAGAAGCCGGTTCCTGTCAATTTGGTGTGGTGCCAGTGGAAAATTCTACTGAAGGCGTCGTGACACACACCTTAGATAATTTTATGGATTCCAACCTCACTATTTGTGGTGATGTGGTTTTGCGTATCCATCAAAATTTAATGGTGTCCGACGTTACTAAAACCGCCAACATCACCCGCATTTATTCCCATGCTCAATCCTTAGCGCAATGCCGCAAATGGTTAGATGCTCATTACCCTAATGCAGAGCGCGTGGCATTAAGCAGTAATTCTGAAGCCGCCAAACGCATTAAAGGCGAATGGAATTCTGCCGCTATTGCCGGTGAAATGGCCGCCGAACTGTATGGCTTAACTATTTTGGCGGATAAAATAGAAGATAGGCCGGATAATTCAACGCGTTTTTTAATTATTGGCAAACACAAAACCGCACCCAGTGGCGATGATAAATCTTCCATTATGGTTTCCATGCGTAATGAGCCCGGTGCATTACACGGTTTATTAGAACCCTTCCAACAACATGGTTTAGATTTAACCCGCGTTGAATCACGCCCTTCACGCACTGGGCCGTGGAATTATGTATTTTTTATTGATTTCACCGGCCACCGCGACGAGCCTAAAGTCACAGCGGCATTAAATGAAGTTAATAAACGCGCATTGGATTTAAAAATACTCGGCTCTTTCCCCAACGGCGTTTTATAAATGAGCGCCGGGCGCTTAATTGTTATTGGCCTTGGCCTTATTGGCGGCTCGGTGGCCAAAGGCGCCAAACAGCGCAAACTATTTAATTGCGTGATTGGCGTGGCTTTAGATGCTGCCACCTGCCAAGCGGCGTGTGAATTAGGTGTGGTGGATGAAGCCTATGTGGAATGGCAAAGCCTAGCTGCGAGCCTAAATAGCGAGGATGTGGTGTTTATCGCCACGCCCACCTTAGCCATTGCCCAGGTATTAACACAATTAAAACAATGGCTGCACCCAAGTGTCACCATCACCGATGGCGCTAGTGTAAAAGGCAGTGTGCTTAAAGATGCTGAACGAATTTATGGCGCAATGCCCGCACAATTAGTTTTAGGCCACCCGATTGCCGGTTCTGAAAAAAGCGGCGTTACAGCTGCCAATGCCGATTTATATCAACGGCAGAAAGTTATTTTATCGCCCACCAAAAATACCGGCGTAGAACATTTAAAAAAAATCACGCATTTATGGCAACAATTGGGTGCAGAAGTATTGCAATTAAGCGTGCAAGAACACGACGATATTCTCGCCGCCACCAGCCATTTACCTCACGCATTGGCGTTTTCTTTGGTGGACGCCTTAGCCCACGATAATAAAAACGAAAATGTATTTCGCTACGCCGCAGGTGGCTTGCGCGACTTCACCCGCATCGCGTCCAGTGACGCCACCATGTGGCGGGATATTATGCTCGCCAACCGAGATTCAGTGCTATCTGCCATTGATTTATTCAGCGAAAATTTAGCGCAATTGCGCCACGCGGTGGATAACAGCAACGGAGCGCAATTACACGGTATTTTTAGCCGCGCCAAAGCCGCGCGCGACCACTTCACTGAAATATTATCCCACCAAGCCGCAGGCCTACCCAGCCCCAACGCCCACCGCTGGATTATCGCCCCCGGAATTAAAACCCGTGGCGAAGTTTTTTTACCCGGCAATTGCCCGTTCACAGCCCACATATTAGCCCTGGCCGTATTGAGTCAACACCCCACACACATTCGCGGTATCGCACTTAACACGCAGCATCAATTATTAATACAAGTGCTGCGCAGCATGGGTATTACAATCACGCTATTAAACAACCAAATAAATCAGCAGGGCGCTTGGGGTGATATTAATCTTGAGGCCGGTGAATTTAGCGGTGCCGACATTAACGCATCACAAGCGGTGCAATTAGGGGCATTATTGGGGCCGCTATTAATTATCAACCTTGCCGCAAACAATGAAAGCCGTTGGGATTTATCATTATTAGACCCACTTTTGTCAGCGCAATTGCAGCGGCTTTGGTCTGGATTATTTGACGAATTATTTCCTTTAGAAAACAACCAGCTCATTATCACACCACGCAAACCTGCTGGCGGTGTATTTAATTGCAACGGGGATATTTTCCAAGCACTAACCCTCGCCATCAGCGCACCGATTTGTTTGAATAATTGGTTGATTGATGGGGTTGATTACCAGGATGGATTAGTGGCCCAGGCGGTGCATTTGAGTAAGCAGATGGGATTGTTGTTGAATAGTTTGGGGTAGGGTTAGTGCGCATATTGCGTAGATATTTCTTTTAACCAATTTAAAAACAGCGCGAAGAGATTAACATTTCATCGTGTTTTGGCATTAGCGTAATTATGCGCAGCTTAATATCTACAAGGCTAAATTAAGGGTTTTCCGTAGGGCGTCGCCTTGGCGCGCCACACCGAAAGCTCCGATAAAATGAAAGCGGCGCACTAAAGTGCGCCCTACGGTTAGTGCGGGTTACGCGTTCAGTCGGTTATTTATACTGCATAAACTCCCTCCTTCCGTGCGAAAATGCCTTGCGATCATCACGAAAATTGAATTTTCGGAGGCGCTCTTAAATATAAAACTTTATTTTAATTTCGGAGAAAATTATGCCCATTAAAAAAATACCCTTATCCGCAGCCGCACTGTTATTAACCTGTGCAGCCATAACACCCATTAATGCCCACCAGCATTCTGGCGATGATAGCCAGGATAACCGAAGGTGCCCACCGGAATTAGCCGCTCCCCATGCCACCAACAGCCCCGCAAAACATGCAAAACGCAAAAATACCGTCACAAAACTCTACAACGGTTTAATTTATCCCGCACCCAAAGCAGTATTAGAAGACCCCGCCAATGCGGCCAATATTTTTGAACAGGCCGCCATTAAAGGGCGCGTGACGCCTGCGGGGGAATATGATGATTTTGAAGGGGCTATTGAATATTTTTATGGCTTAGCGCTCACCCCGGCCTCCCGTGTGGATGGCATTAAAGTGCGCTCCATAGTAGCCAGCGACGATAAGGTTGCGGTTGAAGTGGATTTACATTTTTGCGGCGCGCCTTACACCGGTTGCGATACCGAAATTGCTGATGGCGGCAATAATAAAACCATTCGTCAAACGGGTTTTTATACATTTAACAAAAATGACAAAATTGTTAGTTTTGATTTAACTATTTTAAATTTGGGTAAATTTTCCAACGTTTCCACGGAAGAAGCCAAAATGCAAAATATCATCGGTGTATGCACCATGCTGACCACTGCGCACTTTAATGTAATTACCGAAAGCGTGGCATTTTCAGGCACCTGCACGGATAAATTCGACAACGTAAACGACTTCCCCGCAGGCTTCCCGGCAACAGAAGGCAGTGCGCTTAATAACTGCATTGCTTTTATGAAATCAATTCCCTACGGCACTTGGGATCAGCCCGCCAGCAACACATTTACATGCCGCTCCTTGCATTCACTATTAACCCCTTTTAGAGAT
>JBEGTZ010000007.1:0-9192 GCA_041179125.1 Pseudomonadota bacterium | reverse complement strand
AGGATTTAATGCCTTGGGCGGTTAAGGGATAGGTGGGGTTTGTTGGTCGCTTACCTTCATTTTTAACTTTCACTATTCACATCAATGGCTTGCACAGCTTTTGGGCGCTCAACTGAGGTTTTTAGGTTAATCCACTTTATCCCCCGGCCAAAAACCACCGGCATTTAGCTGTTGCCAGCCCCATTTCAACCAGCGCATGAGGGCGAAGGCGATCCAGAGTGACCAGAGCAACATGCTGATGCGGTATACCCAGAGCGGCACGGAGATGACCCAGGCTTCGGGCAGCAGGCTGGTGGTGTAGTCGCTGTACCAGCTGAGGCCGTTGTAGCTGGCGGGGTGGATTTGCATGTCGGGGGCGGAGAGTAGGCCTTGGGGGATGCCGCCGAGCAGCAGGCCTAGCGCCAGTAGCGATAGACACACCAGGCCCACTTGCAGGGTTTTGTAGCGGCGGCCTGTCCAGCCGCTTTGCTGGCCGCGCCAGGTGAGGGCGGCGAACCAGGCGGCGAGCACCAGCAAAACACCCAGGTTTTGTGTGGCAACGCCAAGGCTTAGCAACACCCATTCATAGCTTTTAAGGTGGGCCTTGCCGCTTTTGCCTAAGGCCCAGGCGATGCCCAATACCACCAATAACACGCCCCAAAACAACAGCGCAGGGCCCATTTGCGGGCCGCCGAGCAGCAGTATCCAGCGGTCTTGCGGCAGTTGGATGCTCAGGTTGAGGTTGCGGGCGGGTTGGCCTAAGTCCAGTGCGGGGGTGCTTAGGCGAATCGGCAGCGCTTGCTGTTGTTGCCATTGCACCAGCAGGGTTTGGTTGCCGGGTTTGATGGGCAGTTTTACCAGGCCGTCTTGCACAATCGGCGGCAGGGTGTTTTCGTCCCGCTGTACTTGGGTGAGTTTGGCATCCGGCGGCAGTTTTAGGTTGAAGTCTTGGCCTTGGTTGCTCAGTACGCTGAGCTTCAGGCTGAAATCTTGTGCTTTTTGGCCGACTTGTTGGGTGAGCGTTACCGCTTGCAGGGTGAGGTTGTCGCCTTTTACGGCGGGCGGTTTGCCGATTGTTAGGTGCAGTTGTTCGCCGGGCCAAGGTTGCCATTGCGGCGCGAGGTTGTTGCCGAGTGCGGGCAGGCCTTGGGCTTCAACGTGCCACTGGGCGGCGGCTTCCAGCTGCCATGCTTCTATCCAGCCGGGCTGCTGCGGGGCGGTGAGGTTTAGCTCTGGGGTTATTTTGAGGCGGGAAACCCAGGTGAAGCTGTTTTCATCGGCACCGAGGCTGACGCTCATCAAGCCTTTGGTGTTGGGTTGGCTGCTTAAGGGCGCTTCGCCGGGGATTAACGGCAGCTCTAGGTGGATGGGGCCGCTGGCGGGGGCTAGGCGGGTGATTTCGGTTTCCACGCCCCACTCCAAGCCCAGTTGCACGCGGCGGGACACCAGCACAAACGCTGCCATAGGGGCGGGGGTTAGGCGTTTGCTGGCGTGTTGGCTGGCACCTTGGGTGCGGGTGAGTTGCAGGGTGGCGCTGGGGGTGGCGGCGGTGGGTTCGCCGCTGAGGCTCCAGCCTGCCACTTCGGTTTTGAGGTTGTTGAGGTTCAGGCCAAAGCCCAACGCCAGGCTGTTGCGGCCTGAAAGATTGCCCAGCAACAGCAGGCTTTGACGGCCCGGCAAGAGGGCTACTTCCAGCTCGCCGTCATCACTTTGCCGCACACTGGCGCGCTCGCCGTTGATGAGCACGGCATTGGGCCACCAGCTAGTTTGGCTGGCGGGGAGGGTGTAGATGCTGGGCGCCAGGGCGTGGATGATCAGCTCCAGGCGCAGGTTGTCGTCTTTGGCGTGCAGGGTTGCCGATTCAATGGCGACGCAATCGGGCAGGCACAGGGGCGCTTTGAGCAGGCGGGTTTTGAGTTCGGCCAGCAGTGCGGGGCTGGGTTCAGCGCCCCTTGGTTCTTTTGTCGACGTTTGTTCTGGGGTTGCTTCTTCGGCGCTAGTTTCTTTGGCTTGGGCATCCGGGGTTTGCAGGCTCAGGCCGGTGCCCAGCACTAACAATGCGGCACCCAGGGCGCGGCCAAAGGGTTTGATGGGCAGATTGATACGCATCAGGCCGCAGGCTTGCCAGAGGGCGAAGGCCAGTGCCCAGGGTAGGAATGCGGCCAGAAAGTAACCGGGGCGGTTGAGCCAGGGTGGCACCCAGTAGAGTTGCGTGGTTTGCTCGGGTGTCACGGGGCCGCTCCAGGCAAGTGTCACGCTGTTGTGGCTCCATTTAGGCGTGCCAGGGCCGGTTTGGGTTTGTTGGGTTGGGTCGATTTGTTGGGAGGCTGGGGGGAGGTTGTATTGTTTTTTTGCTGCGCTCGTCATGCGTTGATAGGATGCGCGTTCGTCTGATAAAAACACTTCCTCCGCTCGGGAGGCAACGGGTGCTGCTGCTCTTACCTTGGGGGCGTCTTCCTTGCTGGCCAATACTGGAGCTTCTTCATATTTTGCCCGAACAAACAACTGCTCGAACAGATTCAAACCGCTGGACGAGCGGGAGGCCTCCAACTGCGGATACAACCCAAACCGCACCTGCGCCACCGAAAAGCTAATCAAAACCATCATTAAAGAAGCAAAACTCAGCACCGCATAACGCTTCAACCAACGCGCAAACCCGCCAGAAACCCAAGGCAGCAGCGCCAACACCGCCGCCAAGTTCAGCCAAATAGCCACCGCCGCGCCGCTGCGCTGGTAGGTGATAAGCAAACACACCAAGGCCAAAACCCCCACCCAAGGGCGCACAATTTTGCCCAGGGCAATCACAATAATTAACACTAAAAAAATGTCGAACAAGCCCCAACGGCTGAGCCACACACCGCTGTCGCCGTCGGCACCGCTGGCGTAAAACAGGCTCCAGCCGGGCGGTAAAGACAGCGTCCAATTCACCGCCGACATGTCCGCACCCCAGGCGGAAACCGGCATCTGCGCCGCTTTGGCAATGCGCCCTTGGGCCTCCAGGTTTAGTGCCTGTGCGCGCAACTCCACCCCGGCGCTGCTCGGCTGCACTTGAGTCACCACTTGTGCGGCATGGTTTACATCGGCTTTTAACAGTTCAAACGGTTTAGCCAAATCCAAACGGGCGGACTGGTTGAGCGTGCCGTTTATTTGGTCGCTGAAGGTGAGGCCCTCGCCGCTAAAATCCAGCCATAAATTGCGTAAAAGGCGCAGCTCATCCTGTGGCGGGTTCGGGTTGCCGCGAAACAATTCCTCCACCACCAAGGCTTGGCCCTTATTCAACAAATACGCAGGCAGCGCGCGCCACTCCTGCGGCAGCGTGGTTTGTGAGGGGTCGATGCTGGCGCCGCCGGTTATCTGCACGCTGCGCAGTTTTGGCGCCGCTTGGAAGCTCCAAATCTCCTGCGCGGGCCAGCCTTCGCGGGCTTCCGGCAGGCTGAGGTTGGGTTTGGGGTTCAGGCTGTGGGCCATCAGGCTGATGCTCCAGGTGCCGGGTTTTACCTGTACGCGCAGCTGGCCGTCCGGCTCTAATTTGGCGGGCAATTCGCTGGTGAACACACGCGGCGTAAAGCCCGGCAACAACCAAGGCCCCAGCAGCACTTCGCGCTCGGCACCGCTCACTTCTAGCTCCAAGCGGCTGGTGAGCAACATAGGGATGCTGTCTTCCAACAGGCGGAACACCTTCAGGCTGAGGCTGTCGCTTTCGGCTTCTTCGGCGGAATCTTGCGCCGCCAGCCACAATTGCCCGGCGGATTCCAAACTCGGCAGCTCCACCGTTTTGCCGTTAAGGCTTAGATGCACAATGCCCAGCGCCTCCGGCACCTTCAGCGTGCGCGGCAAGCTGGCCCAGCTAAAGCGGCCCGTGAGCAGGTGGCGGCCAATGGGCAGGTACACCTGCGGGCGCTCGTCAGCCTCGCGCACCGGCACCCACTGGCCAGCACTTTTTACATCCTGGGGCCAAAAACCCGGCCCGCCGGGCACGTCCACCCATGCGGGGGCGAATACATCCACCGCCAGTTTAAACTCCGCCCCCTGTTCGGTGGCCGCAAGGGTAAGCTCGCTGGGCCAGACACATTCTTTGCGCGCATCATCGCTAGCTACAGGGCAAAACTGCGGCGCAGAACCCTCCAATACCCAGCCCTGCCAGTCTTTTAACAGATGGGGTAGAGGCTCCACAGCCCAGCTGAGCGGTGCGATGAGTGCAAACAACAACCCGAATAGGTGGCGGGGCATGGGGGATCCTCGGTGGGTAAATGTAAGCGCGCAGGATAAACCTAAAACTGCTGTTGAACCTAGACGCCTCAGTTGAATCACCCAAGTCTGCGCAACCCCTCAGGCAGCATCTAGCAAAAGTTAAAAAATTCGAACAACCAATAAGGTTGCCCTTCATTTTTAACTTTACTATCTGCTACCTGTGGCTTACACAGCTTTTGGGCGCTCAACTGAGGTTTCTAGGTTCAAATTAAATTTGTAGCTACTCGCCGGAGCCTTCAGAGAAGGCTTCAGATCAATCTGCGCACCAAAAATGCGCCATCACGCTCGCATAAGGTGGCTAAATCTCCCGCACTCCTACCATTATTGAGCCTGTTTGGTGCCGGCGCGGCGCATATTGGTGCTTTTTGGGTGCGTTCATCTGCTGAAGGCATGTGTACATAGCGCCAACCACAGGCCAAATATTCCAGAAACAGCTTATTTTTCAATAAGATAGATTGCAAGCACCGGCAGTGGCATAGGCTTTGCTGGGCCAGCCTAATTGATTTTCGAGCGAACCTGCGTGCCTCAACCTAATCCCCCCTCTACGGCAATTGCCAGCGTTTGTCCTTACTGCGGCGTGGGCTGCGGCCTGGTGATGGAGGTGGCAGGCAACCGCGTGGTTAAACTTACCGGTAACAAAAACCACCCCGCCAACTTTGGCCGCCTGTGTACCAAAGGCGCCAGCAGCCACCAGGTGTTAAGCCACCCAGGCCGTTTAGATAAAGCCTATCTACGGGAGGATCGGCAGCAAAAACCCGCGCAGGCCTCTATGGTTGCAGCCATTGCACACACCGCGCAGCAGCTCAACCGCATCCGCACCAGCTACGGCCCTTCGGCCATTAGCTTTTATGTCTCCGGCCAAATGTCCACCGAGGCGCAGTACTTGGCTAACAAGCTGGCCAAGGGCTACATCGGCACCAACCTGATCGAATCCAATTCCCGCCTGTGTATGGCCAGCGCCGGTGCTGGGTATAAATTGTCCCTAGGCTCCGACGCGCCGCCGGGTTCTTATCAAGATTTTGAAGCGACGGATTTGTTTTTAGTGATCGGCGCCAACATGGCCGATTGCCACCCAATTTTGTATTTGCGCATGATGGAGCGCGTGAAAGCCGGGGCCAAACTCATCGTGGTGGACCCGCGCCGCACCAGCACCGCCGACAAAGCCGACCTATTCCTACACATCAAACCCGGCACCGACCTAGCCTTCTTGAACGGCTTGCTGCACCTGCTGCACCAAGCGGGCAAAACCGATCCGGCCTTCATCGCCCAATACACCCAAGGCTGGCCGGAAGTAGAAGCCATGCTGGCGGATTACACCCCCGCCGCCGTCAGCGCTGTAACCGGCTTAAGCGAGGCGGACATTCAAACCGCCGCAAGCTTAATTGGCGCCGCGCCTGAATTTATGACCTGTTGGACGATGGGCCTGAACCAAAGTACCCACGGCACCTGGAACACCAACGCCATCTGCAATTTGCACCTGGCCACCGGCAAAATTTGCAGGCCCGGCTCCGGCCCGTTCTCCCTCACCGGCCAGCCCAACGCCATGGGCGGGCGCGAGATGGGCTACATGGGCCCAGGCCTGCCGGGCCAGCGCAGCCTGTTGGTAGACGCCGAGCGCGCCGAGGTGGAAGCCATCTGGAACCTGCCGCCGGGCACACTCACCACCCAATTGGGCAAAGGCACCATCGACCTGTTCGAGCAAATGGCCGCAGGTGCGGTGAAGGCCTGCTGGATTATCTGTACCAACCCCGTCGCCAGCGTGCCCAACCGCCAATCGGTAATTAACGGCCTAAAAGCGGCTGAATTAGTCATCGCCCAGGATGCTTTTTTCGAAACCGAAACCAACGCCTACGCCGATGTGTTGCTGCCCGGCGCCCTTTGGGCCGAGGCTGAAGGCACCATGATCAACTCCGAGCGCAACATCACCCTCATGCAGCAGGCGGTGCCGCCGCCCGGCGAGGCGATGGCGGACTGGCAAATCATCACCGAAGTCGCCAAGGCAATGGGCTTTGAGCAGGGCTTTAACTTCACCTGCGCGGAAGAAGTCTTCGAAGAAATTAAACGCTTCCACAACCCCAAAACCGGCTGGGACTTGCGCGGCGTAAGCTACAGCCGCCTGCGCGAAGAACCCCAACAATGGCCCATGCCCGCAGGCCAAGCCGAATCCCGCAGCCCCATGCGCTACCTCAACACGGGCCGCAGCCAAACCCTCAAGCGGGATGAACACGGCAACACCCCGGCCTTAGTGTTCGCCACCGCCAGCGGCAAAGCCCAGTTTTTAGCCCGCCCGCACCTGGCCCCGGCGGAAATGCCCTGCGCCGATTACCCCTTAATGCTCAACACAGGCCGCGTGCAGCACCAATGGCACACCCTCACCAAAACCGGAAAAATCGCCACGCTGAACAAACTCAACCCCGGCACCTTTATTGAAATAAACCCGCAAGATGCCCAAGCCCTCGGCATTAACAATAAAGATTCCGTGCAGATTAGCTCCCGCCGGGGCAGCGCCGTTTTGCCCGCCATCATCACCGACCGGGTAGTGCAGGGCAGCTGTTTTGCGCCGATTCACTGGAACGACGTATTCGGCGAAAACCTCTGTATTAACGCCGTCACCAGCGACTATGTAGACCCAATCTCACAACAACCCGAATTAAAAATCTGCGCCGTGGCCTTACAAAAAATCACCTTCATTAACACCCTGGACATCACCGACTCAGCCACCCCACTGGCACAGCTGGGCCAATCCCTAGGCCTTACCACACCCAAAACCCCCGCCTTTAGCGAACCCGAACAATGGTACTTAAGCGGCCTGCTCGAAGGACTAAAAAACACCCCCGCACTCAACGGCATCCCGGTCATCCCAGCCTCAGCCCCGTTCAACCAGGAAACCCGCCTGTGGTTAGACGGCCTATTAGCCGGCTTATACAGCCGCAGCAGCGCTGCTATTCCAGCCACAATTAACACCGGCCCTAGCATTCAAGTACTGTTCGGATCCCAAACCGGCAACGCCGAAGCCCTAGCGCAAAACTGCGCCGCACACTTAAAAACCCAAGGCTGGAATGCCCAACTGGCAAGCCTGGACGAATACCCCACCGAACAGATCGCCGAACAGGCCTATTTAATTCTTATCACCAGCACCTTCGGCGACGGCGCAGCACCGGACAACGCGCAGAATTTTTGGCAATTTATAAACTCCGTCGCAGCGCCCCAACTCAACCAAGTCAAATTCGCCGTGTTAGCCCTGGGGGACTCCAACTACGACTCCTTCTGCGCCCACGGCAAAAAACTCGACGCCCGCCTGCTGGAATTAGGCGCTGAACACCTATTAGCACGGGTAGAGTGCGACAGCGACTACCAAGACACCGCCGAGCAATGGCTGGAAAACTTATCTAGCGTACTCGCCGAATTAAAACCCAGCGCCGCACCGGAATTGCACGCCCCAGCCAGCGCCAACCCATCAACCCCAGCACGCTTTAGCAAAAACAACCCCCACCCAGCACGGCTCGTCACCAACCAAAAACTCAACGGCCAAGGCTCCAACAAAGACGTGCGCCTATTCGGCTTTTCCCTGGCTGAAGGCCTAGAGTACGAAGCTGGCGACGCACTGGGCGTCATGCCCAAAAACAACCCAGCCTACGTACAAGCACTCCTTACACACTTAAACCTAAACCCCGAAGCCAGTGTTTCACTGCCTAAAATGGCCGACATCAGTGTGCAACAGGCATTAACGCACCACCTGGAAATCGGCAAACCGCACCCGGACACCCTTAAATTTATCAGCCAACAAAGCCCCAACCGCGAACTAGCAACGCGCTTAAACGGCGACAAACACGAATTAAAAACCTGGCTCTATGGCCGCCAATTAATAGACATACTGCACGAATTCCCCATCGCCACCAGCGCCGGCGAATGGATCACACAGCTTAAAAAACTCCAACCCAGGCTCTACTCCATCGCCTCCAGCCCCAAAGCCTATAGTGAACAAGTGCAACTGTGTGTATCCGCCGTGCGCTACCCCTTTAACAACCAGGCCCACCAGGGTGTTAGCTCCTGTTACCTAGCGGACCGAGCAGGCGAAGACGAAATCCCTATTTATCTACAACCCAACAAGCACTTTAAATTGCCCAAAGACAACAGCCTGCCCGTCATCATGATCGGCCCCGGCACCGGCGTGGCCCCCTTTCGCGGCTTTTTACAAGAACGCCAAGCCTTGGGTGCCGCAGGTAAAAACTGGTTATTTTTCGGCGAACAAAAACAATCCTGCGATTATTATTTCGCCGAAGAATTAAAAACCATCCAAACGCAAGGCTATTTACACAAACTCAGCCTGGCCTTCTCCCGCGACCAAGCCGAAAAAATCTACGTGCAAAACAGGATTATGGAAGAGGCCGCCGAACTCTGGCACTGGCTCAACGAAGGCGCCACAATTTACATCTGCGGCGACGCCAACCAAATGGCCAAAGACGTAGATGCCGCGTTAATTAAGGTGATTTCAAACCAAGGAAACACAAGCCTTGAACGCGCCGAAGAAGAACTGCGCACGCTGGCGGATCAAAAACGTTATTTGCGGGATGTGTATTAATTGAGTAATTCGTAGGTTGGGCAGTAATGCCCAACATTTTCAAATCAAGGCGAGAATTAAATAATTAAATTCGGTTATTTTTTAACATCAAGTTAAATTGCCTGGAGCCTTGTAGGGCGGGTTAGCCGAAAGCGTAACCCGCGCAGCGCACCAGCAGCCAAGCACAATCCGTTTTTTGCAAAAATCATCGTGAGCGGCAACACCAACTACAAGGCTATTCCTTCAGGTTTCATTCGGCAGCTCCAGCAGGGTTAGCCAGTAGTTCGTAGGTTGGGGTGATAACCCCAACATTCCATCTTGCAGCGAGAATCAGTTAAATTTGCGCCTTTATTTATGCTCGGCTTTGTGCTGGCGGATGGCTGGAATGTTGGGGTTCGCAA
>JBEGTZ010000006.1:0-27901 GCA_041179125.1 Pseudomonadota bacterium | reverse complement strand
GACGAATCACGTACATTTATTAGTAACCCCCGCTGATGCCGGAGGGGTTGCACGGATGATGCAGGCGTTGGGGCGTAATTATGTGCGCTATGTGAATATTACCTATAGGCGCACGGGCACTTTGTGGGAGGGGCGCTATAAGTCCTCACTGGTTTCATCGGACGAGTATTTTCTGGCCGTTAGCCGATATATTGAACTCAATCCCGTCCGCGCAAACATGGTGGCACACCCGGGCGAATACCCCTGATCCAGTTTCCGCCACAATGGGATAGGGCGGCGGTGATTAAATGGATGATTTGTTTGCTTCACCACATTTGAATGTTTTTGAGTAATTTCTCAATGATTGTAGATTTGCCTTAATTGGATGATTGTTTTTTTGCCGTTTGCCGTTTGCCGTTTGCCGTTTGCCGTTTGCCGTTTGCCGTTTGCCGATACCTCAAGCCAAACCCTATTCGGGCAAAAATGGTAATCCCCCGGGTGAATATCCCAGGTCTTGCATCATGGCCCGCCACTTAATAATCGCTTGAAATAACAGCAGCCTTTCTATAGTATTCGCGCTCTTTTTTTGGGGAGGCGATTTGCCACCCCGGCACCATCCCCCAATATATGCCCAAAGGCAGGTTTGGGGTTTTTAGTACCTACGTTAAAGGCCAACAACATGAAGACAATTAGCGCCAATGCTCAAACAGTACAACGTGAATGGTACATCCTCGACGCTTCAGGCAAAACTCTAGGCCGTATAGCCACTGAGATTGCAAGCCGTTTGCGCGGCAAGCACAAGCCTGAATTTACCCCGCACGTTGATACCGGTGATTACATCGTGGTTATCAACGCAGAGAAAGTCTCTGTAACGGGTAAAAAAGCGAAAGATAAGATGTATCACCACAACACAGGATATCCAGGTGGCTTACGCACCATTAGCTTTGAAAAGCTGATCGACAAAGCCCCTGAGCGCACCATTCAAAGCGCTGTTAAGGGTATGTTGCCCAAAGGTCCATTGGGCCGGGCAATGTTCAAAAAATTAAAGGTTTATGCCGGTGCGTCACATCCGCACACTGCGCAGCAACCCAAAGAACTTAACCTATAACGGAGGCTGAAATGGCTGGTGAACAATATTACGGTACAGGTCGTCGCAAAACTTCTACCGCGCGCGTATTTATTTCCCTGGGCAGTGGTGCAATAAGCATCAATGACCGCACCATTGAAAACTACTTTGGCCGTGAAGTTGCCCGCATGATCGTGCGTCAGCCGCTTGAACTGGTTGGCGCGGTTGATCGATTTGACATCAAAATCACCGTTAAAGGTGGTGGTAGCTTCGGTCAGGCCGGTGCTATTCGTCACGGTTTAACCCGTGCCTTAATGGCTTATGATGAAACCTTGCGTCCAGCCCTGCGTGCAGCAGGTTATGTAACGCGTGATGCGCGTGAAGTTGAACGTAAAAAAGTCGGTCTTCGCAAAGCACGCAAGCGTCCACAGTACTCCAAACGTTAATTGCCCTTATGGCAAAAGCCCGAACCCGGTTCGGGCTTTTTTTTGCATGTGAATTTTGGCTGGGGCTTATATTGCCTTGTAAGGGTTAGGGATTTTATTTACCATTGCGCGCTTTTCGCATAGCCAGTCCTTTGCATTTGATTGATGAACATCATCAGCTCATGCCTCCCAAGGAGTAGAATAATGGCTTTTCGTTTGCCTAAATCAACTCCCTATTCGTTTGAAATTCGTAGTATCTGATTTGTCCTACTACGCTTACTTTTTTAAAACTTTGTTCTTTTGCCACAGGAGATACACGTCATGAGTAATGACGAAATTAATCGCGGGCGTCGCCGTGTATTAACAGCGGTGACATCTGCCGTGGGTGCTGTAGGGGCGGTTGGCGCAGCCATTCCGTTTGTTGGTTCCTGGTCGCCCAGTGCGAAAGCAAAAGCAGCTGGGGCGCCTGTTGAAATCAACGTCAGCAAAATTGAACCCGGCCAAATGGTAACGGTTGAGTGGCGCGGCAAGCCGGTTTATGTGGTGCGCCGCACCCCGGAAGCCTTGGCCGCACTTAAAACCAATGAAAGCAAATTGCGCGACCCCACCTCAGAAAAATCCGTTCAGCCGGCCTATGCACACTCAGAAACCCGCGCCATCGCGGGCAAAGAAGACATCGCCGTGCTTTTGGGCGTATGTACTCATTTAGGCTGCGCGCCCGGTTTTGAGCCAAAAGTAGGGTCCGTTGACTTAAACGGTGGCGGTACTTGGCAAGGTGGGTTTTATTGCAAGTGCCACGGTTCAACTTACGACTTAGCGGGCCGTGTTTTTCAAGGTGTACCCGCTCCATTAAATTTAGAAGTGCCCGCTCACAAGTATCTCAGTGATTCGGTCATTCTTATCGGCGAAGATCAAGGGGCCTAACAATGATGAACTGGCTAACAGGGTTATGGCAGTGGGTTGATAAGCGACTTCCTGTACAGCGTGCGTGGGATACCCACATGGGTAAATACTACGCACCGAAAAATTTCAACTTTTGGTATTTTTTTGGTGTTTTATCGTTGTTGGTGTTGGTTAACCAGCTACTGACCGGCATTTGGTTAACGATGAGTTATGAGCCTACTGCGCACGGGGCGTTTGCCTCTGTGGAGTACATCATGCGTGATGTGCCCTACGGCGATTTATTGCGCTATATGCACTCCACGGGTGCTTCAGCCTTTTTCGTGGTGGTTTACCTGCACATGTTTCGCGGCATGATGTACGGCTCCTACAAGGCTCCGCGTGAGCTGGTGTGGATCTTTGGCATGTTCATTTATGTGTTGCTTATGGCTGAAGCGTTCATGGGGTATGTGTTGCCTTGGGGGCAAATGTCCTACTGGGGTGCCCAGGTGATCGTTAACCTCTTTGGTGCTATCCCTGTGGTGGGTGAGGATTTAGTGCAGTGGATTCGCGGTGATTACCTTATCTCTGGCGCAACCTTAAACCGCTTTTTTGCGCTGCACGTTGTTGCGCTTCCCATCGCATTGTTGGGCCTGGTGGTAATGCATATTTTGGCGCTTCACGAAGTAGGCTCTAACAATCCCGATGGCATTGAAATTAAAAAGAAAAAAGACGCCAACGGCATCCCTTTGGACGGTGTGCCATTCCATCCTTATTACACCGTGCATGATTTAGTGGGTGTTACCGTTTTCTTGTTTGCGTTCTGCGGCATTGTGTTCTTCATGCCTGAAATGGGCGGGTTCTTCTTAGAGCACGCTAACTTTGAGCAGGCCAATGGCTTGAAAACGCCAGAGCATATTGCCCCTGTTTGGTACTTCACACCGTTTTACGCCATGTTGCGTGCCGTGACCATCGACATCGGGCCGTTGAATTCCAAGTTCCTAGGTTTTGTTGTGATGGCCGCTGCGATTGCCATTTTGTTTGTGCTGCCCTGGCTGGATAAAAGCCCGGTTAAATCGATTCGTTTTAAAGGTATTTTTAGCCGCGTAGCCCTAATTGTGTTTGCCGCCTCTTTTGTGATTCTGGGCTATTTAGGGGTTGAACCGGCCACTGTACATCGAACGACTTTGGCTCAAATTTGCACCGTGGTGTATTTCCTGTATTTTTTCGGAATGCCATTTTGGACCAAACACGAAAAAACCTTACCGGTTCCCGACCGCGTACAGGCGAAGGGGCTGGGTACACATTGGGTGCTCGGCGGTTTATTGCTGTTTATCGTTCTGGTTATCGTGCCTATTAAAGCCGTTGCTAATGAGGCAATGGGGCACTGTGGAACCGTAGCCTGTGATCATTTCAAGCCCGATTTTGACGATAAAGCTTCTTTACAGCGCGGCGCCAAATATTTTGTTAACTATTGCATGGGCTGTCATTCGGCAAACTATGCACGTTTTGCGCGTCTTGCTCAGGACTTGGAGATTCCCGAGAAACAAGTCGCTGCCAATTTAATATTGGGCGATCAAAAAATCGGCGACACCATGAGCATCGCAATGGCGCCTAAAAAATCCAAAGCTTGGTTTGGTGCCACGCCGCCAGATTTAAGCCTTGCAACACGCGCCCGTAGCCCTGAGTGGGTATACACATACCTGCGCAGTTTTTACAAAGATGAAACGCGTCCAACGGGCGTAAATAACAAAGTGTTCCCCAATGTGGGTATGCCCCATGTTCTGCTTGAACTGCAAGGGCTGCCCGAATGTGCCACCGGCCCACACACCGACACCCACGGTGTTACCGAGCGGGATAAACTTGGCGAACCTAAAATGGTGGAGTGTGGCCGTTTAGAAGTGGGCAAAACAAAAGGCAGCATGACACCTGCGGAATACACCGAAGCCGTTGAGGACTTGGTTAATTTTATGGTGTATTTGGCTGAGCCAGGCGCGGCCAATCGCCAGCAGATGGGTTGGTATGTATTAGGGTTTCTTTCCATATTTTTCGTGTGTGTGCTGCTGCTGAACCGCGAATATTGGAAGGGCATACACTAATCGTTTTGGGCGCGCACTTTGAGTGCGCGCCGCGTTTGTTGCGGGCAAACGGGTAGTGCGTTAGCCAGCGCGTCTTCCTTCTGTCCACCCCTTTTAAACTGAGGTTAAAGCCTGTGGGTTGTCCCGCACTCCCTGGCTGGCGTTTCTAGTATGATCTTTTCATTTTCGACTAACCCATGTGGTCGGTACTTACCGGCGGCGCGTTATTTTTTGATACAGGTGTAGATGTCTATGTCCATGACCTCGAGTAAGCCTTACCTTATTAGGGCGTTGTACGAATGGATTTTGGATAACAACTTAACGCCTTATCTCGCGGTAGATGCCCTAAGTCCAAGTGTTCATGTGCCACAACAATACGTGAATAAAGACGGACAAATTATTCTGAATATAGCGCCACGCGCAGTGGATTCGATCAATCTCACCAACGAAGCCGTAGCTTTTTCGGCGCGGTTTGGCGGGGTATCCACGGATATTTATGTCCCTTGTTTTGCTGTGTTAGGTATCTACGCCCGTGAAAATGGCAAGGGAATGATGTTCGAACGTGAAGCAGAGCCACCACCTTCAGATCCTGTTCCAAGCAAACCCGCAGGTACAACCCCAGAGAAACGGCCCAGTTTACGGGTGGTGAAGTAGCACCATTGGCCCATACTTAGGCCTGTGTTCAGCATTTTAGAACCCGCCAATATGTCCTTTTTTGTACGGTTTGGAGTTAAACCTGCCGTACAAAATTATCCAATCATTTTTATGGCGCCATGACTTAAGTGATACCCATCATCATCGACATAGAGGCTTCCGGTTTCGGCTCTGGCAGTTATCCCATCGAAATCGGCGTTATCAATGAGCTTGGGCAGCGTTACTGTAGTTTGATCAAACCCTTGCCGCAGTGGGTCTCTTGGGATGAAAGCGCGTTTAAAGCCCACGGCATAAGCCGTATACACCTGGAAACTCAAGGCCAGCCAGCCCTTGCCGTTGCCAAAGAACTCAATGAGCTTCTGCACGACAAACGCGTGTTTTCCGATGGCTGGGTGGCGGATCAATACTGGTTAAACACGCTCTACCAAGCTGTGGGGCTTTGGCCCAGTTTTACTCTGTCCCCGATTGAAGGCATCCAAACCCCCCGCCAGCACGAGTGTTGGGACGACACGCTGATGCAACTTCGCCAGCAACACCCAGAGTCAAGGCACCGCGCCTCCGGTGATGCCTATCTCATCCAGCAAGCATATATAGCCTCGGCAAAAAAATGATAGAAAATACCTTCACGAGGAAACTATTGCTTGCCATAAACTGTTGAACCCGTAAATATGTGCGGCAGTTATCATAATCCTAAAAACCTCAGTTGAACTCTACTGCGAACGCCTAATACTTGAATTTGCAGTGTTTTTTGCTGAATTTTGGCTCACCGTAGAGGTGACTACTGCTTTCACCAAAATTCAGCAAAAAAAACTGCAAATTCGGCGTCTTAGTCGCTCTCGCTACGAGTTCAACTGAGGTTTTTAGGTTAAATGTTGTACCGCAAGGCTTCCGCCGGGGCGATTTTTGAAGCCCGCCAAGCGGGATACACACTGGCGAGCACACAGGTAATTGTGGCGCCTACAACAACTTTTAACGTATCTTGCCACTGCCAAACAGACGGAAAATAACTGACGAAATACACTTCAGGGTCGAATATTTGTATGCCTAACAGTGTTTCAATGCCCACAATAATCTGCGCAATCGTCAGCGCCGCTGCAATACCGCACAGGCTGCCAATTAAAATACCTAATAAACCAATGCTAATGCCCTGCACCATAAAAATGGTCACAATACCCCGCACACTCATACCCATTGTGCGCAATACCGCAATATCACTGCGTTTTTCCCCCACCATCATGATGAGGCTGGTCACGATATTAAATGCAGCGACAAAAATGATAATCGCCAATAAAACACTCACTACCGTTTTTTCCATTTTTACGGCTTGAAATAAACTGCCCTGGGTTTGGCTCCAATCGCGAGCGATAAACCGGTTGCCGTTAATATTTAAAGCCTGAGTTAATTGCGTTAAATAACCGGGCGCGTTGTAAATAGAATCAAATTCCACACGCAACCCATCCACAGCATCGCCTTTTTTAAATAGTTTTTGTCCGTCTTCAATATTAATCAGCGCTAAACTTTGGTCCACCTGTGCGCCCACTTCAAAAATACCCACCAACGTAAAACGTTTTGTGCGCGGAAATACCCCCGCAGGGGTAATCGATATTTGCGGCAAGGTCACTAAAATTTTATCGCCCACGGCCAGCTCCATATACTGCGCGGCAATACTGCCCAACACCATGCCAAATTCACCAGGCGCCATAGGCGCTAGGCTGCCTGCAATAACATGCTGGTGTATTTGGGAAACGGACGGCTCGGAGGTTAAATCTATGGCTTGAATTTCCGCAGGCCGCACCAGGCCATTGGCGCTAATTAATGCTTGGCCTGCAATAAAAGGCGCGGCTCCGTGTACAAACGGGAACGCGCGCACTTGCTCGGCCCATTTAGGCCAATCCTGCACGCCGGATTCCTGTGTTAAATATCCGTGCGGCACTGCGCGTAAAATGCGTCCGCGCAATTCAGCATCAAAACCATTCATCACCGAAAGCACTACAATTAACGCGAATACGCCCAAGGCCATACCCAAAAAAGCAAATAGGCTTACAAACGAAATAAATGAATTACGTTGTTTAGCGCGGGTATATCTAAAGCCAATTAATAAAGGAAGTGCATGTGCCATGATGAGTGTATGAAGGGCTATTTATTAAGGGCTAGGAAAGTTGCGACGGGGGCGTTACCCTTGATCTTGTTCGACAAAAAGGGGCGGCCAACTCAACACGGGCCTTAAGTTACTGCTTAAGGGCGCGCGATTGTAAACGGATGGCCGCAAAGCGCAAACAACATCGTTAATTCATTCCTTCTCAACCCAAAAACGAGGCGGCATTATGCAACTGAATTTATTCTTCCGGCTGGCGGTACTCGCCTTTGGTCTAAACGCCCCCTGTTGGGCAGAGCAAATAATCGTTCCTGTAGGTTCCCAGCAGGGCACACAGGTGAAATTACCGCCCAAAGGCATGAGCATGAGCCAAGTGCAGGCCCAGTACGGCGAACCTGAACACAAAAGCGGCCCCGTTGGGCAGCCGCCGATTAGTGTTTGGGATTACCCGAGTTTCACCGTGTATTTTGAACACCAACATACTATTCACGGCGTGGTAAAACATGTGCCGCAGCCTCAGGCTGCACCGGTTGCGCCTGTTGCACCAGTGCCTGCGCCTGAGGCAGTGGATGAGGATATGGAGGAATAAATGCAACTATTCAGCGCGTCCGCACGTTGTTACGTGCAACTGTAGGTTGGGGGGATAACCCCAATATTCCATCTTGCGGCGAGAATCAGTTAAATTTGCGCCTTTATTTATGCTCGGCTTTGTACCGGCGGATGGCTGGAATGTTGGGGTTCGCAAGTTTAGATGGCCTGGCAAGCGTATCCAATAAAACTATTTACTCAAACATTATCGAGAATAATGATAATTTAACAATGGGAAATATCTTTCATGAATTATTGCACATTAATGAGGCAGTAGCTTTGTACGGAGCCAATGCAACCGATAAGCAATATCAACAAGGAAAATCCGGGGGGATTTAACTCATGGGATAATTACATCTTATGGAAAACAATATAGAAATTATCTTGAATATGGAGATGTGGCGCCAGGAGAATATGCCAAGCCAGAACTAAAAAATTTGACATGGAGAGCTAAATGATCGCCTTTAAATCTAATTTATGGAAAATAATACTGATATGTATTGCTGTGTGTTTTTTGGTGTATGTGATTTGGCCAAGATATTATATTGATGAATCGCACTCTAAGGCTTTATTGGTGTCAGCATGCCAGCAATCTAAGCTGTATCGAGCGCTGGTGCTAAAATTTAAAACTGAGCCATTTTTTAGGAATGAAATTGAGCTAACGAACTTAATAAAAGAGATCAATCCTTTAGTTGGAAAAGAGTGCGGGGAAAGCTACGCTTTTGAGGATGGTGTTTTTCATATTGCGACAGGTGAAAGGCTAGTTGGACAGATTGGTTTGGATTCTTTTGCTGTGTGCGTTATAAAGAAAAACCTAAGGATCTACGACAAGGAAAATCTAAGCGAAAGATATTTTTTATTTCAGAAGACTGGAAACAAAATTAAAGAAGAGTGTGCCAATTAAAAGCAATCAAGGGGTCAGGTGCGAATGGCACTTACTTAAGCTGTAACACATTGTTTTTAATGTATTTTATTAATTCCATACGCTGTGCCATTTCTGCTTTCAGACGCCCATTTTCCATTCTGTAGCGTCTCAAGATGAGGTTAAAATGTGGCTGACAGCCGTGTAGGGCGGGTTAGCCGAAGGCGTAACCCGCGCAGCGCACCAGCAGCCAAGCACAAACCCAATAAAAAACCGCGCAATAAAATCCCGTGTATTTACAAAAATTATCGTAAGCGACAACACTGTCAGCGCGGGTTATTAACCCGCCCTACAAGGCTGGTTTCGCTGGGTTGATAGGGTGGTGGCCTCGTATCGCTCCTGGTATTTTAAAAATCCAATGGCATTTTCCCTAAAGCTAATGCTGCAAGCAGGTTTATTTTTATTTTTCTGCCCATGGCCGGCTATATGTATTGAGCCAGAATTTACACCAGTAATTTATTTTTTCCCCTCAACAGCCAATAAATGCAGCTCAAAAATTAATACCGAATTAGCCGGTATTCCACCTGTTTCGCCTGCACCATAGGCTAATTGGGCGGGCACAAATATTTGGAACTTATCTCCAGTTTTCATGACTTGTAACGCCTCAATCCAGCCGGGTATCACACTGCTCACTGGAAATACCACAGGCTCGCCTTTATCAATAGAACTATCGAACACTGTGCCATCAATTAATTGGCCACGGTAATGCACCTTTACTGTATCCCCAAGTTTTGGTGTTTTAGGTTTTGATTCCTTCGAGGCCTGTAACACCTTGTATTGCAGGGCGGATGGGGTGACCTCAATACCTGCTGCGGTGCGGTTTTGCGCAAGAAATTCTTCCCCCTTTCTAAGGTTCTCCTGCGCAAGTACTTGGGCGCGTTGCGCAGCCGCAGCTTTATTTTGTTTTTCAAATGCCGTCATGACGGCCGCTTGTTCTTCTGCAGAAATAGACGACTTAGCACCCTTGCGCACATCTTCCAACGCTTTAAGTATCTGCTGCTGATCAATAATAAAGCCAGTGGCACCTGATTGTGCCGCCATGCGCGAACCAATTACATAGGATACTTTCTCCTCCAGGGAATTATGTTTACTACCCGGCAATTTAATATCAGCAGCTTTTTTGCCGCTATTCTCAGCGCCATTAACCGGGCGAATCAATTTGGGGTTTTTGGAGTCTTCAACCAAAGTGGCCTTCGCCTGCTGAACGCTTTTGAATTCGGTCATAATTATTGTTTCATCGGCCTGGTTTATTTTTGCACCGCGGCCACTTTGTATATCATCGATACCTGCAATAAACAGCGCTTCACTTAGGGTAAAACCTCGCTCTTTGCCTTGGGTCGCCAAGCGGTACCCAACTATATAAGAAACTTTCTGCACCATAGCGTCAGGCTCAGCTCCAGTATTATTCTGCCCGGCATGCTGCAAACTCGGCGCAGAATTTTTTGCATTAGTGCCGTCATTGGCTTTTGGATATACCGCAGATTGCGGTGTGTTGGTGGGTATTGATTCGGGTGCGGGGTGACGTGCGGCGGGCTCACGAACGGGAGCTGCGGCACAGGCTGACAGCACAAGGCCGAGAATTAACGGGCCTAAGGGCCGCCAAATTAATCCATGGCCACGGTGAATTGGTGTGTTAGACATAATGCAATACCCTATAGAAATTGTCCGCGAATTTAAAATCTCCTACAGCCTCCAAAAAATAACGCGCCTACAGGAAACATTAAATCAAGGGGGTAGAGACGAATGGCACTTACTTAAGGCGTAACCAATTGATTGTTAACACAAAAATATTATCCGCCTTGCGCGAAATGCGGCTGTCAGCCACATTTTAACCTCATATTGAGACGCTACAGAATGGAAAATGGGCGTCTGAAAGCAGAAATGGCACAGCGTATAGAATTAATAAAATACATTAAAAACAATGTGTTACGGCTTAAGTAAGTGCCATTCGGGGCAGAGACCTTGAAATTAAATCAAGCGTAGGTTGGGCAGTCATGCCCAACACAACACATTCCTCTCCAGCACGCCGATATTTCAAGGCGCTGTATTCCGACCATTTTTTATCGAAGCCACTGCTGCGTTGGGCATTACTGCCCAACCTACACCATAGCCGTATTTTTACTTAAATTAATGTACCGCACGGATATATGCTGAATAGTTACCTTATTTCTTATTCAGCGCATTCCCACACCCTACGTGGGATGGCACTCAGTTTAAACGCCCTAAAACGCTTAAGGCCTCTGCACCCGGTTTAATCCATTTAACGCCGCCACACGGTAGGCTTCTGCCATTGTGGGGTAATTAAATGTGGTGTTGGTAAAATAAGAAATGGTATTAGCGGCACCTTGTTGATTCATAATGGCCTGGCCGATATGAATAATTTCCGCCGCTTCCGCACCAAAACAATGAATACCTAGAATCTCAAAGGTGTCGATGTGAAAAAGTATTTTTAACATGCCTACATCTTCACCCGAAATTTGCGCCCGTGCAGTATCTTTAAAAAAAGCGCGCCCTACTTCGTAAGGTATTTTTGCGGCGGTTAATTCCGCCTCGGTGCGGCCAATGGAGCTAATTTCCGGCAAGGTATAAATGCCTGTGGGTGCATCTTCAACGCTGCGCACTTCTTCGCCCATAATGGCACTTACTACCGCGCGGCCTTGGTCGTAGCTGGCGCTGGCTAAACTTGGCCAACCAATAACATCACCTGCGGCATAAATAAACGGAACCGCCGTGGCGTAATGTTTGTTTACGTCTATTTGGCCTCGGTGGTTGGCGGCTAAACCTGCGGCTTCTAAATTTAAATTATCGGTATTACCGGTGCGGCCATTACACCATAAAAGCGCATCGGCTTTTATTCTTTTGCCGGACACTAATTTTAAAATAATACTGCATTCGTTGGTTTCTAAAGATTCGAATTCTTCACTTTGCCGCACCAATACGCCTTTATCGCGCAGGTGATAACCTAGTGCATCGGATATTTCACCATCTAAAAAAGACAACAAACGGTCGCGGGAATTAATTAAATCTACTTTGATTCCAAGGCCTGCAAATATAGAAGCATATTCACAACCAATAACGCCTGCACCATAAATAACTAAAGTGCGCGGCGTGTGGTGCATTTCTAAAATGGTGTCGCTGTCGTATACACGCGGGTGGCTAAAATCAATATTATCCGGGCGGTAAGGGCGCGATCCGGTGGCAATTAAAATTTTATCGGCCTGGATCAGCAATTTAACCCCTTTGCCCATATCCACTTCTACCTCGTGTGGGCTTACGAAACGCGCATGGCCTGCATGTACTGGCACGCGGTTGCGCGTATAAAACGCTTTGTGCATAGCTACTTTGCGCGGAATCATGGCGCGGGAGGCTTCTAAAATAGCCGGGTAGGAAATAGGCCCCAGTGTGCTCATTTGCAGCACTTCAGGCTGTTTACGAAAATGAATGACCTGTTTTACGGCATACCGCAACGATTTAGAAGGAATAGTGCCCTTGTGCGTGCAGTTGCCACCCAAAAGGCCCTGGTCATCCACAACCCCTACTTTAAGGCCATTTTTGGTGGCTGACATAGCCGCCGCTTCACCGGCTGGCCCTGCACCTATTACTAATAAATCGTATTGAAAATCAGGCATGGGGAATCCTATTGGAGGAATGAGCGTTTTATTATTGCAAAAATTGACCCTACTGTTCTATTTATTTACGTGCGCCTATTTATTCACGTAACTCTGACATGTTTGGTCCAGCGCCTCAGCCACCGCAGGCCAGAGTGTTTTTGTTAATGCGGGTGCTTCATTGGCTAGGTGATGCTTGGCCCCTTCGATGGTGCGTACTTGGGTGTGAGTAAACCGCTGGCTTAAGCATGGAATATTCCATTCAAAATCCACCACCTCATCCGCACTGCCTTGAAAAATCCACAGGGGCACGCTGCTAGGCGGTGCAGGCCAATCATCCAATGCATCCACCCAGGCGATCAGCGCACGCACCCACTGCACGGAGAGAAATTGCGGTTGTAGCGGGTCTTGAAATAAAAGCGTATTAAACGCTTCATGGTGTGAATTAATGCGTAAACCACGGGCAATTTTTTGCATAAATTCACCTAAAGTAAAATAGGTGGTTTTTACTTTTAACCAATGTTGAGGGCGCACCAAGGGGCTAAAAAATATATTGGCGCGCAAAGGACATGCAGAGCTTAACCCCAATGCAGTAAGCCCGGTGCAACCGGTGCTTTGGCCCAAACCAATTAATGGAGTGGTGAGGTGTAATGCATTTTGTAAAATAAATGCTTCCCACAAAGCGGCATAGGTAAAAAAACTATCAATGGCACAATATTGCCCATCACTTAAACCGTGGCCGGGCATTTCTATGCAGGTTAAATCAAAGCCTTCGTTTAAACAGAATTTAATTAAAGGCCCAAATAACCCGGCGTGATCAAAAAGCCCCGGTGCTAAACACACTGTGCCACGGCTGCGGGCCAGCCCGAGTTTTTGAATGTCGCAGCGCCAATAATGCACAAAAAGACGCCCCCATTTACGCAATACACCTTTGGTTTGATAAAAACCTGCGGCATAACTTTGTTCGCCCAATTGATTTAAGCCATAAAACTGTAAATAGGCGGAGGCCTCTGGGGTGGAACAAAAAGGTGTATTGGGGTGGAATATACCCAGTTGTTGTTTGAGTTTTTGTGCCTGTATCAAATTAAAGGGCATGGGAAAGCCAGTTAAAAAACATGGGTAGGTCTCGCAGGATTTAACATTTGAGCGCCGATAAAACGGGTGTTTCTAGCTCGTGTTGAATGCGAAGTATTTTCCAAAATTTAACGCGCAAATGTGGCAACTGCTGTTTGTGCCAATTCTTGCTTCTTAGTCGCGTTCATTACGTGTTCAACGGAGGTATTAACCAGCATAGCAGTTATCAAGCTAACCCCCGGCAGCGTTCAGTTGAAGTTTAGGGTGATTTACGTGGTGGCAGATGCGTATCTATGGTGAGGCAGAATACGTAAGTTAGGCTGTCGTTTTTGTGACACGAATATTTTTTATTGGCAACCTGCACACAACCGTCCAAAAAACTGTCGCCTATGCCAATACTCGTTGTGACTTAGCGCCAAATTTAATAATTTCCTATTGGTTATAAATAAAACACTTAGCCCACTGTTGTATCATCCCTCCGTTGTAATAAACCCCTGTACAGGGCGTTTGTGTTTCCCTATTTAATTAATAAAAACCCTGGAGAATAGCCGTTATGGCCGCATTACATCCCAACCCTTTATTAAACGCTATAGCGCGATACAGTTGTGCCGCTGTGGTTGCATTAGCGCTAACCGCCTGTGGCGCTACTGGCAGCTCGTCCAGTTCCAGTAGCTCAAGCAGCTCTTCCTCATCCTCCTCTTCAAGCTCCAGCAGTTCATCATCTAGCTCGGGCAAATCATCTTCCAGTTCAAGCAGCAGTTCTTCTTCCAGCTCATCTTCCTCAGGTGTTGCGGTTACGGCACCGGCTGAGTGGTCGCGTTGCTCTGCGTGTCACGGCAGCAACGGCAAAAATGGCAATATTGAAATTCATTTAGATCAAATCACCAATCTTGAAGCCGAAATCGCCACCATGCCGCCCTCGGGCGCCAAATGTACCGGTACGTGTACCACCAATATTGCAAAATTCCTGCGCGCCGTTGCAGGTGTTAGCACTTCCTCTAGCAGTTCAAGTTCCAGCAGCAGCTCATCTAGCAGTTCTTCAACGGGCGGTGGCACAGGCAATGGTGCTTTGGGTAAGTTGGTTGATTTCCCTGTGGGGGTTGCAGTGGCAGTGACGGGCAACGCCAGTATTTTCTCCAGCACACAACGCGCTAGCATCGTAACGGGTAACTTCAGCCAAATTACCGCTGAAAACCAGATGAAAATGAGCTATTACAACGAGAGCAATTACGCCAACGCGGATGCGGATAAACTGGTCAGCTGGGCTAAACAAAACAATATTACGGTTCACGCCCATGCCCTGGTTTGGCACCCTGATTACCAGTTGCCCAGCTGGGCGAAAAACCCCGGTTCAGACTTTAAAACTAAATACATAAACCACATCAAAGGCGTTGCCGGTAAATACAAAGGCCAAGTTAAAAGCTGGGATGTGGTTAACGAAGCACTCTTCGACAAAGCCGACGCCAATGGTCAATCAGAGCCAAGTGCTAGTAACTACTACCGTCAGTCTGTGTTTTATAAGCAATACAACGGCCCGGATTACATCGTAGAAGCATTTAAAGCCGCCCGTCAGGCCGACCCCAATGCTGAGCTTTACTACAACGATTTTAATACGGAAGAAAACCTCGATAAAACTACAGCCTTGGTGAACCTGGTTTCTTATTTATTGCAGAAACAAACGCCCATCGACGGTGTTGGCTTCCAGATGCACGTATTACCAGACTGGGCTTCTTTAGCGAACATCAAAGCATCATGGCAAAAAATTATTAACTTGGATCCCAAGTTAAAAATCAAAATCACTGAGATGGATGTGCGTGTAAACAACAAATACGCCAACCCGCCGGTTGTGATTCAAAGCTGTAACAACTGCACTGAATTACAAGCTCAAAAGGCGCGTTACAAAGACATTATCAAAGCCTATTTGGAAATTGTGCCCCCTGAGCGTCGCGGTGGTATCACCATCTGGGGCGTGGCTGACCCGGATAGTTGGTTCGCCAAAGACCCCGACTGGCCATTATTATGGAATGCAAGCCTGGCCAAAAAACCTGCTTTCGACGGTGTGATGGAAGCGCTAAAAGGCCAGTAATTCAAGCCAATAAAAAAACCGGGTTTTTACCCGGTTTTTTTATGCCCATTGTTTTTGATTTTTTTAAAAACCCTACAATTTCCGCTCTTTACGCACATGTTGCATGATATTTAAAAATGTATCCGTCCAAATGGTGTTTTTATTCTTAGCCAAATAACTCAATAACTCTTCATGGGCTTGGTTGCTTACTGTTAAATATTCGCCATTAATTCCGTGAAATGTAAAATTGGCCATAGTGCCTTTGGCTACGGCTTGTTCCACCACGGCAATTAATTCTTTCCCCGTTACGTTGGAGGGTAAGGTTACGCTTACGTAGGCTGGGTCTAGGGTGTTCATGTCTTCTGTAACGCCATTGCTGGCGGTATTTTTTATGCCTACAAACAAGGTGCGCACGGCTTCCACGTAATTATCGCCACTGCCGACTTTTTTATCTAAACAGGGGGTGGTCATTGTGCGCTGTGTTTTGCCGTCCAGCATAAATAAAAATGTGTTGGCGAGTTTCACCTGGTCCACTATTTGTGCCAGGCTCATTTTGTCTAAATCATTTTGCGGCAATACCCAATCACGGCCCGGCTCCGATTTTGAGCACTGGTGGAATAAGGTGTGGTTGCCTAATTCGTGGCCTTGTTTTGCCGCTTTGCGCCAGGCATCGAGCCGGTTTGAAACGGTGGGGCTGGAGGGTACTAAATAAAACGTGCCTTTTATTTTGTATTTATTAAGTGCAGGAATGGCGTGATCTAAATGGGAGTCCAGCGCATCGTCATAGGATAAGCTTACGGCGGCCTGGGTGTTTTTAGGCCATTTAAACTCTGCGGCCAGGGCTGATGCGCTAAAAAATAACGACGTGCTGCACCATAAAGCGGTAATGATGTTGGCATGGAAAAAGGCGTGTTTTTTGAGTTGGGGCATGATGGGGGTTCCATTTAAAAATTGGGCGTAATTCGTAAATATAGCTTTTCAAATCCAAAAAACAAAAAAAGCGCCCGTAGGCGCTGTTTTTAAATTTAGGAACCGGGTGTGGGTTTCTAGGTTGAGCTGCTGTGAGCGCCAAAACCAGTTTGAGCGCGAATGTTTTGCTCATCAAACAAGGCTTTTTCTTTGGTGGCCTGCGCTGATTTATCGGTGATGGACATAAGCCAACACATAAAAAAGGACAGTGTTACGGAGAAAAGGGCAGGGTTTTTAATGGGGATGATCGCTTCTTTGTTGCCCAAAGCATCTACCCACACGGTAGGCCCAATAATCACTAATACCAACGCTAAAACTAAACCACTGCCGCCACCCCAAAGGGCACCACGGGTGGTAAGGCCTTTCCAGTACATGCTTAACAGCAAGATAGGGAAGTTAGCGCTGGCCGCCACACAGAACGCCAAGCCCACCATGAAGGCGACGTTTTGTTTTTCAAAAATAATACCTAAACCCACAGCCATTACGCCTAGGCCTACGGTGGCAATTTTTGAAGCGAGCATTTCTTTTTTCTCGTTAGGTACACCTTTTAGAAATACTTTGGCGTACAAATCGTGACAAATAGCCGTTGATCCTGCCAGGGTTAAACCCGCCACTACGGCCAGAATGGTGGCGAAGGCTACCGCTGAAATAAAGCCCATTAATAATTCACCGCCCAGTGCATTGGATAGATGAATCGCGACCATGTTGGAGCCACCAATTAGGGCACCCTCTTTAAAGAACTCAGGATGTTGTACCAGCATGACGATGGCGCCAAACCCGATGATAAAGGTAAGGATATAAAAATAGCCGATAAAGCCTGTGGCATAGACTACGGATTTACGAGCATTTACAGCGTCACGCACGGTGAAAAAGCGCATTAAAATGTGCGGCAAACCGGCGGTTCCGAACATTAATGCCACGCCTAAAGATATAGCGGAAATAATGGATACTGGGGTGGAGACTAAAGTGGATGGCCCCATAATCGCGGCTGCTTTTTTGTGTACGCCCACAGCTGAAGAAAATAATTGCTCAAAACTAAAACCAAATTGCGCCATCACCAAAAATGCCATGAGTGATGCGCCACTGAGCAACAGTACGGCTTTAATTAATTGCACCCAAGTGGTGGCTAACATCCCGCCGAACACTACGTATAGCGTCATTAATACACCCACGGTGACAACCGCAATCCAATAGGGCAAGCCAAATAACAGTTCAATTAATTTACCGGCGCCTACCATTTGTGCAATTAAATAAAAGGCAACGGTGATTAATGAACCACTGGCGGCAAGGATACGAATGGGCGATTGCTGTAAGCGAAATGATGCTACATCCGAGAAGGTATAACGGCCTAAATTGCGCAGCGGTTCGGCAATCAGCAATAACACCAGCGGCCAGCCTACTAAAAAGCCAATGGCATAAATAAGGCCGTCGTAGCCGGAGCCGTATACCAGGCCTGCAATACCTAAAAACGAAGCCGCTGACATGTAATCCCCGGCGATGGCAAGGCCATTTTGAAAGCCAGTAATACCGCCACCGGCGGTATAAAAATCAGCGGAACTGCGTGTGCGTTTTTTGGCCCAAAAGGTGATGCCGAGGGTAGTTGCTACGAAAACTAAAAATAAAACAATGGCCAAATTGTGGCTGGGCGCCTCGCCATCTGCATACGCCAATAGCGGTAGCAGGCTGAATACTAAAGCTAGTAATAATTTCATTGTGCTACCTGCTCTTTTAATTGCTTCATGATGGGTTCTATGTATTTGTTGGCGTAGTACACGTAAATTACGGTGATCACTAAACAGCCAATAATAACCGCAAACCCCAAGGCAATTCCCCATGAGGTGACAGCGCCTTCAGCAATGGGTTGGCCCAGTTCTTTAGGGAAAAACGCCCCCGCCAGAATTAAACCGAAATAAGAAAGTAAGCCCGCGATGGTTAATGGCCGTGTTATTTTTTTGCGGGTTTGTAGCAGTTGAATGTAGAGCGGATGCTCCAAAATAGTGGACGTGCTGGGCGACTCTGATGATGGCAACATAAAACCTCAGGTGCTGGATGGTGGTGGATGGAGGGTGGATGATGGACGGGGCGTGGCCTTATCCGCGCGGCGCAGCTTACACGTTAAGCTTTGGGTTGTCAGCAGACCTAATTGGCAATTTGCGTCATGCTGCGGGCCTTGTTTTGCTTGGTATGCACTTATTAGCGGTATATTTTTTTAGGTGCGTTTAAAAGTCTTTTACACCATAACAATGGTGTCGTGATGGTGTGGATTTTCGATTTAATTTTTATTGAAAGGGCGGTTTTATTGAGACCTTTGCACGAAACAAAATCTATCGTCATTCCCGCGAAGGCGGGAGCCGTCAGTCCAGGGAAGCTTATCTAGCTGTTCAAAACACCTAATGAAATCAAGAGCTGGCTTCCCGCCTTCGCGGGAATGACGGGGCAAAAATAAACAAAATCTAATTCGTGCAAAGGTCTTATTATTCTAAAAATAAATTCCAACGTCTCAGGTGGGCTGCTTAAGCTTTGGAAAATTTTCAGCGTGTAAAAATGTAACTATTCAGCGTATTAAACATTTCGCTCTGCAGGGGCACGATTCATCGCGCTTGGTTGGATGAGTGCGCTGGCGGTTCAATCGGGCGCAATGAATTGCGCCCCTGCGCAGGGATGAGGCACGAAAATAGAAAACATGCTGAAAAACATGCTGAATAGTTACCAACCAATAAAGTTGTCCTTCATTTTTAACTTTCACTATCCGCACCAATGCCTTGTACAGCTTTTGGGCGCCCAACTGAGGTTTCTGGGTTAAACTGCGCGCCTATTTCAGCGCTTCTTTTAATCTAAAAACCTCATTGAGTGAGGTTTTTTAAGTTGATCCTTTTTAAACCCAACCATGCACGGCGGCCCAGTGACGGCAACAGTTCAGTATTACGAAGTAACCGAAAACGAAGACGGCCAACGGCTGGATAATTATTTATTGTCACGCTTAAAAGGCGCGCCAAAATCCCTGGTGTACCGGGTGATTCGCAAGGGCGAAGTGCGGGTTAATAAAGGGCGAGCGAAGCCAGATACCCGTCTTAAAATCGGTGATTCGGTGCGGGTGCCGCCCATGCGTTTAAGCGCGGAGCAAGCAGTGGTGCCGGTGGGGGAGGGGCTTAAGCAGCATTTGTTGGAGGCCATTATTTACGACGCAGGTGGGCTGCTGGTGGTGAACAAACCCAGTGGTTTGGCGGTACACGGCGGCAGTGGCGTGAGTTTGGGGCTGATTGAATCCCTGCGGCAGCTGCCGGGCAACCACGGCTTTTTGGAGTTGGTACACCGGTTGGATCGCGAGACTTCAGGCCTGGTGATGGTGGCGCGCAAGCGCAGTGTGCTTACGTATTTGCAGGAATGTTTGCGTGAGCGTGGACAGATCCAAAAAACTTATTTGGCCCTGGTGCAGGGCGCCTGGCCGAAACACCGCACCCAGGTGAATGCACCGCTGTTAAAAAGCGGCGAGATAAATCAAGAGCGGTTTGTGAAGGTGGCCGCCCAGGGTAAGCCTTCGCTGACGGAGTTTCGTGTTGTAGAGGCGTTTGCAAATGCTACTTTGGTGGAAGCCAAACCCATCACAGGCCGCACCCATCAAATTCGTGTACATGCCCAATACGCCGGTTGCCCAATCATCGGTGATGAAAAATACGGTTCTATTGAAGCCAATCACGCCTTTCGCGCGCAGGGGTGTAAGCGTTTGTTTTTGCACGCAGCCCGCTTGGATTTAGTGCTGCCTGCGGGCGCGCCGTTGAGTTTGGAGGCGCCGCTGCCTGTGGATTTAGTTGCCTGTTTACGGAAGTTGAGATGATCGCGATATTTGATTGGGATGGCACGCTGATGGATTCCACCGGCAAAATCATCACCTGTATGCAGCAAGCGGCCAGCCGAGTGAATTTGCCGGTGCTGGACGATAAAACCATCGCCAATATCATCGGCCTGGGCTTGCCGGAGGCGGTGCGGGTGTTGTATCCGAGCATTGATACCGCGTTGGCGGAGGAGTTACGGGCGGCTTATTCGCACGTTTTTATCCATGAAGACACCACCGTTTGCGCGCTTTACCCCGGCGTGGATGAGGGCTTGGAGCGCCTGTTATCGCGGGGGATCCCCATCGCCGTGGCCACGGGCAAAAGCCGCCGGGGGCTGGATCGTTTGCTTGACCAGTTGGGTTGGCAGGAGCGTTTTACCATCACCCGCTGCGCCGATGAAACCGCTTCAAAGCCGCATCCATTAATGTTGCAGGAAATTCTCAGTGCGCTGAATGCTGCGCCGCAACAGGCGGTGATGGTGGGGGACACCGAGTACGACCTGGCGATGGCGGCGGCCATTGAGATGCCGAGTTTGGGCCTCAGCTACGGCGCCCATGAGCCTGAGCGTTTGCTGGCCCATAAGCCGGTGTTTATTACGGATCAGTTCCCGCAGGTGGTGGACTGGATTGCATCGCGCTGAGGGAATGTAGGCCGAATTGACGCAACAGGCGGCTCAGTGCAATTAGCGGCAGGCCGATGAGGTCTGTTGGATCCTGGCTGTTAATGGCTTCGAACAGGCAGATGCCTAGGCCTTCGGCCTTAAAGCTGCCTGCGCAGTCGAAGGGTTGTTCTGCTGCTAAATAAGCGTGAATTTCCGCCAGGCTCAACGCGCGGAACACCACCTGGGTATGCGCCAAGTGAAACCACTGCGTCTCGCCCTGCTGCACGCAAAGTCCCGTGTAAAAATCCACCCGCTCAGCACTGCACGCTTGAAGTTGTTCGCAGGCGCGAGCGGCATCGCCGGGTTTGCCTAGCGGGGCGCCGTTGAGTGAAGCCACTTGATCGGACCCGATCACAATCGCGCTTGGGTGCTGCTGGCTTATGGCCTGTGCCTTGGCGCGGCTGAGGCGTTCGCACAGCTGTTGTGGCGATTCCTGTGGGAGCGGGGTTTCGTCGATGTTCGGGCTTATAAACTCGAAGGGGATTTTCAGGCGGGCGAGCAGTTCGCGGCGGTAGGGGGAGCTGGAGGCTAGAATGAGTTGGGGCATGGCGAGCGGTTCGGGTTGATCGAGTGTGCATGGTAGCTGATGGTGAATAAAAAATAAGCACCTAATGTTGAGGTTTTCTTTGACATGGCCCGTCAATGCCAATATCATGCCGCGCTTATTTTTAGCTGGGTTTTCCCCATGGTGCCTCGTTTTATTGAGCCGCGTAAGTTTGCGCAGCACGGCTTGCAGGTGGCAGGGGATATACCCGTTGAGAGCCTGGTGCGCCTGTCTGGCGTGGCTTTGTCGGTACGTTTTTTGTCGGTTACGCTTGAGTTTTCGGTGGCCGAAACGCGGCATCGCATTGTGACCGGTCATTACGATGGCTGTGTTTCCATGCAGTGCCAGCGCTGCTTAGAGCCGGTGGATGTGCCGTTACACGGCAGTTTGGCTTTAGCGATGGTGTGGAACGAAGATGACGCCAAGCAGCTGCCTGGGGAGTACGAGCCTTGGGTGGTCGCTGAAGAGCAAGCAGATCTCTATGAAATTATCGAGGAAGAGCTATTGCTGGCTCTGCCTCTCGTGCCTAGGCACGATTACGACTGTATGGATCGCTCGATGTTGGCGCCTGAAGGGGTGGCAGCACCGGCAGAACAAAATAATCCCTTTCAGGTGCTTGCGCGTTTGAAAGGATCAAAACCTAACTAATTCAACCAGTGTTGTAGGAGTACTTTAATGGCCGTTCAACAGGATAAAAAATCGCGTTCACGTCGTGGCATGCGCCGTTCGCACGATGCGTTAACTGCTAAAACCTTATCAGTAGATGCCGCTACCGGCGAATTGCATCTGCGTCACCACATGACGCCCGATGGCTTTTTTCGCGGTCGCAAAATTACTGCATCTAAAGACGACGAGTAGGCTTGAAACAAAAAGCCAGCTTGGGTGACTTAAGAATTGCCGTAGATGGCATGGGCGGGGACTTTGGTCCCCGTCTTGCGTTTGAGGCCTGCTGCATTTTTTTGGCCCAAAACCCAGGCGTTGCCATCGACTTTTTTGTGCAGGAGCCATTTTTGGCGCCTTCAGAACCCCCGCAACACCTGTGTTTGGTGCTCTGCCAAGAGGCTGTTTTGGCCCAGGATAGCCCAGCGTTTGTGCTGCGCCATAAGCAGGCTTCGTCTATGGGGCAAGCGCTGGCGGCGCTGCGGGCGGGTAGGGTGCAGGCCTGTGTTACGGCGGGGAATACCGGCGGGCTGGTGATGCTGGCGGCGCACATTTTGGGTATGCAACCGGATGTATCGCGGCCTGTGCTGTGTACGCCGGTACCTACGCAAAATGGCGCCACCTGGTTACTTGACCTTGGCGGCGTGCTCGCCCCCGATGCACCCCGTCTGCTCGAATACGCCTGTTTGGGAGCCGCCGAGGCTACACGCGTTCTCAAACGCCGGGTGCGGGTGGCGCTGTTAAACCTCGGTCAAGAAGCAGAAAAAGGCCCGAAGGTGGTGCGTGAGGCGGCTGATTTATTGGCTGCGCACAGCGAGTTTGACTACATGGGATTTGTGGAGCCTGCGGGTTTGTTTGCGGGCGACGCCGATGTGGTGGTGTGCGATGGTTTGATGGGCAATATGGTATTGAAATCCGCTGAAGCGGCGGCCGCCACGGTTTTAAATGCGTTGCGCAGCCAGTTTGCCGCCAACCCCTGGAGGCGCTTGTTGGCTGGGTTGTTCCAGGGTGTGTTCCGGCAGGCGCGCGCTCAATTACATCCTTCGGCGTTAAATGGCGCGCGTTTATTAGGTGTAAATGGCGTCGTGGTGAAGAGCCACGGCGGGGCGGACAAAGAAGCGTTTCTGGCCGCGCTCCATGCAGCCTTGCGGGCGGTAGAGGTTTCTGCTGGACAAGTAATAAACTCAGATTAATTAAAGGTATTAATGTGTTGAAAAGTGCGTATGTATTTCCCGGTCAAGGTTCCCAGCAGGTGGGCATGTTGCAAAGCCTGGTGAATGAATTGCCCCAAGTGGCGCAGACCTTCGCCGAAGCCTCAGAAGTGTTGGGTTATAACCTGTGGCAGTTGGTCAGCGATGGCCCGCAAGAGCAACTAAATTTAACCGAATACGCACAGCCTGCGCTGCTCGCTGCCAGTATTGCCCTGTGGCGCGCATGGCAGGCGTCTAGTGCTGCGCGGCCTGATTTTTTAGCGGGCCACAGCCTGGGCGAGTGGTCGGCCCTGGTGGCCGCAGGTGTGGTGTCGTTTGCCGATGCGGTTAACCTGGTGCGCCTGCGCGGCCAGTACATGCAGGCGGCGGTGCCTGCGGGTGTGGGCGCTATGGCGGCTATTCTGGGTCTTGATGATGAGCAAGTGGCAGAGGCCTGTCGGCTGGCCAGCCCGGTGGGTATCGTGGTTCCGGTCAATTTTAATGCGCCCGGCCAAGTGGTGATTGCAGGCGAAATAGCCGCAGTTGAAGCGGCTATGGCGCAAAGCACAACGCTTGGCGCAATGCGCGTGATTCATTTGCCTGTCAGCGCGCCTTTTCACACGCCTATGATGAAACCCGCTGCCCTGCGGCTGGCGCAAGATTTAAACGCGGTGACATTCTCCGCGCCCGCGCTGCCTGTAGTCCACAACCTCACCGCCCGCCCCGAGTCGGACCCTGCGGCCATCAAAGCCATCATGATCGAGCAGGTCTATGCCCCGGTGCGCTGGGTTGAGTCGATGCAATTTATGGTGGGTGAAGGTGTGGAATTAACCTTGGAGCTGGGGCCGGGCCGTGTGTTATCAGGCTTGAACAAGCGTATTCACAAGGGCTTAACCCTGCTTTCCACTGAAGATTTAACCCGCTGGCAGGCGTCTTTGGCACATTTTTAACCATTCCCAGAAACCCATTTCCCAGAATAAATGAGGCGCGACATGTCAGAACAAAAAATAGCCCTAGTCACCGGTGCCAGCCGAGGCATTGGCGCTGCGATTGCCGAAGCGTTGGGCAAGGCGGGCCTGTTAGTGGTTGGCACTGCCACCAGTGAGGCTGGAGCGCAAGCCATTACCGAGCGCTTCGTTGCCGCAGGCATTGCAGGCGTAGGCAAGGTATTGAATGTGGCCGACGGCGCTTCGGTGGAGGCCTTGGTAAATGATATTAGTGCCCAATACGGCGTCGTCAGCGTGCTGGTGAACAACGCGGGCATCACCAAAGACAACCTGCTGATGCGCATGAGCGACGAAGAATGGTTTGATGTCATCAATACCAATCTCAGTGCCGTGTATCGCCTCAGCAAAGCCTGCCTGCGCGGCATGATGAAGCAGCGCTGGGGGCGCATCGTGAATATCGCCTCCATCGTCGGTGCAATGGGTAATGCCGGGCAGACCAACTACGCCGCTACCAAAGCCGGTGTTATGGGCTTTACGCGCTCGCTGGCGAAAGAAATTGGCTCCCGCAGCATCACCGTGAATGCGGTGGCGCCGGGGTTTATCGACACCGATATGACGCGCGATTTGCCGGAAGCCCAGAAGGCGCAGTTAAGTGCAGGCATCGCCCTGGGACGACTGGGCAAGCCTGAAGAGATCGCTCACGCGGTGGCTTTTTTGGTCTCAGACCACGCCAGTTACATCACCGGGGAGACGTTACATGTCAATGGCGGCATGTACATGAGTCAATAAAAAGGTCGTTTTTTTGTTGGTTTCGCCCTTCTGATAAGAAATTTCCCGACAAGGCTTACAAAAAGCAAATTTCTCGTTAAAATGCGCGCCCAAGTCAGCACCCTAGGCGTTAGACCTAATCTGCGCGGGGGGCTATCTTTGCCCAAATTCAATGCCCCAATTCAATACAAAATTCAATGCCCTAATTCAAAACAGGCTACGAGGAGTTATCCACACATGAGCAGTATCGAAGAGCGCGTCAAAAAAATTGTTGCCGAACAACTCGGCGTTAAAGAAGACGAAGTTAAAAATGAGGCTTCTTTTGTAGAAGATTTAGGCGCCGATTCTTTAGACACCGTTGAGCTTGTTATGGCGTTGGAAGAAGAATTTGAAACCGAAATTCCCGATGAAGAAGCGGAAAAAATCACCACCGTGCAATTGGCTATTAACTACATTACTACGCACCTCGCGTAATTCACGTAATGTAAGCCCGCTGCAAAGCACCTAAAAATAAAAGCCGTACCTGTTACGGCTTTTATTTTTTACAGCTTAGTAGTTTGGGTTCTGGTGGCATCCAAACTTAAAAACCCCATCTAACGAGAGAGATTAAGACACTCGGTTGAGGTTTCTGGGTTTGAAGAGGCGATACGCTTTACTTTGCCATCGTTAATGAGCGGCGGGACAATCCTGTTGTTTGGTTTTGCGTCACTGTTCAGCTTGTGTACGCACGACTTATTTGAAGTGAGGCCAGCGTGCGAAATCGAGTGGTAGTTACCGGCATGGGCATGGTCAGCCCGTTGGGCAATACAGTGACTGAGACCTGGCAGGCGATGCTCGCGGGCAAAAGCGGTGTGCAGCCCATTGAATCCTTCGACGCCTCAGCCTTCGCCACCCGCTTCAGTGCGCCGGTGAAAAACCTAGATTTAACCCCCTACATGAGCGAAAAAGACGCTCGCAAAATGGATCCTTTTATCCGCTATGGTATGGTGGCGGGGATTCAAGCTATGGAAGACTCAGGCATAGAGGTCACGGCCAGCAACGCCCACCGAATCGGTTGCATCGTGGGCTCCGGCATCGGCGGTCTCGGCTCCATCGAAGAAACCCACGACACACTGCTCAGCAAAGGCCCGCGCCGCATATCCCCATTTTTTGTGCCCAGCGCCATTATCAACATGGTGGCGGGCAATCTTTCCATTCGTTATGGCTTAAGAGGCAGCAACCTTGCGATCTGCACGGCCTGCACCACAGGAACCCACAGCATCGGCATGGCCGCACGGGAAATTATGTACGGCTATGCCGATGCCGTATTGTGCGGCGGCGCCGAGATGGCGACCACACCCGTGGGCATCGGTGGTTTTGGTGCCGCCCGAGCCTTATCCACCCGCAACGACAGCCCGCAAACCGCCAGCCGCCCTTGGGATAAAAACCGAGACGGATTTGTTCTGGGTGATGGTGCCGGTGTTTTACTGTTGGAAAGCTACGAACACGCCAAAGCGCGCCATGCAAAAATTTACGCAGAGCTAGTGGGCTTTGGCACCAGTGGCGATGCCTACCACATGACATCCCCCCCGGAAAATGGCGAAGGCGCGGCCTTAGCCATTCAAAACGCCCTGCACGATGCGGGCCTCGCACCTGAATCCGTGGGTTATATCAACGCACACGGTACCTCCACCGGCGCGGGTGACTTGGCGGAATGCGCTGCACTTAAAACCGTTTTTGGCGAACATGCTTACAAATTGGCTGTAAGTTCCACAAAATCCATGAGCGGGCATCTCTTGGGTGCCGCAGGTGCAGTCGAGGCCATCATCAGTATTTTGGCCCTGCAAAACCAAGTGGCCCCGCCCACTATAAACCTAGATGAGCCTGACGAAGGCTGCGATCTCAATTTTGTCCCGCATCAAGCCCAGGAGCGCTCATTTAACATTGCCATGAGCAATTCGTTTGGTTTTGGCGGCACGAATGGAACCTTAGTATTCCGCCGCGTCTAGCGCTGGGGCGAATCTGATGTCTTCTACCGTTGTTACAACCGCTGAGCCGATCAGCTGGCTTAACGCAGTGCGCACCCAAGCAGTCCCTATATTGGATCGCGGCTTGGCCTATGGCGATGGCTTATTTGAAACCATGCGTTACGAGCGCGGCACGGTGCCGCTGCTGCCCTGGCATCTGCGGCGTCTATTGGCCGATGCTGAGCGTTTGTACATCCCCTTATCGGAAGCGCAGGTCATCACCCAGCTCAACACGGTGCTTCACGAACTGCAAAATACCGCCAGCATCACCAATACTGGAGCATTGAAGCTGATCGTAACCCGAGGCGAAGGCGGCCAGGGCTACGCACCGCCCGCATCGCCCCAACCAAATTGTATGTGGATCTACCGCCCTATTGGCGACCAGCCGGAACCTGCGCAAGCCGGGGTAACACTGTGTGTATCGCCGGTACGGCTGAGCCGCAGCAAACTACTGGGCGGCATTAAACACCTCAATCGTCTTGAACATGTGCTGGCAAGCCAAGCGGCCAAGCGATTGCCTGAGCAGCGCAGCTTATTGCCCGAGCAACACAGCTTATTGCTGGATGAAACCGATGCCGTTATTGAAACACTGGTACACAATATTTTTTGGTTGCACCAAGGCGCGTTGTACACGCCGGAGTTAACCCACTCTGGCGTTGCAGGCGTGATGCGCCAATGGATCATCGAGCAGGCTGAGGCCCGAGGGCAAAATGTGCGCATCGAGCGGTTTTCTCTGCCGGATGTATTAGCGGCGGATGAAGTGTTTATCTGCAATAGCCTGCGCGGTGTATGGCCCGTTGTTCAAATTGAGCAGCCCCACACAAAATCCCACACCAATGCCACATTGTTTAAACCTGGGCCGATAACGCGCCAAATACAAAAAGCGGTCG
>JBEGTZ010000005.1:0-3017 GCA_041179125.1 Pseudomonadota bacterium | reverse complement strand
TAAATTTGGCGAAAAAACCGATATTACATTTACCGTTGACTACGGACCAAACGGGAAAAAACTACCTGATACCTCTGTTGGTCAAATGTTTGGCTTTCAATTAGGCAACATCACCCAAACGGCACCTATTTTTGTCGATGAAATAAAAATTATTGACCCAGCAGCCAAAACCACAAAAACCATTACCGGCGAACAAACCAAGCTAACTTTTGCCGACGGTACAGAAGGATTTTTTGCAAATTTTGAATCTGGCAGCAACTGGAAAGGGGTAATTAAATCGGAGATAACAACTTCTGATGGTGCATTACAGATTAAACCTATAGCAAGCGCGGATGATACATCCGCAATTGGTTTTGAAACACGCACCTCCACCACTTTGGCCCCGTTTAAAATTGAAAACGGCTTAAAAATAAAAGCCCAAATATGGTTGCCTGAAGGAGGCACCAGTTTGAAACCCAAAGTGTATATTCAAGATGGTAAAAGTTGGGCATGGTATGAAACAGCAGAAATCGTACTCACCAATTTAAAAACGGGCGAGTGGAATACTATCGAATTCGAAGTAAACAACCTACCCGCCGATTACCAAGCAGCCAACCCCAACGTATTCGGTTTTGTATTTAGCGGTGTAAAAGCCCTAAACGGCGCCGCCTTCAAACTCGATAATATCGTAGCTGAAGGCAATGTGACGGTTGAAACCTCAGAGCCGATATTTATCCAGCATTTTAATAATCAAGCAGCCGTAGACGAGATGAAACCTGATTATTATGCAGGTGGCTTAGCACCAGAAGCACTTCCAGCGGCTAAATCCCTCGGCTGGCGCATGGTGCCAACCGGTTGGGCGGCTAGTGCTTGGAAAGGAAACACCAATACAAAATTGGATTTATCCAACAGTGAAAGCACGCCGGAATTAACCGAGTATGGCGATGATATTGTGAATGATATTTTTGGTATTCGGGCAACAGTTCAACCGCAACCCATTACAAAATAAATTTTCTGTGCGGGCTTTGCCCGCTTTTAACCTAAAAACCTCAATTGAATACAGTTGTTAGCAGCAGTGTTCAATTGAGGTTTTTAGGTTAAATCTATCACAAGTAAAACATTACCATCTAAAATATTTCAAAAAATAATAAAAACCACAATCAAACGAGCCACCTCAATTCTTTTCACATATTTTTATAAAAAAGCAGACAAATAATCATTAACCGCACAAAAATAAATTGACGGAAATTTCTGCTTGCCATCCAAATAAAAACCTCACAAGCCACTCCAAAGCCCCGCACACAACATTGCATTAACCAGGTAACAAATGCATTCACGTCAAATTAATGCCGCAGTGGGCGGCCTCTGCATCAGTGACATAACATTGACAGTAAAACTCTGGCACCAAAAACATCAAACGCCTATCAACTGATGTTGCGAATATTAATGTGGTGTCTATAGTTTCCAGCGTAATGTAGTTTTTTCCACAAGACTATTTTTTACCCCACATCTAGCCTGACCAATCGCACCGATGCTGCTTCTGTAGCGCGGTGAGGAAGGGCTTGAATGTTCCATTTACCAGGAGATTACAGTGAATATAGTTACTCGAATTTTAGCCTTTGGCGCATTAGGTGCCGCCTCTCTTACACAAGGCTGCGGTTGCAGCGACAATAACAACAGCAGCAACTCGTCAGTTACACCTCCACCACCCATTGAAACACCCACAGTGAGTATCACCGGTACAGCCATGAAGGGGGTTATCGGAGGTGGCGTGGTCTCAGCTTTTGCCCTAGACAATAAAGGAGTTATCGCTTCCGCGCCGTTTACCACAGCAGTTACCGATGCATTGGGTAGATACACCATTAAAATCCCTGAAACCTATGTGGGCAAACCCATTTCATTCCGAATTACCCCCGCGTTAAACGACACCACCAAAATCACCTGTGATTTAGATGTTGGTTGCGGCACTGGCATTACGTTTGGCCAAAAATACACCTTGCCATCAAGCTCAAGCCTCAAACTTGAAACTATTGTTCCGACGTTAGATAAAACTAAAAACGTTAATCTATCAGTATTTACCACTATCGCGGCGGAGCAGGCCAAAAAAGCACTTTTGACAACCGCCGATGTAAATGCAGTGGTGGCGGCAATTAAAAAGGCCAATGGTGAAATTGCCAGCATGTTCGGTTTGACAGGTGAATTATCTGAGGTTGCGTCGCTGGATGTGACTGATAAAGATGCGGTAAAAAATGCTTTAGCCGCCGGAAAAAATGAGGTGTTGCGGGTTGCTGCTTTGAACGCGGCTATTGTCAGTGCATCACAATCTCTTAATCCTGGCCAGAGCTTGGATCAAGCGTTAGCCAGAGTGGTTAAAGATATTACTGCAAAAGGGTTGGCGAGCAACAGCAGTGATGCCACCATTGCATCCTTAACAAAAATCTTCGAAGCCGTTAGTGCAATTCTAACTCAGGTGAGAAGTCTCGATACCAATGGCATTAATATTACTGAATTGTTAACTCTAGTTGCTAATGATTTAGGCCGTGTGCGCAATGAGCCTGTGGATGTTTACAACACCGGCACCGTACTTCCCGATGCAACCCTAGACGCTAAAGCGCTCGCCTTTGCCAATGTGGTACGCGAGTTAATTAATGGTGGCGATATTGTTTTAAATACTGCCGTTGGCAACAGCACAGTAAAAGCCAAGTCTGATAAATTCCGCGCTCAATTGGAAGCTGCCGATATGCTAAATGGCGACCATGTTGATGCGCTGGGTAGAGGATTATCCATGGCCGGTGAGGCGGTTGCCGAAGCGGCTGATGCCTATCATTACGATAAAACGCTTAAAACATACACTGCGGGTGATATTAAAGTCACTATTACTACCACAGACGCTAAAGTTGACTACAGCGTTGATCAGGCCATTAACGGCGCAACGGTGAAATTAACCGCGACTGATACGCATACAACATCAACGGTAGAAACCCTAGAAACGGCCACAGGCAAGTTGGAATTAAGCGGAAGCGCCGCCAACAGCGCAG
>JBEGTZ010000004.1:0-22608 GCA_041179125.1 Pseudomonadota bacterium | reverse complement strand
TGGTGGTACGTAATCAGGTGGTGGTGGTGGTGGTGGTTCTACTTCTACTTGTTGTTCTTCAACTGTTTTCACTTGCACGTTATCAATAAGTACCATTTCGCCCTTGGGTTTAAGGCCCACCAATAGTGCAATAACGGCTGCAAGGTGCAAGCCCACAACGAAAATCAACCCTGAGAATCGTGAGGCAAAGCTCTTCTTCGAGTGATATGACATAACCTAAGTCGCCACCTTATAAATCAAGATTTGTCAAAAAATCAGCACCCTTCGCTCTGCCTTTGGTTGGGAGAGGTAGGAAATGGAACTAATGCCAATATGAGTTTTTACCCGCAGATTTTTAGCAAAAGGGCTTAAGCCAGATGGCGAATTAAAAATCGGCGTTGCTGCTCAGTTGAACATTTATTGGTTATTAATTAGGTGTTTTGTAGCACCCATACCAACTGAGCGGGGTCGCATTGTAGCGTCAGTATTCAGGCATGAAAAGTGTTATTTGCATTTAATTTCCCCTTATGAGGCCCGTGTTTATTGGGGTTGTCCCGTTGAATCCCAGCGGGTTTATCGTGCTGGGATTTGTTATAGGTATAGTGTTGGTAGTGACTATTGGCAAGCGTTTGTTTGAGCGTGGTGCAGATTTAAAATTGAGCTGATTGTTGTTTTGTGTGGGGTTTGGCTGCCAAACACAACGCGTTAATGAGTGTATTGGCAGTGCTCTGGGGCAGTTCAGCGTTAACCAGGCAGTTCAACTATTACTGAATATCGTTCGCCTGCGACGGGGCAATGAATCCGGTTGCTGGTTTGGGGGGTGCCGTTGATGGATATTGATGACGATTTGATACCTGCAACACGGCGGTACTCAATAAAAAATTGGGCACCCCGGAAGCTGCGTTGAATCTTAGCGCCAGGCCAGTGGCTAGGCAGTTGTGGATTGATGACGAGGTCTTCCCCTTGGCCTTTCACGCCGAATAGGCCTTCTACTAAACAGCGGTATACCCAGGAGACGGTGCCGGTGTTGAAGAGTTGGCTGGAGCGGCCTGCGGTGCGGGGGTGTTGGTAGTAGGCGCCGCGATAGTAGTTGGGGATGTAGACGGGTAATTGGCCGCGCTGGGTGTAGTCGGCTGCGCTGGGGCCGGGGATCATTTGTCGGATGAGTTTGTAGGCGCGGTTGTGTTCGCCGATGGTGTAGAGGCTGTAGATGTAGAACACGGCGGCGTGGTTGTAGACGGAGCCGTTTTCGGCGGAGCCGGGAAATTTTTGGGTGACGCGGCCTACGTCATCGCGCATGGCGGTAAACGCCGGGGCGTACATCATGGCGCCATAGGGGGTTTCCAGTTGGGCTTCTACGGCTTGAAGCATTTTTTGCCGTTGTTCCGCGTTGGCTGCGCCGCCCAAGATGGCCCAGCTTTGGGGGTTTAGGAAGATGCGGCCTTCAGTGTCTTTGCTGACGCCAAAAATGACGCCATCGTCGGTGATGCCGCGTCCGAACCATTCGCCGTCCCACAGGTGGGTGTTGACCGCTTGGTTGACGGCTTCTGCGCCGTTTCTAAATGCGGGGGCTAATTCCGCTTGGCCCGCTTCGGTGCAGATGTCGGCCCACAGGTTGAGTGCGTAGGCGGTGGCTACGGATAACCAGCCGGAGACGCCTTTGCCTTTGTAACCCACCATGTTCATCGGGTCGCACCAGTCGCCTTGGGCGATGTAGCTAAGGCCGCGTTCGTCACGGGCGCTTAAGAGCCAGTGCATGGCGTGGCTGATGCGCGCTAACACTGTGCGGCTGTGGCCTTCGGCGTCTTTGACGATTTCGTTGAGTAGGGCGTAGTCGTTGGTTTCGTCCAGGTAGGCGCGCAGGCAGACGGGGAGCCAGACGCAGTGGTCGGTGTGGGGGATTTGGTTGATGTATTTCAGCTCGGCGCCTTCGGCAATCAAGATGCCATCGGGCATGGCGCCGCTGGCTTCTTGCTGGCTGAGTGCGGTTAAGAAGGCCTGGCGGGCGACGGCGGGCTTGATGAAGCTCATGCCCATGTTGTCTTGCAGGTAGTTGCGGGTTTGTGGGTCTGTGGTGAGGCGGTTGACGTCGCCGTGGTAGAAGACTTGCCGGGCCAGCCAGTGGTTGACGAAGTTGTCGAGTTCGGGATCTGGGGTTTCTATGCTCAGGCAGCCTTGGCCTTGGGCGATGTATTGGCTGTAGGCGGCGTGGGTTTTGGCGTAGTTTTCGGCGCCTAGGTAGGTTTGGCTTAGGTGTTTGATTTCGGCGTCGTCGAAGGCGGGGCCGAAGAGGAAGTGGTAGGCCTCTGTCTGCTCAGGTTCAAGCGCCATGCGGTATTGCAGTACGGCGGCGGGGGTTTCGTAGAGGGCGTCGCCGTTTTGCAGGGTTTCGGATTGAGTGCCGGTGGGGTTGTGCAGGCCGCCTTCGCCTTCGAAGGCTTCTTGTTTGGCTTCCCAGGCGGTGGGGGGGCGGTCACTGATGAAGAAGGTTTTGTCTTTGAAATATTTGTTTTTGAAGTGGTCGGCGACTTTTTGATAGGGCGTGACGCAGCTGGCGACAATTCCCCAGCAAGAAAGGCCGCCTAAATTGGGCCGGTATTCGGCGCCCTGGTTCATCCAGCTCATGTAGCCGATGGGGAAGTAGCTGTAGAGGCTTAAGTGCCGAGCTGTGGTTGAGCGGTTGGTGAGTTCGACTTTCCACAGCTCGGCCACGTCGTCGGTGGGCAGGGTGAGTGATAGGCGTACTTCTAAGCCGTCTTTTTGCAGTTTCCACTGGATGTCGGCTTGGCCTACGGAGAATTCGAAGGTGTCTAGTTGGGCGCGCACCGGTTCAAAGGGTGCGGAGAAGATCTCGCCGGTTGCTTCGTCTTTTATATAGAAGAAGCGGCCCGGGTGGTGGGCGTAGTAGGGTTGCTCCGGCTGCATGAAGGTTTTGGCTTCAAGGTTGGGGGCGTAGGCGTATTTGGCCGGTTCCGGCTGCATGTATTGGGCGACGGCGTACCCCCGGCAGGTGATTTGAATCATCATGCGGCGGTTCCACAAAAAGCCCGCCGCGCGGGGCATGGTGTAGGGGGTGTTGAGTTGGTAGCGTGTGCCTTGGTGGGTGGGGCGTAACATGGTGGCTCCTCGGGGGCTGGCCCTTGTAATTGTTAAACCTAAAAACCTCAGTTGAACCCTACTGCGAACGCCTAATATTTGAAAACAAAGCGATTTTTGCCAAAATTTGGCTCACCGTAGTGGTGACTACTGCTTTCACCAAATTTTGGCAAAAATCGCTTTGTTTTCGGCACCTTAGTCGCTCTCGCTACGGCTTCAACTGAGGTTTTTAGGTTTAACTGAGGTTTTTAGGTTTAATTGAGGTTTTTAGGTTAATACAAAATCGGCCCACTGGCGTCGCGCTTGGCTTGTTTGCGTGTGCTCAATTCTTCTTGAATGGTTTTAAGTTGGTGTTTGTCGAGGGTGTAAAACAGCAGTACCCCGGCGGCGATAAAGGCAAAAACGGCGGGGAATATAGACATCAGCAGCACGATGCCATCGAGGGAGCCTTGGTTTTGTGTGGCGTTGGCGACGTAGCCTAGGGCGGTGAAAACGGAGCCGATGAGGGCTGTGGCCAGTGCCGTGCCGAGTTTTTGCGAGAAGGTGGCGGCGGCGAAGGTCATGGCGGTGGCCCTGCGGCCTGTGCGCCATTCGTTGTAGTCGGCGGTGTCGGCGTACATGGAAAATGCCAGCGGTGATTTGGGGCCGAGCACCAGGCCGACGGCAATTTGCAGGGCGAACATCACTTCCACTTGGTCTTTGGGTACGAAATAAAACGCAACCGAGAAGATGCCGGTGAGGCACATCAGAATGATCATGAGATTCCGTTTGTCGATCAGCCGCGTGAGAATGGGGGTGAGCGCGGCGCCTGCGGCGGCGGAGAACATATAGGCGGGTACGAAGGCGGCGATGAGGTCGGGCCGTTCCACGTAGTATTTGAAGTAGTAGGGCGCTGTGGTACTGCGCAGGGTGATGGTGACCATGATGATGAGGGCGAGGAAAAACAAGATCACCCAGGGCCGGTTGCCTTTTAAGTCTTTGATGTCGTCCCAGACTTTGGTTTTTTCTTCGCTGACGGCTTCTACGCGTTCGCGGGTATTAAAGAAGGCATTCACGAACAAAATGCTGGCAGCCAAGCCCCAAAACACCATAGTCAACTGCCAGCCCACCTGGGTGTCGCCCTGGCCTAACCATTCCACAAGCTTGGGCGTGGCGGCGCTGACGATGGTGCCGCCGGTAAAGCCGCCCACAAAACGCAGGCCGTTGATGTCGGCGCGCTGTTGTGGGTCTGAGGACATTACGCCGGAGAGGGCGTTGTAGGGAATGTTGATGCAGGTGTAACACACCATCATGAGCAGATAGGTGCCATAGGCCCAGATGATTTTGCCGTCTTCACCGAGGTTGGGGGTGGTGTAGACCAGTACGGCGGAAACCGTGAGGGGGGCGGCCATCCAGACTAAAAACGGGCGGAATTTGCCGTGGCGGGTGCTGGTGCGGTCGGCAAAGGCGCCGATCATGGGGTCGGTGAAGGCGTTGATGAGCTTCACTGCGGTCATCATAAACCCCGCTGCGGCGGCGGTGATGCCAAAGACTTCGGTGTAGAAAAACAGCAAAAATGTGGAGATGTTCGTCCAATAGAAGTTAAAACCCGTATCTGCCAGGCCGTAACTGATTTTTTCTCGCCAGGAGACACGGTCTTCACTAGGGGGTTTGAGCGGTTGTGACACGGGCAACTCCTGCTACGGGTTATTGTTATTGTGGTTGGAGCTGAATAAGTTGACCTGGAAACTTCTGTTGAACGCCGCTGCGGCTTGATCCGTGTAGCAAAAGTTAAAACTTGAACAAGCCATCAGGTTGCCTTGCATTTTTAACTTCACTCTGCCGCACAAGCGTTTTCTATAAAGGCTGCCGACGGGTTTGGGGGGCGGTAGCTTAAACAGAGCCGCAGCGAATGTCACGCGTGCAGTGCGGGTGTGCTGGGGTGTGAAAACACTGCGTTTTTCCCAAAATTTGGCTCGCTAAGGTAGTGGCCACTTGGGTGAAGCTGCGAGAGGCCTATTTCCCCCAGCGCGCATCAAACCCGCGCACGTCCAAATGCACGAATGGGCCGTGGGCGCTGTTGCCGGAGTACTGGCCTGCCATGTTGGGCTTCGCTGATGGCGTCGGCTAGGGTGTACAACGCGTAACCTGCACTAACCGTAGGGCACTTCAGTGCGCCGTTTTCGGTGTGTCGGTATTCGGACGGAGGATTTTATTTGGTGGATATTGAGTATTGTTCATCTCAAGTGGTGAATGTTTGAGCGGCCTTCAGTTTTGGATTTTTCAAGTGGTAGATGTTGGAATGTTAGAGCTGACCCTATTTTGGGTGTGACCCCATTTTAGCTATTTACCCTTCGGGCAATAGAAGGGTTTGCCATTCGCTTCTTTTCAGTTGATACTAAATAAGCTATCAAATGATATATTGAATATAGAGGTGTCAGCATGAAAACACATGAACTAAGGGCCTTCACCCCCCCTAAGTCGCAGGCTAAAACGTTTGTTGTTGGGGCTTGGAAATCCCGGCGGAGCAGCCGATTACGGGAGATGCTTAAATTGCCCCCTCGCGGCAAGCCTTTGCTGGATGCGATCACAAAGGGGTTTTCGGTACAAATTCTTCGCGATGTGGCAGGTACACTTTCTGTTGATGTTTATAAGTTGGGAACGTACATAGACATCAAGACAGCCACTTTGAATAGACGGCTTCGTGATGGGGTTTTGACTACCGATGAAAGCGACCGCCTGTATCGTTTTACTGAAGTTTACGACGCAACACTGGATTTATTTGATGGCGACAAAACGATGGCTGACCAATGGCTTAATTCGCCCGCGTTAGGTCTTGGCGGAGAGGCACCTATATCTGTTATACGGACGTCAACCGGGGCCAATGATGTTCTCGCACTGATCCACAAGATAGAGCACGGCGTTTTGGTATGAGTTCGATAAAGGCGTATAGGTTGCTTAAGCGGAAGTGGGCAGCGACCGCTTTTGATGGTGAAGGATCGCGCTTACAGGGTGGTCGCTGGAACAGTATCGGCATGGCCTGTGTATACGTTGCCGAAAGCGAATCCCTCTCAATACTGGAAACGCTAGTTCATTTGCCAACCCGGATGGAGCTGCATGAATGGAGTATGTATGAGCTTGAAATTGAAGAAAGCGCGCTGCTGAAACTTGATACTTCGGCTTTACCCAGTAATTGGTTTACCACCCCTGCGCCTACTGAGAATGCAGCGATCGGTGATCAGTGGCTACAATCAAACTCAAGCGCAGGCCTATTGCTCCCCAGTACGATAGCTCGGCGCGATAACAATATAATGCTCAACCCTATGCATCCAGATTTTGGCCGTATTGTGAAAACGGCTAAAGAAATTGAATTCTTTATTGATGGCCGCCTGTAAGCAAAAAACATGTTGAGCGTGTAGATGCCATCTCACGCTACGATTTTCCTTGTCCCGCTCCAGCGTGGGAATGCTTATTTTGTGCGAGGTAAAAATGTAGCGTTGTTTTGTGTAGAACGGTATGCGCTCCTACGAGGAGCGGCTACTAAATCGTAAGCCGCAAGCGTTCGGCGGGTGCCTGAGTAAACACCTTGTTACGATTCACCAAGGTTACATCCGGCGCTACAGCATGGGCGGCGATCATCATCCTAAAAACCTCAGTTGAACCTAGAAACCTCAGTTGGATCACCCAGGTCTGCGCAAGTCCTTGCTACGTCTAGCAAAAGTTAAAAATTTTGAACAACCAATAAGGTTGCCCTTCATTTTTAACTTTCACTATCCGCACCAATGCCTTACACAGCTTTTGGGCGCCCAACTGAGGTTTCTAGGTTAAATGGTCTATTTCCCCCAGCGCGCATCAAACCCGCGCACGTCCACATGCACAAACGGGCCGTGGGCGCTGTTGCCGGAGTACTGACCTACGCCGCCGGCCAGGTGGGGGTGGGCTTCGCTGATGGCGTCGGCGAGGGTGTACAGCACGTCGGCGTCTTTTTTGTCGTGGCGGCCATCGCGGTTGAGGTCGTCCATGATGCCGTCGCGGGGTTTTACGTCGATGAAAATGTCGGCGGCGCTGCCGTAGATGTGGCGTGAATGCACGACGTTGCGGATGACCCGGTTGTAGAACGGGGTGCGAAAGCCGCTCATGACATCAAAGGTGTCCAGGCGGGTGCCGCGTTTGTTGACGGCTTCTAGCAGCCATTCGAGTTTTTCGATCAGGTCCGGCACTAGGGCGATGTATTGCGGCAGGCCGTCTTTTTGGCGGCAGATAAATTGCCCCAGTTGGAAGTGCGGCGAGATGTAGAGGTGTTGGTTTTGCGCGTTGACTTCGATGAAGCCTTGGGGGGCGTTGTAGGTTGCTTTGCCGTCTTTGGGCGGTGGGTAGCGGCCTATGGTGAAGCCTGCGATGTTGTCGGTGCCTTTTTTTAAGGCTGAGAGGACAAATACGTGCAGGGTGAGGGTTTTTTGGGTGAGTTGTTCGATGACTTGGGCTTGGTGGTAGCCGGGTTTGTTGGGCGCTTGCCAGGTCCAGCGTTGGTTTTGGCCGTTTAGAGGGGTGCCGTCCAGTTTGACCTGGTAGGCCTCGGTGCTTTCAACGTTGATGTTGAGGGGCTGGCCGGGCATAACGGTGGTGAAGAAGCGTTGGTAGGGGATTTCTTCTCCGTTGACGATGACTTTTAGGCTGGCGCGGGCGGCGGTAAAGTTTGGCCCGGTTATGGGGGTTGCGTTAAAGAGTGGTTTGGCGGCAACGGCGGGGGCGCTTGGGCTGTGGCTGTGTTTTTGGCTGGTTTTTTTGCTGGATTTGCTGCGTTTGGTTTGTTTAGTTTTTTTGGCTGTTGTGGTTTTGCTCTTGGTTTTGGTTGTAGTGCTTTTATTCGCGGCAGTGCTTGGCGTGCCGTTTTGGGCCGCGCTGGCTACCGGCCCGGTTTTATCGGCGGTGGCGCTGTGTGCGCAGAGGCTTATTAAGCTGAGGCCGCTAATCGCGCCGAGGCTACTAACAAGGCTCAGAGCGCTAATGACAAAGACAGCCAGGCTGCGGCGCCAAAGACGCCGGTGGAAGGTTTGGCTCATGGGTGTTGGGGTTCGGATAGGGTGATGGGCTGGTTGAGTGCGCGCCACAGGGCGAGGTCTCGCTCGTAGAGGTCGGTGCGGTAACTGACTTTACCTTCGTCGTCGAGCACTACGGTCCAGTAGGCTAGGTGTACGGGCACGGGGGTTTTCACTGCAACGGCTTGGGTGGTTTCAAGAAGCACGGCTTCTTCGATTTTCTCCATGTCCCAGCCCTGTTCGGCCAGTATCCATTCGGCCAGTTCAAGCGGTTTGTGTACGCGGATACAACCGGAGCTAAACGCCCGTTCGGCGCGGTTAAAAAGGTTGCGCGTTGGGGTGTCGTGGAGGTAGATGTCATCGGTGTTTGGGATCATAAATTTCACTTGCCCGAGGGCGTTTTGTGGGCCGGGCTGCTGCACCAGGCGGAAGGGAAAATTCCCCTTGCCCAGGCGGCGCCAGTTCACGCCCAGCACGTCTACTACGCGGTCGCGTTCGTAAACGGTGATGCCGAGCTTGGCGAAAAATTGAGGATCCTTTTGAATCTCCGGCAGCTTGTCTTCTACTGCGAGTTTGGGCGGTACTTTCCAGCTCGGGTTGAAGATTAAGTTGTTGATACGGCTGTTGAATATGGGTGTGCGGCGGGCGTTGCGGCCAACGATCACCGGTTTTCTGAGTACGACTTGATTGTCGATGATGCCTTTAAGTTCAAAGCTTGGGATGTTCACCAGTAGGTATTTGTGACCTAGGTCATCCGGCAGCCAGCGCCAGCGCTCCAAATTGCCAACCAGTTGTTGCATCCGGAACTCGGGGCTGGCGTTTAGGGCCACCAGGGTGGATGCGCCGATGACGGCGTCTACATCCAGGCTTAGGCGTTTTTGAAAGCGTTTAACCGCCGCTTGCAGTTCGGCATCCAGCAGGCCTGTGGATTGGTAGCTTTTGGACAAATCCCCCCAGTACATGAGGCGCTCGATGATGGGGCCTAGGCGAGGGTCGGGTTTGTCGGGTTTGATGGCCGGTTTTAAGGCGAGGGCTTCCCAGGGCGGCACGTCCGTTAGGCGCGGGCGCAGTTTGGGAATTTCGGCGCGCATGGCTTGGTATTCCGCCGCTTGAGGCCGCAGGGCGGTTAATAATTCGACGGGATCCTGGCCCTGGGCTACCTTCGCCAACAGCGGAGTTAGGTCCACAACCTTGGTGCGGGTTTTCCATTCTGGCGTGAGGCTGGTGGGGTTAACCTTGCCGTGGGCCAGGTGGTTGGCGAGGGTGATGAAACCGTCGCTTAAGAGTTGGTCGCAGGTTTTTTGCAGTTCCGGCAGCAGGTTGTCGCCGCTGCATTTGGCTTGCAGGCTGTTGAGGTGATAGTCCTGTGGCAGCAGGCCTTCATCGGCAATGCCGCCTATAAATGCGAGCAGTTTTTGCCGGTTGGCCTGGCCGTTGGGGGTGTACCAGAGCGGCTGGGGGTGGGTGTCGTAAAAGATGGTGAGGCTGGTTTCGCTAGCCAGGGATTCGCCCAAAAGCGTGCGCCCTTGGGCCAGCGTGGCTTGGGGCGTTTCTTCTTGTATGTCCTGCGGTAAGGTTTCTTCCTCGGCGGCCAGCAGCGGTGCTGCTAGCCAGGCGGTTAAAAACAGCGGCAATAAGCGGGAAAGTGGCCGTAAGGAGGAAAGTGGCAGTAAAGAGGAAAAAACCATCGAGCTGCGCGTCCTTGGAGTACATCGAACCATCATTAATCATCATCCTGTAAAGCGGAGTTAAGTGTGCGGGTAAGGGTGAGTGGAGATTGTGTGAACGGGGCTAGCAGGCGATAAACCAACGGCACCACACAAAGGGTGAGCACAGTAGCGACCAGCACGCCTGAAAACAAGGTCACACCCAACACGGCGCGGGTTTCGCTGCCCGCGCCGGGGGTGAAAATTAAGGGCAGGGCGCCCACCAGTGCGGTGATGTTGGTCATGAGAATAGGCCGCAGGCGCAGGTCGGCGGCCTGACGAATGGCGTCTTCAATGGACAGACCTTCATCCCGCCCTTGGTTGGCAAATTCCACGATGAGAATGCCGTTTTTAGCGGCCAAGCCCACCAGCATAATCAGCCCCACTTGGCTGAACAGGTTCAGGCTCATGCCGGCAAGGGCCAGGCCGCATAGGCCACCGGCTATGGCCAGGGGCACGGTGAGGCAAATCACCAGCGGGTTGATGTAACTTTCAAACTGTGCGGCTAGCACTAAAAACATCACCGCAATGCCCAGCACAAAGGCCCAGTTGCTGGCACCGCTGGCGTCTTTGAAGGCACGGGAGCGGCCTTTGTAATCCAAAATGGCGGTTTCCGGCAGTTGGGTTTTCACCAGGGTTTCTATGTAGTGCAGGGCTTTTTCTTGTGAGAAGCCCTTCTCCAGGCTCGCTTCAATGGTGATGGCGCGGTTGCGGTTAAAGCGGTTGAGGTTTTTGGAGTCGGCAAAATCGCTCAAACTGATGAGATTGCCCAGTGGCACCAAGGCACCGGTGGTGTCGGAGCGCACATGCAGCGCGGCTAAATCCTGCGGGTCGTTGAATTGCTCCCGGCGGCCTTCCAGCAACACGTCGTATTCCTCGCCCGCTTCTACAAACGTGGAGGCGCGTTTGGAGGCGAGCATGGTTTCCAAGGTGGAGCCTATGCTTTGCACTGATACGCCCAGGTTTGCGGCCAGTTCGTAGTTAATGGCCACTTTAAATTGCGGGCTGGTTTGTTTGTAGTCGGAATCCAGAGCCAAAAAACCGGGGTTTTTTTCATTGATGTGTTTGAACAGCGTATCGCGCCATTGGGTGAGGGTTTCGTAGGTGCCGCCCGCCAGCACCACCTCAAAGGCTTTGCCGGAGCGGCTGCTGATGCCTTGGCGCATCACCGGCGCCACTTGTACGCCGGGCAAGTCCGCCAGGGCTTTGCGCATATCGCCCATAATCGCCCAGGCATTGCGGCGCTCCCCCCAGGGTTTGAGGTTAATAATGGCGATGCCGCTGTTGAACAGGGTGGCGGTGGCGTTGAAGTTGCGCGGGGCGCGGATTAATAAGCGGTCGGCCTCGTTATTGTCGATAAACACCATCAGGCGTTTTTCGATCTCCTCCATGTACTGCGCCATGTAGCTGTAAGACGCACCCTCCGGGCCGTTCACCATAATAAAGAAGGTGCCCCGGTCTTCCTCCGGTGCGTATTCTTTGGGCAGGTGGTTGTACAGCAGGACACAGCCCGCAAGGCTTGCGCCCAGGATCACCCCGGCAATCCACGGCCTGTGCAACATGCGCGCAAGTAGCCGTTGGTACAGCCGCCGCAGCGCGTTAAAACCGCCATCCACGCCGCGTACTAACGGGGTGGGTTTGTGGTTGTGTGCGGCAGGTTTGAGCAATTTCGCGGCAATCACCGGGCACAAAGTGAGCGCCACCAAGGCGGAGAACAACACCGAGCCGCTCATGGTGACGGCAAATTCGGTGAACAAACGGCCCAAATCCCCTTCCACAAAAGCAATCGGCACAAACACCGCCGCCAGCACCAACGTGGTGGCCACCACCGCAAACCCCACCTGCCGGGTGCCGCGATAGGCCGCAACCAGTGCGCTCTCCCCCAGGGTGGTCATGCGCCGGTGGATGTTCTCCAGCACCACAATGGCGTCATCCACCACCAATCCCACGCTTAAAATCAGCGCCAGCAGGGTGAGCATATTGAGGCTGAAGTTAAACAGCAGCAGCAGGCTGAAGGTGGCAATCAGGCTCACCGGCACCGTCACCGCCGGGATCAGCGTGGCGCGCCAACTGCCTAAAAATAGGTAGATCACCAGCATGACTAAACCCGCCGCCAGGGCGAAGGTGCGGTACACCTCGTGGATGGCTTCTTCGATAAAAATTGAGGAATCGTAACTTTGTAGCAGCTGCATCCCGCCGGGTAGGTTTTTGTTCAGGCGTTCCACTTCGGCCTTGCAGGTGCGGGCCACATCCAGCGTATTCGCGGTGGATTGTTTGACGATACCCAAACCCACCATATTGGCGCCGTTGCCGCGAAACATATTGCGGTATTCCACCGAGCCTTTTTCCACCTGGGCCACATCACCCAAACGCACCATGCCCTGGCTGTCGGCGCGAATCACCAGTTGGGCAAATTCCTCAGGTGTGGTGAACTGGCGGCTCACCCGTAAAGTGAATTGCCGCTCCACCGATTCAATCACCCCCGCAGGCAGCTCCACGTTCTCCCGCCGCAGGGCTTTTTCCACATCATTGGCGGTGAGCTGGTAGGCGGCCAGCTTGTTTTTATCCAGCCATATCCGCATGGCGTAGGTTTGCCCGCCGCCAATGCGCACGCGGGCCACGCCGCTTAATGCGCTGAAGCGATCAATCAGATAACGCTCGGAATAATCCGTCAGGGCAGGCACCGTCATGCCGTCACTGGCGAGGTTAAACCAGATAATCACATCTTCATTGGCATCTACTTTTTGAATATCCGGTGGCCGGATTTCCGGCGGCAAGCTCGCAATGGCGCGGCTTACCCGGTCGCGCACATCACTGGTGGCGGCGTCTATATCGCGGTTTAGGCGGAACTCCAGCTTAATGTTGGAGCGGCCATCCTCAGAGTTCGATTCGATAAAACGAATGCCCTCAATACCCGCCACCCGGTCTTCAATAATTTGCGTAATACGCGACTCCACCACCGCAGCGGCGGCGCCCACGTAATCGGTGGTGATGGACACCACCGGCGGGTCGATATTGGGGTATTCGCGCAGGCTCAAGCGGGAGTAAGCCGTAAGCCCCGCCACCAGCAGCACCAGGCTGATCACGGTGGCAAATACTGGCCTTTTAATACTGGTATCGGACAGCCACATTAGGGCTTGCTCCCTGGCAACAACTGCGGCAACGGCTGGCCGGAATCCTCACCCAACAGCGAAACCTTCGCCCCAGCGGTGAGTTTGGCGGTGCCCTGGGTGACGATTTTATCGCCGCTTTGCACGCCCTCAACCACCACCTGGCCGCCACTGCGCGCCTTAACCTGCACCAACAAACGGGAGACTTTGGCGCTTTCTTTGGCGCTCTCTTTGCCGTCCTCTTTACCGCTCTCTTTACTGGTCTCTTTACCGTTCTCCACACGGAAGACAAAACTCTGCGTGCCCTCCTGCACCAGCGCCCCCTCCGGCAGCGTCAGGCCATCAAATCGGCGCTCAATCCGCACCTTCACCCGCTCCCCCGCCAACCAACCCGGCCCCACAATCTCACCCCGCGCAAGCAACGTAAGGGTGGCAGGCTGCAAGTGGTTATCCAGCGCCAACACCTTACCCTGGGCGCGCAAGCTGTCATCCAGGTTAATCGCCTCAAACGCTGTGCCCAGCACCATCAATTTGGCCTGCTCCTTGGGCACCTCAATATCCAAATGAAATACATTCGGCGCCTCAAGCTGGCCCAAGGTATCGCCTGGGCGCACCAAATCCCCCAAGTTCACCGCCTTCAAACCCAAACGCCCGTTAAACGGCGCACGAATCAACCGGTCCGCCAAACGCGCCTCCACCGCGGCCAACTGCCCTTGCGCACTCTCCAGCGCCGCACGTTTAACCCCAAAAGCCTCTTGCGAAGTGAGTTTGGCTTTAAGCAACGTATCTGCACGGGCAAACTGCTCCTGCGCCTCTTTTAACTGCGAACGCGCCTGCGCCAACAAAGCCTGCTCCTCCTGCCGCGTCAGCTCAAACAACACCTCACCGGCCTTAACCTGCTGCCCGTCTTTTACATGAATAACACTTAAGGTTTCCGTCACGCTGGGTGACAGGCTCACACTCTGCGCCGGGCTTAAACGGCCATACAAAACCACCGGCAAAATAAGCTGCGTAGGCGCCAGGGTTTTCACAAACACCGGCGTAGGCGGCCGCTCCGGCGCGGCTTGGGCGCTAAGGCTGAATGCAGCAGCACACAAAAACATCAATAAACGCATGAATACAACCTTCAGCCGTGGGTGGGGGTGGTTTTTTGGGGTTTTGGTTTTTAAGCCGACATTTAAGCCGATTTTTAAAGCCGATATTTAAGCCGACAAGGATAACAGGCCACACAAGCCGCACACAGTCATGTCGCCTTGGGTTAGAACATTAACGGCACTCACGTAGGTTGGGCAGTAATGCCCAACACATTCCTAACACACGCCCAACACACGCAAGCCATCGTCGAGGAGAAAAACTATTGGGTTTTTAGTAATACCGCATCTTGCCATAAAGATCCCCAAGCGTTTTAAACCAATAAAACATCCAATAACACCCATATATCCTAATAAAAACCATTTAAACACGGATAAATGGGTGTTAATGGGTGTATTGGTGTTAGCCCATTAAAACAACATTTTCGCAATTTGGTTGAACGAAATTATTTACATCAGCGGGGAAGTGGGCGGGGTGTTTGGTATGAAATTAAAGGGCACCTTGCGGAAATTCAATTTTCGTGATGATCGCAAGGCATTTGGACGACCCCACGGACGGGGAAGGTAGAATTTCATCAGGAATGAAATCGAGAGCGACGCACGCCTAAAGGGATTTAGGCGGTAGAGCGACGCAGGATGCCCAAGCCGAGGATGCCCAAGCCGAATGAGGGAGTTTATGCGGTATAAATGACCGAATGAGCACGAAAATAACGCAGTGAGCGCGCGAAAAGTGAATTTCCGCAAGGTGCCCTTAAATTATCAAACTGATATAGGCTCTCCACCCGCTACACCCTCAAACCCAGCCAGAATACTGGCTGGTGAGCCTCTTTTCCGCTACCCTTTGCCCCCGGCTCGGCGCTAACATCTTGAGCCAAAACCCCAAAATTTTAACCTAGAAACCTCAGTTGAGCGCCCAAAAGCTGTGTAAGCGATTGGTGCAGATAGTGAAAGTTAAAAATGAAGGGCAACCTTATGGGTTGTTCGAAATTTTTAACTTTTGCTAGATGGGCCAAGGGGTTGCGCAGACTTGGGTGATTCAACTGAGGTTTCTAGGTTTAAGCAAAACACAAAATCGCCGCGCAAAATCAAAACCTGAGGCGACTCTCACACACCTATCCACAAAGACAAGTTCATAAATGGAACCGCAATGAATAACCTCGAACACCAATTCCTTACCGAACTCGACAACAAACTGTGGAAAGCCGCCGACAAGCTGCGCGCTAACCTCGATGCCGCCAACTACAAGCACGTGGTATTGGGGCTGATTTTTGTGAAATACGTTTCCGATGCCTTCAGCGAACGCCGCGAAGAATTAAAAGCCTTATTTCAACAAAAAGGCGATGACACTATTTATTACATGCCGCGCGAAAATTACGATAGTGACACCGAATACCAGGAGGCAATGAACAACGAGCTGGAGTTGCTCGAATACTACCAAGAGAAAAATATTTTTTGGGTGCCCAAACAAGCCCGCTGGGACACCATTAAAGACCTCGCCGCTTTACCAACCGGTAGCGTTATTTGGCAAGACGGCCCCGATATAAATGGAGAATTCCAGGATGTAAAACTGCGTTCAGTATCCTGGCTAGTTGATAACGCACTCGATGAAATAGAAAAATCCAACAGCAAACTTAAAAATATTCTCGACCGCATTAGCCGCTATCAATTAGATAATGACAAACTCATTGGCCTGATCAATTCATTTTCCGACACCAGTTTCAGCAACCCAGTCTATAACGGTCAAAAACTCGAATTACACAGCAAAGATATTCTCGGCCATGTGTACGAATATTTTCTGGGGCAATTTGCACTCGCCGAAGGTAAACAAGGCGGCCAATACTACACACCCAAAAGTATCGTTAAATTAATTGTAGAAATGCTGCAGCCCTACAAAGGCCGGGTATATGACCCTGCGATGGGCTCGGGCGGTTTTTTTGTAAGCAGCGAAAAATTTATTGAAGAACACGCCAAAGAAAAACACTACAACGCCGCCGAACAGAAAAAACATATTTCAGTCTACGGCCAAGAATCCAACCCCACCACCTGGAAATTGGCCGCCATGAATATGGCGATTCGCGGTATTGATTTTAATTTTGGCAAAAAAAATGCCGATACCTTTTTAGATGACCAGCACCCAGAATTACGTGCCGATTTTGTAATGGCCAACCCGCCCTTTAACATTAAAGATTGGTGGCACGCCTCCCTGGAAAATGACGTGCGCTGGAAATACGGCACACCGCCACAAGGCAACGCCAACTTTGGCTGGATGCAACACATGCTGCACCACTTAGCGCCCACGGGTTCCATGGCGCTGTTGCTCGCAAATGGCTCCATGAGTTCTAACACCAATAATGAAGGTGAAATTCGCAAAGCCTTAATTCAAGCCGATTTAATTGAATGTATGGTGGCATTACCGGGGCAGCTTTTTACCAACACACAAATACCGGCCTGTATTTGGTTTTTAACCAAAAATAAAAAAGGCGGTAATGGCAAGGTAAACCGTGAAGGCAAAACGCTGTTTATTGATGCACGCAATTTAGGCTATATGAAAGATCGTGTACTGCGGGATTTTACTTCTGAAGATATTAAAAAAATTACCGATACGTTTCATGCGTGGCAGCATTCAAGTCCTCGCCCTCTGGGAGAGGATTTAGGTGAGGGCCTTTACCAAGATCAAAAGGGTTTTTGTTTCTCTGCCGAATTAAAAAATTTAGAAAAACACGATTTTGTATTAACCCCCGGCCGTTATGTGGGTGCAGTAGATCAAGAAGAAGACAGCGAACCCTTTGCCGAAAAAATGCAGCGGTTAACTACCCAGCTCAACACTCAATTTAAAGAAAGTGCGAAGTTAGAAGATGAGATTAAAAAGAATTTAATCGGACTCGGTTATGAGTTCTAAGGATATAACGCCAACCTCGGCACAACAGCCAGATGCACTCTACACCAGCATTGCCGAGATACTACACGTTGCCCGTATGCAGGTACGCCAAAGCGTCAATAGCGCCATGGTGCAAGCCTATTGGCAGGTAGGGCGGTTAATTGTAGAAGACGAACAACAAGGCCAAGCCCGCGCTGAATATGGCAAAGCCCAATTAAGCCGCTTGGCCGATAAATTAACTGCGGATTTTGGCAGGGGGTTCGACGAGCGTAACCTGCGCAATATGCGTCGTTTCTATTTGGCGTTTTCAATTTGGAACGCAGTGCGTACCGAATTGAGTTGGACTCACTACCGCTCACTTATCCGGCTTGATAGTGAACAGGCCCGCCTGTGGTACATGCAAGAAGCCGCGCAGCAAGCTTGGTCTGCGCGCGCATTGGAACGCCAAATGGGCACCCTCTATTACGAACGCCTGCTATCCAGTAAAGAGAAAGCCCCAGTAGAGCAAGAAGCCCAAGAAAAAACGCTGCCTTTGGCGGACAACCCCAAAGACTACTTGCGCGACCCTTACCTATTGGACTTTTTAAATCTGCAAGCTGGCAGCTACCAAGAGGCAGATTTAGAGCAAGGCATTATCAACAACTTGCAGCAATTTTTATTAGAGTTGGGCAAGGGCTTTGCGTTTGTGGAGCGACAACAACGCATTAAAACCGACGATGGCGATTATTTTATTGATTTGGTTTTTTACAATTTCCATTTGAAATGTTTTGTGCTGATCGATTTAAAACTCCACAAACTCACCCATCAGGATGTTGGCCAAATGGATATGTACGTGCGCATGTACGAAGAACAAAAACGCACCACCACCGACAACCCCACAATAGGTTTAATTCTGTGCAGTGAAACCAACCACACAGTAGCCAAATATTCCGTACTCAATGAAAGCCAACAACTCTTCGCCTCCCAATACCTAACGCAACTCCCTAGCGAAGAAGAACTGCAACAAGAACTCGCCAAAGAACGCCTGCGCGTAGAAGAACAGCTGGCCTTTAAAGCACAGAAGGAGGCGGATAATGATTAATCTATTGAACAAAAAAATGCGGCGGTTGGTCGCTCAACTCAAAGATCAATTTGAAGAAAGCGCACGTTTGGAAGCGGAGATTAAAAAGAATTTGATGGGGTTGGGTTATGAACTTTAACGTAAATAGAGACAAACTATGAACTACTTAAATACCGATCACCTAGCGCGCTGCCGCCAAACCTTGGAGTCTTCACTTCGTCTGTTCGATAGCGCCGAACCAGAGAGTATTGATCAAGAAGTTTTCCGTAATGCCATTATCAAAGGCTATGAGCTAAGCCAAGAAACCGCGTTTAAGTTAATAAAAAAAGCGTTAAAAGTGTATGGCCACAGTGGCAAAAAACTGGAAGCGACGCCTATTAAAGACATACTGCGCTTGGCGGCGGTACACGATCTAATGTCGCTAGAAGAGGTAGAGCGCTGGTTTCTGTATCGCGATAACCGCAACAACACCGCACATGATTATGGTGAAGCTTTTGCCAAGCAAACGCTGGTATTAATACCCGAGTTTCTAACGGATTTGGATAAATTAATCGAACAACTCACCCTGAAATTAGGGAAATCTACCGATGCCTAATACCCTCCACTTGCCCGAGCAATACCGCACGCAAGTATGCACGTTATTGCAGCAATACATTCCCCATGCACGGGTATTGGCTTACGGCTCTCGCGTTAAGGGTGATTGTTACGAAGCCAGCGATTTAGATTTGGTCGCGCACTTATCGGGACAAGAAAAAAATACCTATGTATTGGGCGACCTAAAGGATGCATTTACTGAAAGTAATTTACCCATTTTGGTACAAATACTCGATTGGGATGCGATTCCCGAATCGTTTCGAGAGGAAATTAATGCTTGTTATGTGGAGTTGCAAACAGGAATAGCAGGTGAATAGTAATGATTTGATTAAAAAAAATTTGGCGAGGCTGGGTTATGGATTTTGAAGTGTGTGACACCCTCACCCCAACCCTCTCCCAGAGGGAGAGGGAGTTAACAGCGCGCACGCTGAAATCAGCACAATCCAATCCCCTCTCCCCCAGGGACAACTGCATGGATGCTGGAGGTAGAGTCACGCTGGGAGCAGTTACCGAGAGGGCTAGGGTGAGGGAAAAAACATGCCTAAAGAAATAACACCAGAACACATACTTGAACTAGCAAAACAATTGCGCCAAAACCAAACCGATGCTGAAAAGCTCGCGTGGTATTCAATCCCCTCTCCCTCTGGGAGAGGGCTAGGGTGAGGGAAAAAACATGCCTAAAGAAATAACACCAGAACACATACTTGAACTGGCAAAACAACTGCGCCAAAACCAAACCGATGCTGAAAAACTCGTGTGGTATTTGTTGCGCAACCGCCAGTTGGCCAATGCAAAATTTCGCAGGCAGCACCCAATCGAAGGTTACATTGCCGATTTTTACTGCCACGAACATAAATTAATCATCGAGCTAGATGGCGGCCAGCATTTTACGGAAGAAGGAATTAAAAAAGATGCACAACGAACGGCGCGATTAAATGCATTAGGTATTCAAGTGCTGCGTTTTGATAATCGCCAAGTGTTCACCCAAACTGAAGCAGTATTGCAGATGATTTATGACAAGTTACAAAACCCTCACCCAGAGGCGCTGCGCTTCCCTCACCCCAGCCCTCTCCCAAAGGGAGAGGGAGCTAAAAGCACGCACTCCGAAACTAGCACAGTCTCATCCCCTCTCCCTTTGGGAGAGGGCCAGGGTGAGGGGCTTTTGAGTAAAAAGAATTTGATGGGGTTGGGTTATGAGTGTTGATACCAGAAGCATGACAACAATAGGTCAACTCATTAAAGATGGAGTAATCGTAGCCCACAAAGACGGAAATCATGGGTCAAATTACCCAAGAGCAAATGAGTTTGGCGATACAGGAGTTCCTTTTCTATCAGCCAAATTATTGGACGATTCAGGAAATATAGATTTTCGATGCGCACCAAGATTAAATATAGAAAAGGCGAAAAAAATCACTTTTGGGTATATAGAAACAGATGATGTACTCCTATCGCACAACGCGACGGTAGGTAGAGTAGCTGTTGTACCCAACATAAATGAAAAAATGTTGATCGGAACTTCACTAACTCATTTCCGCTTAAATAAAGAAAAGCTACTTCCTGAATATCTTGCAGCTTTTTTTAGTGGAAAAAATTTCCAAAACCAGCTGGCTGCCGTTATGAGTCAAACCACAAGGAATCAAGTTCCAATAACGTCTCAGAGAAATCTTAGTATTTTTGTTCCTCGTATAGAAGATCAAAGATGCATAGCAAATATATTAGGCTCATTAGATAAAAAATACGTCTCAACACCCAAACCAACCAAACCCTAGAACAAATCGCCCAAGCTATTTTCAAAAGTTGGTTCTTAGACTTCGATCCCGTCAAAGCCAAAATGGCAGTGCTCAACTCCCTCTCCCTTGGGGAGAGGGCTGGGGTGAGGGCGCACGAACGCGCAGAACTCGCCGCTATGTCTGTTATTTCAGGTAAAAATGAAGCACAACTCGCGCAATTAAAAATTCAAGATGCCGATGCCTACCAGCAACTTGCACAAACAGCAGCGTTATTTCCCGCAGCTATGCAGGAGAGTGAGTTGGGGGAGATTCCGGAGGGGTGGGCTGTCAAAAATTTATCATCGCTTATTTCAATTGTCGGTGGAGGTACACCAAACAGATCTGAACCAACTTTTTGGAATGGAGAAATCCCATGGTTTTCAGTGAGAGACGTTCCATCATCAAGTGATGTCTTTGTGGTAGATACAGAAGAGAAAATTACAGAGTTAGGTTTGAAAAAATCATCAACAAAATTTTTGCCCGTTGGGGCAGCTATTATTACAGCACGAGGAACTGTTGGTAAGCTTGCGCTAGTTGCAACGCCAATGTGTATGAATCAATCGTGCTATGGCATTATTGGAAGCGAAGGAATTGGGCAGTTTTTTAATTATTTTAATTTACGAGAAGCATTAAGTACTTTGCAGCAAAATGTCCATGGCGCGGTCTTTGATACAATAACGACCAAAACTTTTGAATCATATTCAACCGCTTTTTGTGGCATTGGTTTAACCGTCCAATTCGATGCAGTGGTTGCACCATTGCTAAAGAAAATTGAATTGAATGTACGAGAAAATATTTCACTATCCCAGCTCCGCGACTCCCTCCTCCCCAAACTCCTCTCCGGCGAAATCACCCTCACCGATACAACGCCCCCTCACCCTAACCCTCTCCCAAAAGGAGAGGGGACTGGAGCGTGCTAATGAATAGAAATAGTGCCAATTCACAGTGCGCACTTTTGCCCCCTCTCCCTCTGGGAGAGGGCTGGGGTGAGGGGCTTTTATGAATCAAATACAACTTTTCACCTCAACCGACGGCAAAATATCACTAGAGGTATCGTTTGAAAACGAAACCACTTGGCTCAGCCTTGACCAGATGGTTGCATTATTTGGGCGCGACAAGTCCGTTATTTCGCGGCACTTGCGCAACCTGTTTAACGAAGGCGAATTGGAGCGCAAAGCAGTTGTTGCAAAATTTGCAACAACTGCCGCCGACGGTAAAACCTACCAAGTGGATTACTACGCGCTGGATGTCATCATCTCCGTAGGCTACCGCGTAAAATCCCAACGCGGCGTGCAATTCCGCCAATGGGCCACCCAAACCCTCAAACAACACCTAGTGCAAGGCTACACCCTCAACCAAAAACGCTTAACCGAGCGCGGCATTGAGTTTGAACAAGCCATTAGCCTACTTTCCAAAACCTTAGCCAATCAACAACTCGTAGCACCAGCAGGTGAAGCGGTGCTGCAAGTGATTAGCGATTACGCCCGCTCATGGAGTTTGTTGCAAGGTTACGACGAGCAAAGCCTTACCGATGTCACCCAAGCACAACAAGGTATGGTGGCACTAAACTTTGCGGATGCACTAACAGCAATGGGCGAATTAAAACGCCAGCTTATCGCTAAAGGCGAAGCCACTGAATTATTCGGGCAGCTGCGCGGCAATGGTTTGGAGTCTGCCATTGCGACGATTGAACAGGGTTTTGGTGAGGAATTTTTTTACCCCAACGTAGCCAGCCGCTCTGCGCACTTGTTGTATTTCGTTATCAAAAACCACCCACTAGCCGATGGTAATAAACGCACAGGTTCATTTTTATTTTTATGGTATTTGCGAGTCAACCAACGTCTACTAGCAAAACCCGTCGAGAAATTAATTAACGACAATACCTTGGTAGCATTGGCCTTATTAGTCGCAGAAAGCTTGCCCGATCAAAAAGAATTAATAATTCGTTTGATTGAACACTTTGTGTTGTTGAAGGCGTAAAAAACAAGAGAAGCAATTTAATGCTAGAAATTGATTCACCAGAAGATATCGCTGCTCTGCGCGAAAGCGTAGACATTGAATGCAAATTAGCGCAGGGGCGTGACGGTAAAGGCGCGCTTCCTAAAGATATTTGGGAAACCTATAGCGCTTTTGCCAACACCCAGGGCGGCGATATTTTTTTGGGATTAAAAGAAAATAAAAATAAGTCTTTCGAAATGCAGGGCATCGAAAACACACAAAAGGTGTTGGATGAACTTTGGAATGGTTTAAATAATCTGCAAAAAGTATCGCACAATTTATTGCGCGAACATTGGGTGAGAGTGATTC
>JBEGTZ010000003.1:0-5916 GCA_041179125.1 Pseudomonadota bacterium | reverse complement strand
GGAAATTAGGGCGAGTAAAATAACACCAGCCAATAACAATAACGGTTTTACACTCCTGCGCCATGAAAAATAAGCCCCACTCAAGCGCATAAAATCTCTGCCGCTCGACGTGAATTTCAGTACCGCGCCAAATACCACGGCAAAACCAATACCGCTAATCAAAAATGTTTTAATAAGCCAAATTAGGCTGGTGAGAATTTCTTCGCTCCAATTCATGGGTGTGCCTTAAGGTGGGGTGGACGTGGGTGGTACAAAGTGCCCATTATGGGGCTTCTGTAGGGCGGCGCCTACAATTTGTAAGCGCCGGGCTTTAGGGTACACTCTGCGCCCAGTTGAAACTGACCAAACCAAGGTAAATCATGAATGCTCGCCGTGTAATCTATTGTGTTGTGGCTGTGTGTTTAAGCCTCGTATGTGGGCACACAACCCTCGCCGCCGACCAACCCGCAAATAATACCCCCCCACCTAAAACCCACACCAGCCATGCCCTAACCATGATGGGCACGCCCAAATACCCTGCTAATTTTGAACGGTTTGACTACACCTCAGCGAAAGCGCAAAAAGGTGGCAGTGTGCGCCTGGCGGGGCTTGGGACTTTTGATAGTCTCAACCCGTTTATTGCCAAGGGAAATCCCGCTGCGCATTTGGGGCTGATGTACGACACGTTAACTCGATCTTCAGAAGATGAACCTTTCACACAATACGGATTAGTGGCGGAAAAAATTGAACTGGCCGATGACCATAGTTTTGTTATTTTCCACATTAACCCTAAAGCGCGGTTTCACGATGGCAAAAATATAACAGCGGAGGATGTGGTATTTAGTTTTAATACTTTAGTGGCTAAAGGCGCACCCTTATATGCCAGTTATTATGCCGAAATTAAAAACGCGCACGCCTTAGATGTTGGCAGGGTTAAATTTGAATTTAAAAGCACCACCAATAAAGAATTGCCGTTAATCATGGAGATGCTGCCTATTTTGCCTAAGCATTTTTGGCAAAATAAAGATTTCACTACATCGAGCTTGGAGCTGCCTTTAGGCTCCGGCCCCTATAAAATTAAAAAAGTTGATGCCGGGCGCAGCATGGTGTACGAGCGTGTTGCCGATTATTGGGCGGTGGATTTACCGGTTAATCGCGGCATGTATAATTTTGACCAAATCACCGTGGATTATTACCGGGATGATATGGTAATCATCGAAGCGTTAAAATCGCGGCAAATTGATTACCGTTGGGAGCGTATTTCTAAAGTTTGGGCCACTGCGTATGACAGCCCAGCAGTTAAAGCGGGGCAGTTAAAAAAACAACTGATCGACGATAAAAGCCCAAAGGGTATGACGGCCTTAATGTTTAATCTACGCCGCCCACCTTTGGATAATATATTTTTGCGGCAAGCATTCGATTATGCCTTTGATTTTGAATGGACGAACCACAATGTTTTTTTTGGTTCTTATGAGCGTATAAATAGTTATTTTTTCAATTCGGAATTCGCGTCAAGCAGTTTGCCCATAGGGCGCGAGCTGGAAATTTTGCAAAAATACCGTGCAAATTTGCCTGAAACAGTATTCACCCAAGCCTACACCAACCCCAAAACCGATGGGCTAGGCAATAACCGCGACAATATGCTCAAAGCTCAAGCCCTGTTAAAACAGGGCGGGTTTGAGTTAAAAGACGGCAAATTAATTGACCCTAAAACTCAAAAACCTTTAGTGATTGAATTTCTCACCCACGACCCAACCTTTGAGCGCATTGCCAACCCCTGGATACAAAATTTAAAACGCTTAGGGGTAGAGCTTAATCTGCGTTTGGTGGATGACTCCCACTATATTAATCGCATCAACAGTTTTAATTTCGACATGACATTTAATGGTGTTCAACAATCCTTATCACCCGGTAACGAACAGCGTGATATGTGGGGCAGTGCCAGTGCGAGTATTGAGGGTAGTTATAATTTTTATGGTATTAAAAACCCGATTATTGACGAATTAGCTGAATTAATTACTAAAGCACCTGATCGGCAAGAATTAGTAGCCTTATCCCGCGCATTAGACCGGGTGTTATTAAATAATCACTATATGGTGCCGCTGTATACCTATGCAAAACACCGCTTGGTGTACTGGGATAAATTCGGCCAGCCAGATACCGCCCCCGCGTATAGCACTGGATTTCAAGTCGGTTTTATGACCTGGTGGATCGACAAGGAAAAAGAACAAAAATTAAATGCTGTAAAACCCTAACTATGGGCATTTATATTCTGCGGCGTCTGGCCTTAATGGTGCCAACCTTGTTAGGTATTTTGCTGATTAATTTTGCTGTAGTGCAATTGACCCCCGGCGGCCCAGTGGAGCAAATGCTTTACCGGCTAAAACATGCAGAGCAGCCCGGTGCGCAACACAGTGGCCAAGAGCGCGGTATTCCTCCTGAAGTGATAAAAAAAATTGAAGCCCTCTACGGTTTTGACCAACCGGCTTATGTGCGTTTTGGCCAGATGGTGGCGCGTTATCTTCAGGGTGATTTTGGCGAAAGTTTTTACCGCAACGCAACGGTCACGGATTTAATCGCTGAAAAACTTCCGGTGTCGCTCTCTTTGGGTTTGTGGAGCACCCTGCTGATTTATTTTATTTCTATTCCCTTGGGTATTTTTAAAGCCGTGCGCCACGGCAGCCGGTTTGATGTGGCCAGCAGTTTTATGCTGTCTATTTTATACGCTCTGCCAGGGTTTTTATTGGCTATGGTATTAATTGTGTTTTTTGCTGGAGGGTCTTATTGGCAAGTATTCCCGTTGCGGGGGCTGACCTCTGAGGGGTTTGGTGATTTTACGTTTTGGCAGCAAGTTAAAGATTATGTTTGGCATTTGGCCCTACCCTTAACTGCCTATACCATCGGCGGTTTTGCCACCCTTACCGCGCTGACTAAAAATTCCTTTTTAGACGAAATAAACAAACAATATGTGTACACGGCACGGGCTAAAGGCCTCACTGAACGCCAAGTGTTGTATGGGCATGTGTTCCGCAATGCCATGTTAATCATTATTGCTGGGTTTCCGGCGGCGTTTGTGGCAATGTTTTTTGCAGGTTCTTTGTTAATTGAAGTGATGTTTTCTTTAGATGGAATAGGTTTGTTAAGTTTTGAAGCCGTTACCCAGCGGGATTACCCAGTGTTTTTTGGCAGTTTATTTATGTTTACCTTGCTGGGCTTGCTGGTAAAACTGCTGTCAGATTTAGTTTATGCCTGGGTGGATCCGCGTATAAATTTCCAAAACAAAACATAGGGGAAATTTATGCCGCTTAGCCCCTTAAATGCCAAACGCTGGCAACAGTTTAAACGCAACCGCCGCGCTTTTTATAGTATGTGGTTGTTTGTTTTTTTATGCGTCATTTCAGGCTTCGCTGAATTCGTTGCTAATGAGCGCCCCTTATTTATTTACAGCGAAGGCCGCTGGTTGTTCCCGGTTATTCAGGACTATACCGAGCAGGATTTAGGTGGCAATTTTGCTACATCGGCCAATTACCAAGACACCTATGTAAAAGAATTAATTGCTAAAAAAGGCTGGATGATAAAAGCCTTGGTGCCTTATTCCTACAATACCCATATTCACCAATTACCCACCCCCGCCCCCTCTGCCCCTACCGCAGACAACTGGTTAGGCACTGACGACCAAGCCCGCGATGTATTTGCCCGCGTACTGTATGGCACCCGCACATCAATCGCATTTGCTTTGTGTTTGGCTTTATCTGGCGCCGCTTTAGGTGTGTTAGCGGGTGCTATTCAAGGCTTTTATGGCGGTTGGGTGGATTTATTCGGCCAACGGTTTTTAGAAGTTTGGTCGTCGCTACCGGTTTTATTTTTACTAATTATTTTGGCAAGTTTAATAACCCCCAATTTTTGGTGGCTGTTGGGATTAATGTTGTTGTTTGAGTGGACAAGCCTGGTGGATGTAGTGCGGGCAGAATTTTTACGCGGACGCAATTTAGATTATGTAAAAGCCGCACGCGCATTGGGCGTTTCTGATCGTACCATTATGTGGCGGCATATTTTGCCCAACGCAATGGTGGCCACTATGACCTATTTACCGTTTTTAATTACAGGTGCCATTGCCACATTAACCTCGTTGGATTTTTTGGGTTTTGGTTTGCCGCCTGGCTCTGCGTCTTTGGGTGAGCTAGTGGCCCAGGGTAAAAATAACTTACAAGCACCTTGGCTGGCCTTAAGTGCATTCGGTATTTTATCCGGTTTATTAATTTTATTGGTTTTTATTGGCGAAGGTTTAAGAGATGCCTTTGACCCACGTTTAGTGCAGGCAGCTTGATATGGCAGACATTCTATTAAGCGTCACTAATTTATCGCTCACTTTTACTGGCGCCTCTGCGCCTTGTTTACACGCAATTAATTTTGAGTTGCCCGCTGGTAAGACGCTAGCATTGGTGGGTGAATCTGGCTCTGGGAAGTCCATTACTGCTTTGAGTATTTTGCGCTTGTTCCACCCGCAACAAGTACAGTTTACAGATGAAAGCACTATTACCTGGGATGGACGCAATTTGTTGCAATTAAATGAACGCGAATTAAATTCTATACGCGGTGCTGAAATCGGATTTGTTTTTCAAGAACCCATGACAGCACTGAACCCGTTGCATCGAGTAGGGCAGCAAATAGCTGAGGTTATATCGCAGCATCGAGGGTTGCGCGGCGCGCAGTTACATCAAGCGGTAATCGATTTATTCCACCAAGTACATCTTGATGACGCAGAAGAAAAATCCCGTGCCTACCCGCATCAATTATCAGGTGGTCAGCGCCAGCGGGTGATGATTGCTATGGCACTAGCCAATCAACCCAAATTATTAATTGCCGATGAGCCAACCACCGCGTTGGATGCCCAGATTCAAAAAAATATTTTGGATTTATTAAAGCAGTTGCAACAACAATTAGGCTTAACATTGTTGTTAATTAGCCACGATTTACCTGTTGTGCGCCGTTATGCTGATAACGTAGCGGTGATGCGCCAAGGACGTATTATTGAGCAGGGGCCAGTAGATATTATTTTTAATGAGCCAAAACATAGTTACACGCAAGAATTGTTGGGCCAGTACGACAGACCCATTGAACCGTTAGCCTTGGTAGATAATGCGGAGGAATTGTTATCTGTTACGCAGTTAAGTGTTGATTTTGTGGTAAAAAAATCGTTTTGGGGTAAGCCTGTGCAATTGTTCCGTGCTGTGGATAACGCACATTTTACGCTTTGCGCGGGCCAAACCTTGGGTATTATTGGCGAAAGTGGTAGCGGTAAAAGCACCTTGGTGCAAGCGTTATTGCGTTTAATCCCTGCTGCTGGCGCAGTGTATTTTAGAGGGGAAAATTTATTGAGCTTAAATGCTAAAGCTTTACGGCCATTGCGTCGGGATTTGCAAATGGTATTTCAAGACCCGTTTTCAAGCCTTAGCCCGCGCTTAAATGTGTTGGAAATTATCGCCGAAGGATTAAATGTATTTAATGATAATGCTATGCAAAGTGAAGATGCGGTCATTGAGGTGATGCAGGCGGTGGGGTTAAATCCAGACCTGCGCCACCGCTACCCGCACGAATTTTCCGGCGGCCAGCGCCAGCGCATCGCTATTGCTCGTGCATTAATTTTAAAACCTAAAATAATTATTTTAGATGAGCCAACGTCTGCGCTGGACCGCACGGTGCAGCGGCAAGTATTATTGTTGTTGCAACAGTTGCAAGAGCGTTTTGGCTTGGCGTATATATTAATCAGTCACGATTGCCATGCTATAAAAGCTTTGAGCCACCAGGTGGCAGTGATGCAGCGGGGTAAAATTGTGGAGTATGCAGCGGCGCAAACTGTGTTTAATTACCCAAAATCTCCATACACTAAAGCCTTGTTGCAGGCTGTGTATGAGTAATTAAAAACAATTTTCTAAA
>JBEGTZ010000002.1:0-4757 GCA_041179125.1 Pseudomonadota bacterium | reverse complement strand
TAAATGACAGGTTGAATACATAACGCGCACCACCGCGTACGGCGCAATCCGGTCATATCAACTGCGTAGGGTGCAATAGCTAAGCGTATTGCACCTGGTTTTGGTCCACTCAAATGACCTTCTACTTCCAATGGCGGAATACGCTTGAGCTATTCCACCCTACCACAGATTCAATCGCCCGGATTCCCGGACAACCACCCAATTCCGGGCCTGAATCACACAGAGCATACATTGGTTCTCACGCCCCTTGGCAACCGGCTTAAATCACCTCTTAATTCGCGCATTTGACAGCACCAACTTGTGCGCATAGCCTATACGCATAAACCGCGAGACTATAGCTATGCTTCCTCTGTACGAACCCAATGCACCTAAAAAACCCACCAATCTGAGTATAAACAGTGGCTTACTAAAAAAAGCTAAGGAACTGGACATCAACCTATCCGCAACCTTGGAACAAGCGCTCACAGCCCAGCTTAAAGCTAAACAGGCGCAACTTTGGCTAGCGCAGAATAAAGATGCGATAGCGGCCTACAACCAATCGGTTGATGACCAAGGGGTATTTAGCGATGCGCTTAGGAGTTTTTAATAGCGTAGTTTTTTATTTACCAATATAAAAGTGCGCAATGAAAAAAGGAGTTTCCATTTTTACCGGACATTCAAGCAAACCTACTGGATTCGTTGCAAACCACTGTTGTTGTACCTCTTAAAAAACTTGAGCCGAATATGAATAAAGCTTTAATGCAATTGACACCGACATTAAACATTGAAGGTGCAACCTATCTCATGCTCACCCTTTAATTGACAAGAATTCCACGCAAATAACTCGGCAAAGCTATTGCATCAGTTGAATACGCAAGAGGCGAAATAATAAATGCTCTGGATTTCTTGTTAACAGGAATCTAAACGTGTAAGCCGGATCAATTTAATTTCGAAGATAAACGTAGCTCGCAGATTAGGCAGCTCGTAGATTGGGCAGCAATGCCCAACATTCTATTTTTCCGCCAACCCACATTAATTTTTAATCCGAATTACCAAACACAACCTGCCAATTACAGGCAATTCCGTGATAAAAACGACAAAATGTTGGGCATTACTGCCCAACCTACAGACTACATCTCAATATTTTTTCTAATCTAAAACCAGCAAAAACCCAACGCTATCCAGCAGGTTCTAATTTAATAAATAGTGAATTTGCGCAGGCGCAAAATTGTGCGGCATCTGTACTGAACGCTGACCCGGCCTAAGAGCTCATCGAGGTGTAGCGCCCACTCAAACCCATAAAAGAATAACTCCAAGCAACACAATTGCAACACAACTTACCCATATCAGAAGCACCACACCTGCTCTATTGCACGGAAAACAACTCCAGAGTTGTCCGTCGGAAATCAATTGCTTCGTTTTACGCCCTCGGGCAAAATCGCGGCGCAAGAGGTGCAGTAGTGAATTTTACCTGGTAGCACTTGAGGCAATAAAGGAGCTTATTTGAGCGGAGGAAATCCCACTGGAATTTTCGCTGCACAAATAAGGATCATACACTGTGAAATAGAGGTATTTATGTTAGTTCGCACGCTTCTTCGATCAACGCTCACATTGGCAGGCGTCATTTTCCTGGTCGCCTGTGACGGCAAAACTGGAAGCTCAAGTTCGTCCAGCTCTTCAAGCTCAAGCTCCGGCATAGCATCTTTCCCTCTCTCGATACACTGGATACTCCCAACACCCGCAGCCAACGCCGGTGCAGGGGTTGAGACTAAACTTGCCGTGGCGGTTTCAATTACAACTGCCGGAGCAAGCGTAAAATCCGCAAGTATCAATGGCACCAATCTTATATTGAATGATGCAGGCCTATGGGCAGGTACAATTAACCTGCCCGCCGACGCGACATCAATCACACTTACCGCTAAAGATGTAAACGGCACAATTACCACGGCCAATCAACCGATTCGCAACTCCCTGTATAGCGGTTATCCCCGCGCAGTAGAATTTGACCGCCTTAACAACAGGCTATTGCTCAGCAACTGGAGTTCAGAACACCTGCTCGCACTGGACCTGAGCACTAAAAAATTGAAAGAAATACCCGTTGCTAATACTGAGGTAAAAAATATTCTCGCGCGGACTCAATTTTTGAAATACGGCGCGGCAGATCAATCCTTATATTTCCCAAACCTTGCTGGCGGTGGCATCAATAAATTAAACTCCCTTTCAGGCCAAATAAGCTCTTTACCCAACAGTGCAGGTATTGCCTCATCAGGTTTATGTGTTGACCAAATCACCAATAATTTATTCAACATTGTTTATTCAAGCGACACTTCCAACGTGCTTAAAGCCTCGCTAACAGAAGTAGCGCCTGGCAGTGTACAAGCCTTATCGATTGACTCGAACCTATGGTTAGGTGTGGTTCAACCCTATGACATAATCTGTTTCGGCAATAAAAAAATCGCTCCCGTAAGGCCTATCGATTCACAATTGAAAGTACTCGACACCAGTACACAGCAAGTTTCCGCAATCGATTTAAGCGCTTTTACCCTTGCAAATCAAATTCGCATTAAGCCATTTGGAGCTGGCACCGGTTATTTGGTGACATTAACGGGAGATAATACGGCTATTTATAAAGCTGATAATTTGGTTGCTGTTCCGCAATTAATTACCGGTGCCGCCGTAGATACAGGTGTGATTAAGGGGGCGGGAGATGCTATTTCATGGGCCTGGGATTCGAGCATCGACGAAGTGGGCAATCGAATTTATACCCGCGACAGCAATGGCGTAATTAGCGTTGATATAGCCACCGGTAACCGCAGCAAAATATTTTCCGAGACCACCGCGGTCAGCGGCGGTTATTCAGGCCCTGTAGGAGTAAAAATTTCCGCCGACCGCAAGTATGTTTACACCTTTTCACAATGGGTACCGGCACTGCGACGAGCAAATTTAGAAACGGGAAAGATAGATGAAATCCCTTTTACCAACGGCTCTGTCAATGAAGTGTTTGTGTACCCCGTAAACCACACACTCGCGGCGAAATTTTCTACAACCACTGATCGCGCCTACCAATTAAGCGACAGCGCCATATCAATTTATAATTTAGCCGGTAATTTAATTCAGCGCTGGGGATTTGATTCCGGAGCTCTTGCAGGTTTAAAAGCTAGAGGATTTGAAATAGACGAAACGAACCAATTAGCCTATGTGATTACCAATAATGGCAACACAACTGGAAACACCCTAAAAGTCATAACTTTGGCAAATGGATCGGTAAATGATGTAGCAACACTCAACAGCACCCAAACCAATATAAATATCACCCAGGTTACAGCGGATATTTTCTACCTAGTCGACGCCGATGGTTTATTGCAGGAGTTTGACAAGAGCAAGTCAACTTTAACAACAATAGGCACTCTAGGTACCAGCGCATTCGACAGCACCCACTATCTGACTGACGTTAAAGGACGTAGTGTTTCAGCGTTGGATAAAACCAAAAATAAACTCTACATCAGCTATGGTCCGAATTTGTTTTTGCTGGATCTGACTAGCAAACAATTGACGCCACAAAATACCGATGGTGGTACCAGTTTTAGCGATATTTCGGGGCTTGCTGTAGACCCGAAATACGACATTGTTTGGGCCGCAGAAGGTGTACTCAATTCTATAATCGCCAGAAGCAAAGGAATAAACCTGACTGTTTCGCGATAACTGAAGGAATATTTTGCACACTGATCGGGCGCAAACCCGATCAGTCTCCTAGCTAGTTCAGGCAGGGAATATCAAGCATGATAAACACGGGGTTAGGGAGACATTCATGGGTATACCACTCATTTTTGATACGACAGGGGTTTATTTTAGCGATCTCTACTAAAGATTGTTATCGTGCGCCTTCAGAAAGATTAACTGGACAACCCTCTTACGCATTTGACAGCACCAATTCGTGCGCATACCCTGTGCGCATCAATCAAGAGGCCGCTACCATGCTTGCACTGTACGAACCTTCCGCCCCTAAAAAACCCACTAATCTGAGTATAAATAGCGACTTACTTAAAAAAGCTCGAGAGCTTGATATAAACCTTTCAGCAACCCTTGAGCAGGCGTTAGTGATCCAGCTCAAAGCCCGCCAAACACAGCTTTGGCTGGAACAGAATAAAAATACAACTGAGGCATACAACCAATCCGTCGATGCGAATGGTGTATTTAGCGATGGGCTCAGGAGCTTTTAACCTAAAAACCTCAGTTAACCCGTAGAAAAATCCAAACCCGGCATTTTTATCGCCCCCTCATCAGGTCTGAAGAGGGTAAAAGTGTCAACAATCTTCCCCATCAACCAGCGCCAAGGATCCTGGGTTTTAACTGCGGCGCAGCTATTTTTAGTTCAGAAAATAGGGCGGTTAAACGCGCACAGGCCTTGGTTATTTTGGGCAGGTCATTGTGCATACTGGTGATCGTCAGTGTTTTTTGTGCGCTGTGCGTGGTGAGGCGGCCAATGCTGCTTAACAATAACGGGCGGCTGGTAATCGCCTCGTGGTGCTTGCCGGGCAGCGCTAAACGCGTATATAAATTCCACCAGTTGTAAATCAACGCAATGGTGCGCGCCATTAAACGACAACTTTTTACATCCTGCGTGGTGTAGCCGCCCCAACCCCATTGATTTTTTAATTCATCAAAATTATTTTCACAATCCGCTCTGTCGCGGTAATGTTGGAATATTGCGGGAAAATCGCTGGATAAACTGGTGATTAATACTGAATATTCAAACGTTTTAATATTTTCGGGGCCGT
>JBEGTZ010000001.1:0-3783 GCA_041179125.1 Pseudomonadota bacterium | reverse complement strand
TACCCAATAACGCGAATCGCTAAAGTGTTTTTGGTGAAGCACATAGACTCGCTGCCAGTTCATCTATAATTTGCGCCGCATTTATTAGGTTATTTAATTATTCGTGAAACCCTAGGCTGCGCAATGCGCGGTCATCATCAGACCAGCCCGCTTTAACCTTTACCCAAAGTTTTAACATGACTTTGGCATCAAATAAGGTTTCCATGTCAATGCGTGCGGCGGTACCGATAGATTTTAAACGGCTGCCACTGTCGCCAATAAGAATACGTTTTTGCCCGTCACGCTCCACTAAAATAGTGGCGGAAATGGTGATCAGTGTATTTTCATCAATGAATTCGTCAATTTCAACAGCGATTTGATAGGGTAATTCGGCACCCAACTGACGTGTAATTTTTTCGCGGATTAATTCGGCAGCTAAAAAACGTGAGCTTTTATCTGTGATTTGATCCTCAGGAAAAAGATGGATGCCAAGCGGTAATCGTTTAACAATTTGCTCTTCTAAACAATTTAAATTTTGACCGCGCAACGCAGAAACAGGAATAATTTCCGCAGGTTTTAAACGCTCTTGCAGCACTGCAAGGTGGGGAATTAGTGCAGCTTTATCTTCTTGGCAATCCATTTTATTCACCACAACAATCACGGGCACCGTTGATTGTTGTAACCGCTCCACCACGTTGTCATCGTCAGTGGTCCAAACGGTGCGATCCACTACAAATAACACAACATCGACATCCAAAGTGGCGGATGTCGCGACGCGGTTCATGTAGCGGTTAATGGCCTTGGTTTGTTTGCGGTGCATACCGGGGGTATCTACAAAAATAATTTGTACGCCACCTTGGGTTTTAACCCCAGTAACATTCTGCCGAGTGGTTTGTGGTTTGCGTGAGGTAATCGAAATTTTTTGCTGGATTAAATGGTTTAACAATGTGGATTTACCTACATTGGGCCGCCCAACAATGGCTACATAGCCGCACTGGGTTTCAGTCATACAACCCCCTAAGGTTTTAATAAAGCCAGCATTTTTTCAGCGGCTTCTTTTTCGGCGGCGCGGCGGTTTGACGCCACACCGGTGGTTACGGAATTAATATGAGCCACCGAACACGATACGGTAAAAATTTGTGCATGGGATTCACCTTCTACATTTGCCACTTCGTAAACAGGTAATGGTTTTTTACTGCCTTGTAATAATTCTTGCAGTAGTGTTTTTGGATCTTTTTCTTCAATCGCTAAAGACATATAACTCATGCGATCCTTAAACCAATCGCGCACAATGTGCCTAGCCTGTTCAAACCCTGAGTCAATAAAAATAGCGCCAATAATGGCTTCCACAGCATCTGCCAGTATTGAACCGCGCTCTTGTCCACCACTGCGTAATTCGCCATCGCCTAAGCGCAAGTGAGGGCCGAGGGAAAAATCTCGCGCGACTTCCGCCAGGGTGTCGCCTTTTACTAGGCTTGCACGCAAGCGGCTTAAGTCGCCTTCACGGGCGGCTGGAAATTTTTCGTACAAGGCTTCAGCAATAACCAGGTTTAAAATGGAGTCGCCTAAAAATTCTAGGCGTTCGTTATTGATTGCGCCAAAACTACGGTGAGTTAAAGCTTGTTGCAATAAACCCAGGTTTGAAAATCGATAGCCCAGGCATTCAGCTAGCGTGTTATTTTTAGGATGGTTCACTTTTTGGCGGGTTCACTGGGGTTGCAACAGGCTTCAGCATTGGAAGAATCTAATTCGTTTTTAAACCAAACGATTAAATCCACATTTTTAACAAATGGAATGCGCGTTTCATAGCTGTAACGAAATATAACTTTTTCCCGCAGGCGTTCAACTTCCAAGTGGTTCAAGTTTGCAGCCTCCCCTCGCACACCGTTTACTGTGAAAAACTTGCTCAGGTGCGATGACATTTCATTTTTAGTCATTGAGCTTAAATTATCCTTATGTGCTTCAGCAAAGGTCTTGAAGGCTTCTTTTACCAGCATGTCATCTTGATAAAGTGGAAATAGCTTTAGGAAAACGGTTAAACCAAACCCCAATGCTAAAAAAAGAAATAATAACGTGGGCAAACTAAAACCTGACTGTCGTGAACAAGGCATAACACGGCTCCAATAAATTATTTAATCACACCGGCAGTGGAAAAACTCGGTACGTCAGTGACGTGGGGCCAATGTAGCCACACAGCAAATGCTTTACCCACGATATTTTTATCCGGCACCATACCCCAGGCTCGGCTGTCCGCAGAGTTGTCTCGATTGTCACCCATCATAAAATAGTGGCCACTAGGTACCACATAGGTCCCTTCAATACTTAACTCCGTGGGGCGATTACATTTTTGCATAATATGCGGAGTATCGCCCAGTAATTCAGTCATGACTGAGTATTGCTCCCCATACTCAGCACATTTCGAGAATACAGGGTAAGGCGGTACACGGCTTTTAATAAATTCTTGTTTGATTTCCACACCGTTCACATACAACACGTTGTTGCTGTAGCGAATGGTATCCCCCGGCAAACCAATTAAACGTTTAATAAAATAGCGTTTGTCATTGGGGGGAAAAAATACCACTACATCGCCGCGCTTGGGATCGGTTATAGGAATAACCTTGGTTTTGAGAATGGGCAGTCGAATGCCGTAGGCAAATTTGTTTACTGCAATGTAATCACCAACTTCCAACGTTGGAATCATGGAGCCTGAAGGGATTTGAAAGGGTTCGATTAGAAATGAGCGCAGTACAAAAACCAGTGCTAGGACAGGGAAGAACGATTGCGAGTATTCAGCCCACAGCGGCTGTGTTTTGGCTGCTGTACTTGCGGCAATGTAAGCTTCGTGTTCTTTTTTTTGCTGTTCGTCCAAGTGGGAAAATTGGGTTTCAACCGCTGCGATGGCGCCTTTACGTTTGGCGCCATTAAGCCGCCAATCCAACAGCCAGCCAACCCCGGTAACGGTAACGGCGATAAATAAAATAAGCGGCAAATCAAAATCCATTATGTCCTCGATATGTTTTTAATTGGTTTATAAAAACAGTGTTAGTGGGTTCAAAATACGCATCTTAGTGTTGAGGGCTGCATATAAGTTCAGCAATAGCCATGCGGGAAATTACGAATCCATTTTTAACACAGCCAAAAATGCCTCTTGTGGGATTTCAACACGGCCCACTTGTTTCATGCGTTTTTTACCGGCTTTTTGTTTTTCTAATAATTTCTTTTTACGGGTTACATCCCCGCCGTAACATTTGGCTATTACGTTTTTGCGCAACGCTTTTACAGTGCTGCGGGCCACAATTTGCCCACCTATTGCCGCTTGAATGGCCACATCAAACATTTGGCGCGGGATTAATTCCTGCATTTTTTCTGTGAGTGCGCGCCCTTTGTAATGGGCGTTATCTCTGTGAACAATCAGCGCAAGGGCGTCAACTTTTTCAGCGTTAATTAATACATCCAAACGTACCAAGCGGGCGGATTGGAAGCGTAAAAAACTGTAATCCAAAGAGGCATAACCACGGCTAACGGATTTTAATTTATCGAAAAAATCCAATACCACTTCGTTCATCGGTAACTCATACACCACCGAAACCTGGTTGCCCATATATTGTAAATCCTTTTGTACGCCGCGCTTTTCAATACACAGGGTAATGACCGCACCCAAATAGGTATGGGGCACTAAAATATTGGCCTGTACTATGGGTTCGCGCATATCGGCGATGTTGGATACTTCAGGTAATTTAGAGGGGTTGTCTACATAAACCACTTGCCCATTGGTTTGTTCCACTTCAAATACTACGGTGGGGG